>NZ_FRXO01000006.1 GCF_900148505.1 Pseudoxanthobacter soli DSM 19599 | reverse complement strand
ATCCTCAAGATGATCGCCACCGGCGAGACCGAAGGCGTCGAGCCCGCGCGTTTCGCCGCCGCACCGGTCTCCGGCAGGGCAGGGGAGGGGGCTGCGATCGAGAGGTTCACGAGTTGGGACAGCGTGCGCGAGCGTTATGTCGAGATTGCCGGCCGGCTTCATCGCAAGGTGACGGACGTGGAGCTGGCCGAGATCGAGGCTGCGTTCGCGGCACTTGGACAAGCTGTGTCCAACATTCTGGAAAGTCACATCAAATTCCAGAATATCGGCGCCAATGAGTCTCAGAACGAGCGGCACAAACAGAATTCAAACCCAAACCGTTCCCTTGATTCTGAACCTCGCTTTCAAGAAAGCAGGGGCGAGGCCGGGCACAACACAAAACCCGCAGGGCAGGGGAGGGGAGAAGGGGCAAAACCAGGCACTGAGCCTGATGCCAGCACCACGGCCGAAATCGGGATTGAGGCCGATAGCAAATCGGAGGACACCCCGCCTTTGCCCGACGCGGATAGGGCAGGGGAGGCCGAAGCGCCGCCCGCGGCACGGCCGGACGGTGCGAAACCGGCCCGCGCCGCATCCGACGGTGCCTTCCCGCTCGGCATGGTGATGCAGGCCTGTCCGGACCTCGCCTCCTATGCCCCCGACGGCGTCCGAAACTGGCGCGATTTCCTAGACACCGCCGCCAAGGTCCGGCCCATGCTCGGCATCAGCCCCAGCGCCTGGGAGGAGGCGGAGAGCGTCATGGGCGAGGTCCGCGCCGCCATCACCGTCGCCGCCATCCTCCAGCGGGCCGAGACCATCTCCTCGCCCGGCGGATATCTCAGAAGCCTCACCGCAAAGGCCGAAACCGGCGCCTTCTCCCTCGGACCCATGCTTATGGCCCTCCTCGCCGCCAACAAGCCAAATCTCAGGAGATCAGCATGAGAAAGGCGATAACCCATTGAAATGGCGCCATACCTTGTGCGTTTAACAATTCAAGAAGGCCATTCATTGCGTCACGGGTCGATTTGCCGGATCGGAGCTGCGCCCCTCGCGAGCCGCCAATGCTGGCCGAAACCGCGCTCGCAAGGCGTCTTGCCGTCGAGCCTTCCGGGCCGGGAAAGCCCTATCGCGATCCGAAGCGCGCCTTGGCCGCTTCGGTCACGGGTGTGAACAGGCTGACGAGGGTGCCCTCCGGGTCACGGCATTGGAATGCGCGATTGCCCCATGGCAGCAGCTTGGACTCGTGCACCAGCTCGACCTCGTCCTTCAGGCGGGCGAATACGGCATCGACGTCGGCGACCATGAATTCCAGGATCGCCGTGCGGTTCGCGCCGGGCGCAGCACTTCCGGCTCTGAAGAGCGCGACCGTCTCGGCGCTGCCGATAGCCAATGTCGCGGCGGGGGTGACGATCTCGGCGAATTGCGGAGCCAGCCAGTCGGCGGTCTGGCCGGTCACCGTTTCATAGAAGGCAACCATCGCCGAGATGTCGGCGGCGATCAGACGGGTGGAGGCGAACTTCATCGATGGAGTCCTGTCGGGAACGAACCGGGCTTGTGTCCGACGGGTTTGTCGCACATCGCTGCTGACAGCGTTCCGTCAGCAGCGAGTGAGGGGCCGATGCGCCGCGCCGATCGCCTCTTCCAGATCATCCAGATCCTGCGCCGGTCCCCGAAACCGGTGACGGGTGCCGCCCTGGCCGCCGAACTCGAGGTGTCGATGCGCACCGTCTACCGCGACATCGCGGACCTGATGGCGCAGCGGGTGCCGATCGTCGGCGAAGCCGGCGTCGGCTACGTGCTCCACGCCGATTTCGACATGCCGGCGCTGATGCTGACGCCGGCTGAACTGGAAGCCATCGTTCTCGGGGTGCAGTGGGTCGTCGAGCGGGATGATCCGGCGCTGTCTTCTGCGGCCCGTGACGTTCTCGCCAAGGTGGCGACGGTCGTTCCCGGACATTTGAGGCCGTTCATTGCAGACCCCAGCACGGCGATCGAGCCACCCCTCGATGCCTCGCAGGGGGTGGTGGCGGTCGCGGGCCTGCGTGACGCCATCCGCGGACGGCGGAAGCTGCGCCTCCTGTACCGTGCCGGGAACGGCGAGCGCTCCGAACGTGTCGTATGGCCGGTCGTGCTCGGCTATTCCGACACCCGGCGCATCCTGATCGCATGGTGCGAGCGGCGACAGGCCTTCCGCCATTTCCGCACCGACCGGATGGAGGCCGCCGAGATCCTGGCGGAGCCGATCGGCGAACCGCGCAGCCTGCTGCTGCGGCGTTGGAAGGCATGGCGGTCGACGGAGCTGGCAGAGCGGGCGGACATGCGCCGCCCTTAGAGGGCTTGTCCATCTGACGGGAACATCAGATGGACGAGAAATCGCTCCAGATTCAAAAGCTTGAGCCTATCCTTGTCGTACAGATCGATCTGATCTGAACGGGATAGGCTCTAAGCTGTCCGGCAGGCGGTCTCGCCGACAGCCGGCGCCGTGAAACGGCCGCCGGCTGTCGTGAGAGGGAATGCGGTCGTCACGCGCCGTAGCCGACCATCCCCTTGATCTCCAGGAAGTCGCGCAGGCCGAAATCGGCATATTCGCGTCCGTTGCCGGACTGCTTGTAGCCGCCGAACGGCGCGAACAGGTCCCAGTCCGGATAGTTCAGATAGATCGACCCGGCCCGCAGCCGGCGGGCGACGCGGCGGGCCTGATCCATATCGCTGCCCTGGACATAGGCGGCGAGGCCGTAGGGCGTGTCGTTGGCGATGGCGACGGCCTGATCGACGCTCTCGTAGGGGATGATGGCGAGCACAGGCCCGAAGATCTCCTCGCGCTCGATGCGCATGCCCGGCTTCACGTCACCGAACACGGTCGGCTTGACATAATAGCCGGTCTCCAGCCCGTCCGGCTTGCCGGTGCCGCCGGCGACGAGCGTCGCGCCCTCGTCGATGCCGGCCTGGATCAGCGCCTGCACCTTGGCGAACTGCACGTCGCTGACGAGCGGACCGATCTCGGTCCCGGTGTCCGTGGGCGCTCCGACGCGAACCGCCTCGGCGGCGCGGCGGGCGATGGCGAGCGCCTCGGCGTGGCGCTCGGCCGGCACCAGCATCCGGGTCGGGGCGTCGCAGGACTGGCCGGTATTGGAGAAGCAGGCGTTCACGCCCTTCGTCACCGCCACGTCGAGATCGGCGTCGGGCAGCACGATGTTGGCCGACTTGCCGCCCAGTTCCTGCGCGACGCGCTTCACCGTCGCCGCGGCGTTGCGCGCGACATCGGTGCCGGCGCGGGTCGAGCCGGTGAACGACACCATGTCGATGTCGGGGTGCGAGGCGAGCGCGGCGCCGACTTCCGGCCCCGTGCCGTTGACGAGATTGAACACGCCCTTCGGGATGCCGGCCTCATGGACGATTTCGGCGAACACGATGCCGGAAATCGGCGCGATCTCGGAAGGCTTCAGCACCATCGTGCAGCCGGCGGCGATGGCGGGCGCCACCTTGCACATGATCTGGTTGAGCGGCCAGTTCCACGGCGTGATCAGCCCGACGACACCGACCGGCTCGTGGGTGACGACGGTCGCGCCGCGCACTTCATCGAATTCGAACCGCCGGAAGGCTTCAATGGTCGCCTCGAGGTGGCCCTGACCGGCATAGGCCTGCGAGTCGCGCGCGCGGGCGATGGGCGAACCCATTTCGCGGCTGATCGCCTGGGCGATGTCCTCGTAGCGGCGCTCATAGACCTGGAGCAGGCGCTCGAGGAGCGCGAGGCGCTCGTCCTTCGAGGTGAACTGGAAGCTGGCGAACGCCGCCCGCGCTGCCGCCACCGCCCGGTCGACATCGACCTGCGTGCCGAGCGAGGTGGTGGCGAACGCCGTCTCGGTCGCCGGGTCGATCACGTCGAGCGGCCGGGCTTCGGCCGGATCGACGAAGGCGCCGTCGATATAGAACTTCTGCGTGTTGGGGCTCATGGGGTGTCTCTCGTCGCGGGAAAGCAGGGGGATCAGATGCCGAGCGCGTTGCGTGCGCGGCCATAGGCGATGCGGATGGCCGCGCCGATCGGCCAGAAGCGGTGAAGCGGAAAGGTCTTGAACGGCCGCACCGGCATGTCGAGGGCGTTCGCGTCGGTGCCGGTCGCCCAGCGGGCCAGTTCGCCGCCCATCGCCGTCGCCATGGCGACGCCCCGGCCATTGTAGCCGATGCAGGCCATCAGGCCCGGCGCCGGGTTGGCGAGGGCCGGATAATGATCGGCGGTGATGGCGAGCTGGCCGTTCCAGCCGTGGGTCCACTCCACGTCGCCGAGGAACGGCCACAGCCTGCGGGTGTAGCGTTTGAGATCGGGGAAGCGGTCGGGGCCGTGCAGCGGCCGCAACCGGCTGCGTCCGCCGATAAGCAGCCGGCCGGCGGCATCGAGCCGGTAATAGACGGTGATGGATTCGTGCTCGTAGAGCACATGCCGGCCGGGCAGGATGCGGTCGGTCATGGCCTGCGGCAGCGGCGCGGAGGCGATGATGCCGCCATAGACCGGCACGACGGAGCGCTTCAGCCCCGGAAAGAGGTCGTCGGTGTAGCCGTTGGTGGCCAGAATCACCCGGCCCGCGCGCAGCCGGCCTTTCGGGCCGGTCAGCGTCCATCCGTCGGCGTCGCGCGTCAGCCCGCCGACCGGCGTCTGCGGGAACAGGTGCGCGCCGGCCGACGCCGCGGCCTGGGCCAGTCCGCGGCTGTAGGCGAGCGGATTGAGCGAGCCGCCGCGGCGGTCGAGCGCGCCGGCGGCGTAGCGCTCGCTGCCGGTGATCGCGGCCATTGCGGCGCGGTTCAGAAATTCGACCGGCGCGCCGCGCCGCTGAAGGTCGGCGGTCGCGCGTTCGAGAAAGGCGACCGAGCCGGCGCTGAAGGCCGCGCGGATCGTGCCGGTGCGCCGGGCCTCGCAGGCGATGCCGGCCTCGGCCACCATCTGGAACACCTTGTCCGGCGCGGAGCCGGAAAAGGCGATCATGCGGGCGCCAAGGTCCGGCCCGAACGTCTTCTCGATCTCGGACGGCTCGTGCTTCAGCCCCGGATTGACCTGTCCGCCGTTGCGGCCGGAAGCGCCCCAGCCGAAGCCGTTGGCCTCCACGACCGCGACGCTCACCCCCGCCTTGGCGAGATGATAGGCCGTCGACAATCCGGTGATGCCGCCGCCCACCACCACCACATCGCCCCGCCAGTCGCCGGAGAGCGGGGCGACCGGCGGTTCGGCCCCGGCCGTGAGGGCATAGACGGTGACGGCGTCTCGGTCACGGCGGCCGCTGCCGGCGTTGTCCGGGGTGTGTGCGTTCATGTCGGACCATCTCCGGCCGGGTGTGCGCAGGGGCCTTGCGAACGATGGCCCGTGGCACGGTGTCCGCGCAGGTGCGGCGAGCGGCGCATGATCAACCGGCGGCCGGCAGCAGCGCGCACGCCGCTCCGGCGCGCACCGACACGGACACGCGGTCGCCCTGTCCGACGGTCGGCGGCAGCGTGCCGCGGGTGACATCGGCCATCAGCGCCGTGCCGTCTGCGAGGTGCAGATGAACGCGCAGGCTTCGCCCATGGAACGAGGTGTTGTCGACGACGCCCGCAGTCGCGCCGGCGGACGGCTCCTCTGCGGCCGTCAGCACCACATCCTCGGGTCGGATGCCGGCGACGATCTCCGGTCCGGGCGGCACGGATGTGCCGGGACCGGACGCCACCGGGAAGGTCATTCCCCCGGCGGTGACCGTCGTCGTCGCGGCGTCCGCTCCGGCGATCCGCGCCGGCAGCAGGTTCATCGCGCCGATGAACCCGGCGACGAAGCGGGTGGCGGGACGGTCGTAGAGCGTGGCCGGCGATGCCGCCTGCTCGATGTGGCCCCGGTTCATCACCACGATGCGGTCCGAAATCGACAGCGCCTCGGTCTGGTCGTGGGTCACCATCACGAAGGTGGTGCCGAGGTCGCGCTGCAGCCGCTTCAGTTCGAGCTGCATCTGTTCTCGCAGATTGGCGTCGAGCGCGGAGAGCGGCTCGTCGAGCAGCAGCAGCCGCGGCTCGCAGACCAGCGCGCGCGCCAGCGCGACCCGCTGCTTCTGCCCGCCCGACAGGGCCTGAACGCGCTGCCCGGCCTTGTCGGACAGCCCGACCCGGGCAAGCGCCTCGCTGGCCCGCCGCTTCCGCTCCGCGCTCGCCATCGCGCGCAGCGACAATCCGAATTCGACATTCTCCGACACGTTCATGTGCGGAAACAGGGCGTAGTCCTGAAACACCGTGTTCACCGGCCGTGCGAACGGGCGCAGCGCGGTGATGTCGCGGCCGTCGATCAGCAGCCGGCCGGCGGTCGGGCTCTCGAAGCCGGCGATCACGCGCAGCGTGGTGGTCTTGCCGCAGCCGGAGGGGCCGAGCAAGCTGAGGAACTCGCCTTCCGCGATGTCGAGGCTGATATCGTCGAGCCCCACGATTCCGCCGCCGAAGCGCTTGCTCACCCGTTCCAGCCGCAGCAGTGCCTCATTCGCCATCGCGCGGCTCCTTCATCCTCTGGCTGTTGACCCAGACGATGCTGCACCGCTCGGACCGGGTGTTCCTGAAGGCGTGCAGCAGCGTGCTCTTGAACGCGAAGCTGTCGCCGGCGTGGAGCACGTAGCGCGTGGAATCCACCGTCAGCTCGATCTCTCCCTCGGTGACGAGCCCGAACTCGTGTCCCGAATGGGAATAGGCATCCGTGCCCCCGCCTGGCTCGACGATCACCATCATGCCGGTCAATCCGGCACCGGGGGGCGACAGCAGATCCTTGGCGATCCCCTCGGACTGGACCGGCAGCGGGCGCCGTTTGCCGGCGCGCACGCAATAGAGGTCGTTCTCCACCGCATCGTCCGCCACGATCAGCGCCGAGGGCGGGACGTCGAGCGCGGCGGCGAGCGGCCAGATCACCCGCACCCGCAGCGAGGTCAGGCCGCGCTCGATCTGGCTGAGGGCGCCGATGGAGATCCCGGCCCGGGCGGCCAGATCGGCGAGCGAGAGATTGCGGGCAAGCCGCAGGGCGCGCACGCGCCGCCCCACGCGGATGTCGGCCTCGTCGGCATCCTGGCTGGGTCTCTCCGTCATATCTGCAGCGTCATTCATCCCGCGATCCCTGTCGGCAACGGTCGTCCCGGCGGCGATCGCCGCCGGGAACGGAAGGCGACGTCAGCCGCCGGCCTTCACCTTCTCGAACATCTTGGCGAGTTCGTCGGCCTGCTTCATCGGCCCGGTGAAGATGGTGGTCTTCAGCGCGACGTTCGGGTCGGCGGGAAGCTGCAGGCTCTCCAGCGTCTCCTTCGGCACGGCGTCGAAGGCCGTCGTCGTCGAGGCGCCGTAACCGTAGTCCTCGATCAGCTTCTGGCCGGAACTCGCCTCCAGCCGGCTGTTGATGAAGTCGTAGACGAGATCGGCATGGGGCGTGCCCTTCAGCATCACGAAGCCGCAGGCCCAGGTGAGCATGCCTTCCTTCGGCTTCATGAACGTCACCGGCACGTTCTGCTTGCGCAGTGCCACCGCCGAGGCATTCCACGTCATCGCGGCGACGAGCTGTCCGCTGGCGAGCGCCTGTTCCACCGAGGTCATGTCGGTGGTGTAGCTCGACAGCAGCGGGCGCTGCTCGCGCAGCTTGTCCGCCACCTTGTCCATCTCGGCCGGCGTCATGTCGAACGGGTTCACCCCGGCGAGCACGGCGGCGACCAGCGGGGTGTCGTGCACCGCGTCGATGGTGGCGAGGCGGCCGCTATAGGCCTTGTCCCACAGAAGGTTCCAGCTCTGCTCGGGATCCTTCACGAGGTCGGTCCGGTAGAGGACCGAGGTATTGCCCCAGTCCCACGGCACCATCCACACCTTGCCCGGTCCGGCCTGCAGGTCCGGCAGGTCGCGGAACACCGGGAAGATCTTGTCCCAGTTCTTGATCCGGGAGATGTCGATGGGCTCGATCAGCCCTTCCTTGTTCCAGCGCGCGACCTTGTCGTAGCAGGGATGCGCGATGTCGGGCCGGAAGCCGGCTTTCACTTTCGTGAAGGCATCGTCGTCGTCGCCGAAGGTCGAGGCGTCGACGCCGTCCGGGTGCTCCTTGAGGAAGGCGGCGTCGAACTCGGGCAGCTCGTAGCCGGACCAGGTGAAGTAGGTCAGCTTGTCGGCCGCGCTGGCGGCGACCGGCGACAGCGCCGTCGCGCAGGCGACGGTGGCGGCAAGGAGGCTCGAAAGGATCGTTCTCGGCGTCTGAGACATGTCGGTCGTCCTCTGGTCGACGCTCTCTGGCGTCCTTCTGGAAGGGTTCAGTTCGGCAGGCGACGCAGGCCACGCCGGCGCAGCAGTTCGGCGGCACCGGCAATGACGATGGAGGTCACGAGGATCGCGGTGCCGAGCGCCATGACGGTCGGCAGCGATTTCGGAAAGCGCAGCTGGCTCCAGATGTAGAGCGGCAGGGTCGGCTGGGTGCCGGCGAGGAAGAAGGCGACGATGAACTCGTCGAAGCTCGTCAGGAATGCGAGCATGAAGGCGGAGACCGCCGCCGGCAGCGCCAGCGGCAGCATGATGCGGCGGAACACGACGGCGTCGCTGGCGCCGAGGTCCTGCGCGACTTCGGGAATGCTGCGCGGCACGGCGGCGAGACTGCCGCGGATGACGATCACGGTGGTCGGCAGCGCCACCAGCACATGGCCGAGCACGATCGCGAGCCGCGACGGGCCGAGGCCGATCAGGTTGACCGCGATCAAAAGCGCGATGCCGATCACCACCCCGGGAATGAGGATCGGCATCCGCGCGAGCCCGGCGATCACCCGGGAGAGCCGCGACCCGATCGTCAGCTCCGCATAGGCGATGGTCAGGCCGCACAGCGTGGCGACGAACGCCGCGCTGATCCCGATGCCGATCGAGGTGAACAGCGCCGCCCGCAGTGCCTCGTTGCCGGCGAGCCCGCGGTACCAGTCGAGGGTGAAGCCCTGCAGCGGAAACGCCGCCTGGACGGAGTTGTTGAACGAAAACAGCGGGATCAGCACGATCGGCAGATAGAGGAAGATCAGATAGCCGACGATGTAGACGCCGAGCCAGCGCGGCCTGCGGGGACCGGGAAGGGGGGTGTCGTGGCTCATGCGCGGCTCCCGAAGCGGCGGTCGATCCGGCGGACGCCGAGAATGACGACGAGGATCACCAGCATGACGACAAGGGCGATGGCGGAGCCGAACGGCCAGTCCTGCGCCTTGCCGAACTGGGCCTGGATCAGGCTGCCGATCATGGTGCTGTTGGGGCCGCCGACCAGCGCCGGGGTGACGTAGTCGCCGACGGTCGGCACGAACACGACGACGGCGCCGGCCAGCACGCCCGGCATGGAGTTCGGCAGGATGATCCGCCGGAACACGGTGAACGGCCTGGCGCCGAGATCCGCCGCCGCCTCGGTCAGCGACCGCGGAATGGCGTCGAGCGAGACCAGGATCGGCAGGATGGCGAAGGGCGCGTAGGCGTGGGCGAGCGTCAGCACCACCGCCGCGGGCGTGTTGAGGAACGCGGTCGAGGGCTCGCTCCAGATGCCCGCCGCCATCAGGCCGGAATTGAGCACGCCGTTATAGGCGAGCACGATCTTCCAGGCGAACACCCGCAGCAGATAACTGGTCCAGAACGGCAGGGTCACCAGGAACAGGATCAGCCCGCGCGACCGGGCGTGGAACGACAGGTAGAACGCGACCGGATAGGCGGTGACCACGGTTGCGGCGGTCACGAGGCCGGCGATCACGAGCGAGCGCAGGATCACGATCCCGTAGAGCGGCTCGGTCGCGAGAATCTGGAAATTCCCGAGGGTGAAGCCGGCGCCGAACAGCGAACCGTCATTGAAGCGGAAGGCCAGAACGCACAGGAGCGCCAGCGCGAAGAGGATCAACCCCAGGGTGACGGCCGCGCCGGGCAGCGTAAGCGCCAGGCGGAAGGCCGTGCCGCCCGGCCGGGTCCGTTCAGAAGTGCCGCGCTTGGCCATCGCCGCCTCAGTTTCATGAAACTGACGCAGAGTTTTTCATTTTCATGAAACTGTCAAGCGCGCATGAACGACCCGCCGCGACCGCTGCCGGCGCGGGGGACCGTCGCGCGGTCCGGCGTTCGGGCACCGCATCGCGAGCGCAGCGCCTGTTTCGTCCGGCGCACGCGTCAGGAGAAGAGGGGAGGGAGGCGGCGCGCCGGTTCGTCTTCCGCCGCCGGCACCGGGCCCTCGAGGCGGCGGGCGCGCCAGAACGGCTTGTCCGGCCAGCGCGTCTCGGCGGTGTAGAGCGCGGCGCGAAGCCGGAGGTTCGCCGTGAAACGGGCGAACGCAATCGCCTGATAGGCCGCGAACGCCCCGGCATTGCCGCGCTGCCGATCCGTGATCGCCGCCGCGGCGGCGATGCCCTCCATCAGGGCCTTGGTGATGCCCTGTGCCGTCAGGGGATCGCAGCT
Organism: Pseudoxanthobacter soli DSM 19599; assembly: GCF_900148505.1. NCBI lineage: Bacteria > Pseudomonadati > Pseudomonadota > Alphaproteobacteria > Hyphomicrobiales > Segnochrobactraceae > Pseudoxanthobacter > Pseudoxanthobacter soli. The sequence goes on along the minus strand of NZ_FRXO01000006.1, from coordinate 358,833 downwards.
CCAGCCGGCATCGCCCGCCGCCAGCCAGTCCGGGCCCGCGATGCCGCTCAGGATCGCCGAGGATGCGCTGCTGCCGCCGGCCGACAGGATGCCCGCCGGACGGGCGGCAGCAACGGCCGGGCCGACGAGGTGGGTCGCCTCCAGAGCGCGACGGAAGCCGTCGGTGCTGCGAAGCGAAAGGCCGGCCTCCGCGGCCGCCGCCGGATCGGTCGCGACCATCGCCACCATGCGGTCGCCGGGGATCCGGGTGGCGTACCACCAGCCGTAGGGCACGGCTTCGAGGAATGTCCGCGCCGCCGTCGCCCCGGTCGCCTCCACCGCCAGGACGGCATGGCGCACCGTGAGCTCGTCGACCGGATTGCGGGCGATCCCGAGGCGGCGCAGCGCGGTGGCGCCGGCGCCGCTGGCGTCCAGGAGAACGTCCGCCTCGATCGCGCCGGCCGCCGGTCCGCGAGCGAAGGCGAGGCGGAAACCGCCCGCCTCCGCGCGGCGGACCTCGGTGAGGTGCCCGGCGACGAGGGCGATGCCGCGGGCGCGCACCTCCTCGCGCAGCGCCGCGTCGAAGGCCGCGCGGTCGAGATGCCAGCCGGCGCCGTCCGGATCGCCCAGCGCGTCGTTGTGGCCGGGCGTGTCCTTGCCCCACAGCGACGTGGATCCCGAGCTTTCGAGCGGGCGGAGCGTGGCTGCCCGCCCGTAGGCGCCGAGCCGCTTCAGCAGGCCCACCGCGAAGGCCGGAATGGTCTCGCCGAGCCGGAATGCCGGCGCCCGGTCGCGGTCGAGGACGACGACGTCCGTGAGGCCGGCCGCCTGCAAGGCGAGGGCGGCGGCGCATCCGGCGATCCCGGCGCCCGCGATCGCGACTGAGACCCGGGCGGGAAGATCGTCAGGGCGCCGGCGGGACATTGAAGGACGGCCACTCCGCAACCGTCTGGTCCGGGGACGTCTCGAAGAAGCTCGCCACTTCGAGGAAGGGATCGTCGGCCGATGCCGGCCGCGCCGCGGGGTCGATCCGGCTCGCCTGCACCACGAAGCCGACCTTGTACCAGTTCAGAACGAACGCGCGCTGAACCTGGAAGCGTCCTTCGAGCGCCGGATAGTGGGTCGTCGTTCCCGCGCCCCGCACGGCATAGACCTGTTGCCCAGGGGTCCATCCGCGTTCCGCGTCGAAGTGCGAGAGCGATTGCGGGTGCACCACGAAAGGCCGTTCCGCCGGCCACGACCAGTAAAGCGTCTTGTCGCCGTTCGGATTCGGGAAGGGCGGGTGGATCGTGCACTGGTTGAAATCGGTCAGCCAGGGCACCGCCATGAACTTGGTCAGGTCGCCGGGCTCGACCGGCGCGTCGCGCAGGGGCACGTAGCCGACGCCGAGGAACGGGCGGTCCTTCCGGGCCGCCGCATAGTCGAGCGTGGCCGCGTTGATACGGAACGGGCCGCATCCGGCGGTGCGCCAGTCCCGCCGGAACAGGTGGGTGTCGAGGATGACGAAGGGATATTGCAGACCCGGGTTCATCCGGCCGGCGACCCCATTGACGAGCGTCACCCGGTCGAGGGTCTCGCCGGGGCCGAGCGGCCTGCGGGGGTTCTCCGCGAGCAGCTTCCCATGCCACTGGTGCAGCATGAAATATTGCGTCGGGGTGATCGACAGGAACGGCTTTCCGGCGGAGCCGAGCGAGAGCGGCATCAGCGGCTGGCCGATCGAATCCTGCGACGGCACGAACGGGTTGCGGATGAGCGACTTGAAGTTCGGCAGCTTGGCCGTCGGATCGTCCGCGGGCTTGATGTCGCCGATCGCGTCGTGTGCCATCACGGCGTAACGCGGCAGATGGATGTTCCAGCGCAGCAGCTTCACCGCCTGGAACAGCGGGCGGATATCGTCCTCGAACACCGGGCGGAACCCCGGCATGTAGCCCCTGCCGTCGTGGAGTTCGGGAACTAGGCCGAGTTCACGGACGAACACGTCGTAGACATCGTCCCAGACCGTGACGACGTTGCGGACCTGCGGCGCGAACCCGGGCGCCCCGGCGAGCGCCCATGCGCCGGCGACCGTCTCCACCGATCCGTCCTCGAACACCAGCGTGGCATCGACCGGGCCGTCGGAGACGTCGTCGAACCACTGGTCGTGCTCGATGAAGATCGGGCTGCCTTCGAGCGAGGGCACCTTGCCGTCGACCATGATGCCGACGGTGTTGCCGAAGCCGGGCGCGAAGATCAGGCGGCCGGTCTCTGCCTCGATGCGGATGTCGCCGAGGCTGTCGATCGGACGCAGCGGCACGTCGAGCGTGAAATGATCGGCGGGAAAGCTCTTCGGATAGTCGGCGGCAACGGCGACGGTGCCGTCCGGCTTGGCGAAACTCGCGGGCGTCGTCCGGTCGAAGGCCGCGACCTTGCCGGCGTCCGCACGGGCCGACAGGGCGCGTGGTCCTGGATCGATCACCAGGGTCGCAAGACGCTTTTCGCTGTCGAGCGGCCCGTCCCCGGGGCGGCGGACCGGCGGCGTTCTGCCGTCGCGGTAGAAGCTGAGATTGACCTCCTCGGCCCCGCTGTTGTGGGAGAAGTTGTTGAGCTTCTTGTTGGCGACGTGGACGGTCCAGACGATGTCCTTCACGGTCCTGCCGTCGACGACGCTGCCGAGGACGATTTCCTGCCCCTCGCCGGTGGGCCAGCCCGCCTCGGTGTAGGCATAGATGCGGTATCGGGTCGCCTGGCGCTTGAGCCGCCCCTCGGCATCGCGGAACCCGTCTGCGTCGAGCGGCGCGCCACTCGACGGGTCGAGAGGCAGGCCGCCCCACAGCGCCTCTCCGGTCGTGGCGAGTTCGCCGGCGGCGGTTTCCGGGGCGAGATAGAACGCCGCGCTGTTTCCGACGCGGGAAAGCCCCATCGCGGGATGGATGCGGAACGTCGTCCGCTGCGGCCGGGCGGGCTCGCCCTCCGCGGCGGCCGCGGGCACGGGCGCGCTGAACGGCAAGACGGCCGCGACCGTCGTCGCGGCGCCTTTCAGCAGTTCCCTGCGGTCGAGAGCCGGATGTGCGAAATCCTCGCGATCCATGGTTGTCCTTCCCCCAAAAAGGCCGCCCACTTGTCATGCAAGAGCTATCCGGGCGAGAGGACGTGAGCAAGCATGGGCCGTGCTCGGAAAGGTTGAGGGGCCGGCCGATCGCGGGCCGGGATCCATCTCCGCCCGACGGAGGCTCCCGGTCGGGGCTTCGAAGAGCGGCGGGCAGGCCGGCAGGGGCTGCGGCGGCCCCTCCCGGCGCAATCCGGCCCGAAGCCCCTCCCGGTCGGACGGAGGCATCCGGGCGCGACGCAGCCGCGCCGGATTCGACAATCGAACCAAGACCTTATCCGTGAGACGGCCCCGCTCCGCGCGCGATGGCTCAGGCTTGCCGCGACGCTCAGGCCTGCCGTGCGGCCTTGTCCGATCGCGCGGCGGCGGAGGCGATCTCCAGGGCCGGATAGAGCGCGCTGACGGCCTCCACGTCGGCGGTGAGTTCGGCGATCATCCAGTCGCGGACCTTGCCCACGATCGGGCGCGCCGGCTTGTCGCGCAGCCGGACGAGATGGCAGCGGCGGCCTGTGACCATCAGGTGCTCGCGCGCCGGCACCAGCGCGCGGGTGCGCAACCAGTAGGCGACGACGTTCAGCCATCCGAGCGCGACGCCCTGTCCGAGCAGCGCGGCCTGAACCACGATGGCGTAATCGGAAAAGATCATGGAGTTCTGCGAGGTGCCGCCGTCGGCGGGGGCGAACAGCCGCGACCAGTCCGGCTGGGCGTCGCTCAGGTTGATCTTGGTGTCCGGCTCGCCGATCCTGCCGTCGTGCACGCCGTGGCCGGCCCGATAGTCGGGGCTGCAGATCGGCAGCAGCATCTCGGGCATCACGAACACCGCCTCGTGGCGCTCGTCGGCTCCATCGACGAAGCGCATGCCGAGATCGACATCGTTCACAGGGCCGGACAAGGCGCCCATCACAAGCTGGAAGCGCAGGTCGACCGTCGGAAACACCCTCTTGAAGTCCGCCATGCGCGGCATCATCCAGTGCGTGGTGAAGCCGGTCGAAACCGACAGCGTCACGGTTTCCATGCCCGTCCGCCGGTCCTCGATCTCGCGCAGCGCGCTTTCGATGCCCGCGAAGCCGCGCGCGATCGCGTCGAACAGCAACTGTCCCGTCTCCGTCGGAACCACACCGCCCGGCTGGCGGACGAACAGCACCGTGTCGAGATGGTCTTCCAGGCGCGAGATCATGCGGCTGACCGCCGCCGGCGTGACGTTCAGCTCGTCGGCGGCCCTGGAAAAGCTGCCGCAGCGGGCCGCGGCCTCGAACGTGAAGAGGCCATTCATGGAAGGAAGGGATCGCCGCAGGAAGGTCATTACATTTTGTAACACCCCATCGTCTTTTTTTCAATTGTGCGGAACGGTCATGCTTGGTCTGTTGGCTAACAACACGGGCATCAGACCCGCCACCTGACCCAGGGGAACAGGACGGATCGACGGAGGTGAGGTCGCTTATGCGTTTCCCGTTCAGATCGAGCCGATCTGAACGGAGGAGATGCTCAAAGCGTCGAATCTGGAGCGATTCCTTGTCGGCGGATGAGTCCGTCCGCTTGGAAAGCGCTCCAGGCACCCGCGCATGTCGGTGCCATCGGGTTCCTGCAAGACCGCGCCGTCAGGCTTCGGGACGTGTCCGAAGCTGAAAATCTGCAATGGAATCCTATGATTGAACAACCGAAGAGAGAGCGCGTCGGCGTTTCCATCAGGAAGGCGACAAAAGCCTACGGGACTTTTCGCGCCCTTGATGAAGCGAGCCTCGATGTCGCCCCCGGCGAGTTCGTCTCCATTCTCGGCCCGTCCGGCTCGGGCAAGACCACGCTTCTCGGCATTCTCGGCGGCTTCGTCCAGCCGAGTTCCGGTTCGATCTGGATCGGGGATCGGGACATTACATTCGAGCCGCCGCACAAGCGCGACATCGGCATCGTCTTCCAGAACTATGCGCTGTTTCCGCATATGAGCGTCGGCGACAACATCACTTTCCCGCTGCGCGCCCGCCGGCTGCCCCGCTCCACCTGGGCCGAAAAGCTCAAGTCGGCGCTCGAGATGGTCGAACTCTCCGGCTACGAGAACCGGCGCATCCACGAACTCTCCGGCGGCCAGCGCCAGCGTGTGGCGCTGGCGCGCGCCATGATCTTCGAACCCGGCCTGATCCTGATGGACGAGCCGCTTTCGGCGCTCGACAAGCAGCTTCGCGAGACCATGCAGATCGAGCTCAAGCGGCTGCACCGGCGGCTGAGCGCCACCATCATCTATGTCACGCACGACCAGCGCGAAGCGCTGACCATGAGCGACCGCGTCGCGATCATGAACAAGGGCCGTCTGGTCCAGGTCGATACGCCGGAGCGCCTGCACGATCACCCGGCCAATGCCTTCGTCGCCCGCTTCATCGGCGAGGCGACGCTGCTGCCGGTCCAGCGCGGCGCCGACGGCGCGGTGCGGCTGGGTGGCCAGGTGATGACGACCGCGCACCCCGTGCCCGGCGGCGAGGCGCTCTATCTCGTCGTCCACGCCGAAAAGCTTGTGGTGGCCGACGGCTCCCAGGCGCCGGGTTTCAACCGGCTCTCCGGCATCGTCACCGACACGCTCTACCAGGGCGAAAGCATCCGCGTGTTCGTCCGTCTCGATGTCGGCGGCGAACTGAGCTTCCGCCTCCCCAGCAACCATGCCGGCCGCGCGCTGATGAAGGCGCCCGGCGACGCGATCACCGTCGCCCTCCATCCCGAGGACACGGTCATCGTCCCGGAAGCGGCCTGAAGCGACCCCATTCTCTGCGTTCAACGAGGAAGAGACGATGCAACTCACCCAATTCAAGGTCATGACCTTCGACGTGGTCGGCACTTTGATCGATTTCGAAAGCGGGGTCCTCAACGCCGTGCGTACCCTCGGCGGTGAGAAGGCCGCGAAGGCCAGCGACGACGAGATCTTCGAGCCCTACAAGCGCGGCCGCGACAAGTTCTACGGCCGCTCCTCCTTCGCCATGAAGGACGTCTACCTGTCGCTCGCCGACGAACTCGGCTTCAAGAACGACGAGGCCACCGCCGAGGCGTTCCAGCTCGCGGTGCTGCGCTGGCCCGCCTTCGCCGATTCCGTCGAGGCGCTGGCCCGGCTGCGCAAGAATTTCCGCCTCGTGGCGATGACCAATGCCGACCGCACCGCGTTCTCGGCCTATTCGGACACGCTCGGCAACCCGTTCCACGACAGCGTCACCTGCGACGAGGCCGGCTGCGCCAAGCCCAATCCGCAGTTCTTCGCCTTCAACAAGGGCCGCCAGTCCGCCTTCGGCTTCAAGCAGTCTGAAATCCTGCATGTCGCCCAGAGCCAGCATCACGATATCGGCGTGGCGCGCGAGCTCGGCTACACGACCTGCTGGATCGAGCGTCGCCAGGGCCAGAACGGCTTCGGCGGCACCCCGGTGCCGAAGGTCGTGACGAAGCCGGACTTCCACTTCTCCACGCTGAAGCAGCTCGCGGACGCCGTGGACGCGGAACTCGCCGCCGGCGTGAAGACGGCGGCCTGATCCGGACGATGCCGATGACCGCCCGCCCCCCCTTTCCCGACATCGCCTCGCTCTGGCAGGAGACGGCATCCGCGCGTCCGGCCTTCGGAACGCTGTCGGGCGGTCATCGCTTCGACGTCGCCATCGTCGGCGGCGGCTATACCGGCCTGTCCGCCGCGCGCTATCTCGCCCGGCGGGGCCTGTCGCCGGTGGTGATCGAGGCGAGCCGGATCGGCTGGGGGGCGTCCGGCCGCAATGGCGGGGTCGTCTCGGGCAAGTTCCGGCTCTCCTTCGCCGACATCGCCGCGCGGCACGGCATCGAGACCGCGCGGCGGATGCACGATCTCGGCATCGAGGCCATCGACCATGTCGGCGAGCTGGTGGCGGAATACGGCATCGCCGCCGCCGAATACCGGCCGACGGGCTCGCTGCGCTGTGCCCATAACGCCGTGTCGCTGGAGGCTCTCGGGAAGGAAGTCGCGTGGCTGCGCGGCGCGCTCGGCGATCGCGCCTGCTCCATGCTCTCGCCCGGGGAGATGGAAGCCGAGACCGGCTCGCGCGATTTCGTCGGCGGGATGCTCAACACCCACGGCGGCGTCATCCATCCGCTGAACTTCGTGCTCGGCCTCGCCGCCGGCCTTCAGGCGGCGGGCATCGCGATCCACGAGCGCTCGCCGGTCACGGCGATCCGGCGCGACCGCGACGGCATGGTGGTGGAAACGCCGGATGGCACCGTGTCGGCGCGTCAGGTGGTGATCGCCACCAATTCCTACTCGGATCTCACGCCGGCGACGGCGGCGGTGCGCAAATCCATCATCCCGTTCCGCTCGGCGATGATCGCCACCGAGCCGCTGACGGGCACGGCCGGGCAGGGCCTGCTGTCGCGGGGGCGCAGCTACACCGAGACGCGCCGCATGATGCGCTGGTTCCGCAAGGCCGGCGACCGGGTGATGTATGGCGGTCGCGGCGCCTTCGGGAAGACCGATTCCGAAAGCGCCTTCGCGGCGCTCCACAAGGCGATGGTGCGCCAGTTCCCGGAACTGGCCTCGGTCGCCGTTACCCACCGCTGGTCGGGCCTCGTCGCCATGACCATGGACAGCCTTCCCCATCTCGGCCGCCTCGACGACAGGGTGGTCTATGCCGTCGGCTACAACGGAACCGGCGTCGCCATGGCCTCCAACATGGGCCGCTACGTCGCGGCCCTGGTGGCGGGCGAGACGCCGGACCTCGGCCTGCTCACCTCGACGCCGCTCAGGGCGGTGCCGTTCTACCCCGTCCGGGAACCCGCCGTCCGGCTCGTCGCCGGCTGGTACCAGTTCCTCGATGCCATCGGGCGCTGAGCGGATCTCGTTCAGATCGAACCGATTGGAGCCGCCATCCGCCGTCCGGCCCCGTCCGCCCGGCGGCCACGCTCCAGGGCCCCGAAAGTCGCCTGCCATCCGGGACATCGTGTCCTGCCAAAACAGAGGAGAACGACGAATGCGGTACCGAGTTTCCATGATCGCGCTTTGCGCGTCAGCGGCGATCTTCACGGCCGGCGCGGCGCGCGCCGATCAGATCACCTTCGTCTCGCAGGGCGGCGCCTACCAGGAGGCGCAGACCAAGGCGATCCTCGATCCCGTGGCGGCGCAGCTCGGCATCACCATCAATCAGGACAGCTCCCCCGATGCCTGGCCGGTCATCAAGACCCAGACCGCCTCGGGCAAGGTCATCTGGGACGTGGTCGATACCCCGGCCAAGGATTGCATCCGCGGCGGCGAGCAGGGCATGATCGAGAAGCTCGACTTCTCGCAGATCCCCAACGCCGAGAAGATGCCGGCCGAGTACAAGAGCCCCTATTCGGTCGCCTATGAATTCTATTCGAGCGTGCTCGCCTACAACAAGAAGAAGTATGGCGACAACCCGCCGAAGACGTGGGCCGATTTCTGGGACGTGAAGAAGTTCCCGGGCACCCGCGCCCTGCGCAACCATCCGCTCGCGACCCTCGAGGCGGCGCTTCTCGCCGACGGCGTTCCGGCCGACAAGCTCTACCCGCTCGACGTCGACCGCGCCTTCAAGAAGCTCGAGCAGATCAAGCCCTACATCACGGTGTGGTGGACGTCGGGCGCGCAGTCGGCCCAGCTCCTCGCCGATGGCGAGGCCGATATGGAGATGGCGTGGAACGGCCGCGTCGCCGCCGTCGTCAAGGAAGGCGCGCCGGTCGGCTACTCGTTCAACGAGGGCTTCCTGCAGTACACCTCGCTCTGCATCCTCAAGGGCGCGCCCAACGCGGCCACCGCGGTCAAGTTCGTGAACGCCGCGCTGACGCCCGAGATCCAGGCGAACTTCCCGGCCTATATCGATTACGGCCCGGGCAACCCGGAAGCCTACAAGACCGGCAAAATCTCGCCGGAGCGGGCGGCCGAGATGCCGAGTTCGCCGGAGAACGCGAAGCTTCAGGTGCTCGTCTCCGACGCGTGGTGGAGCTCGCCGGCCGGCGAAGAGGCGCAGAAGCGCTGGGCCGAGTTCATCCAGAAATAAGGACCGGCCTGCGGAGGGTCATCCATGGTGCAGTCGACGATAAACCCCGCGGAGCGGCATGAGCGGCGCGAGCAGATGCTCATGCTGGCCCTGCTGGCGCCGGCCCTGCTGGTCATCGTGGCCCTTCTGGTGGTGCCGCTGCTGTGGCTCGCCTGGCAGTCGGTCCGTCAGGACGGGGGCTTCACCCTCGCGCACTACGCGCGCTTCCTGACGGATCAGGTCTACTGGATGACCTTCCTGCAAACCTTCCGCATCGCGGGCATCGTCACCGTGATGACGATCCTGCTCGGCTATCCCGTCGCCTACGTGGCGGCGGGCCTGCCGCAGCGCTGGAGCATCGTCGTTCTTTCGATGGTGCTGCTGCCGTTCTGGACGTCGGTGCTGGTGCGTGCCTACGCCTGGCTGATCCTTCTGCAGCGCAACGGCATCGTGAATTCGGCCCTCACCGGCCTCGGGCTGATCGACGAGCCGCTGCGGCTCGTCAACAACGAGCTCGGCACCATCATCGCGACCATCCACATCCTGCTGCCGTTCATGGTGCTGCCGCTCTACGCCACCATGAAGAAGATCCCCGGCGAACTGACGATGGCCGGCGCCAGCCTCGGCGGCTCGCCGCTGCACGTCTTCCTCAGGGTGTTCCTGCCGCTTTCGCTGCCGGGCCTGGTCGCGGGCACGGTGCTCGTCTTCGTGCTCACGCTCGGCTTCTACATCACGCCGGAGCTTCTGGGCGGCGGGCGCACCTACATGGTCTCCATGTTGGTCTCGCGCAATATCGAGGTCTACAACGAGTGGGGCGCCGCCTCGTCCATCAGCGTCGTGCTGATGATCTGCGTCTTCCTCGTCTTCCGCCTCGCCAGTCTCCTCATTCCGTTCGAACGCATCATGGGAACGAGGTGACGCATGAGCCTGTCCCGGATTGTCCTCTACGGCCTCGTCGCCCTCATCCTCGCCTGGCTGATCATCCCGATCCTGATCATCCTGCCGATGTCGTTCTCCGGCGCGCGGTTCCTGGCGTTTCCGCCGCCGTCTTGGTCGCTGCGCTGGTATGAATCCTATCTCGGCAGCGCGGCCTGGATGCAGGCGACCCGCGTCAGCCTGACGGTCGCGGTCTCGAGCGCCGTCATCGCCACCATTCTCGGCACGGCGGCGGCCTACGCGCTCAATCTCACGCAGTCCCGGCTGGTGCGCAGCCTGCAGGCGCTCCTGCTGCTGCCGCTGATCGTGCCGATCGTCATCACCGCCGTCGGCGTGTTCCTCGTCTACGCCCAGGTCGGGCTGCTCGCCACCATGACTGGCCTCATCCTCGCCAACGTCATGCTCGGCCTGCCTTATGTGGTGACCTCGGTCCTCGTCGGCCTGCGGAAGTTCGACCACACCCAGGAGATGGTCTCGCGCAGCCTCGGCATGAACCGCTGGCGCACCTTCTTCGTCGTCACGCTGCCGCAGATCCGCCCGAGCGTGATCACCGGGCTCCTGTTCGCCTTCATCTCGGCGATCGACGAGACGGTGGTGTCGATCTTCATCTCCGGCGGCGAGTACCAGACCCTCACCAAGCGCATGTTCACCGCGCTGCGCGACGAGATCGACCCGACGATCGCGGCGATCAGCTCTCTGCTGACGGCGATCTCCTTCATCCTGCTGATGCTCGCCGCGCTGAACGCGCGCAATGCCGAGCGCCCGCAGGGGCATTCGTGATGATCGTGGATCACCTGATCCTGGGAGGCGGTTCGGCCGGCTGCGTGCTGGCCGCCCGGCTCTCGGCCGATCCCGGAAGAACGGTCGTGCTGGTCGAGGCCGGCCGCAACATCTCCGCCGACGACATTCCCGACGCGATCCGCAGCCGCTATCCCGGCCGTGCCTATCTCGACACCGGCAACATCTGGGCGCGGCTCACGGCGCTGATGGGTTACGCCCGGTCCAATGCCGCGCCGCGCACCTCGCGGCGCTACGAGCAGGCGAAGCTTCTCGGCGGCGGCTCGGCGATCAACGCGCTGATGGCCAATCGCGGCGCCCCGGCCGATTATGCCGAATGGCAGGCGCTCGGCGCGGACGGCTGGGGCTGGGACGACTGCCTGCCCTATTTCCTCCAGATCGAGGCCGACCGCGACTTTTCCGGGCCATTGCACGGCAGGGACGGCCCCCTGACCATCCGGCGCATATCGGACGCGCGGATTTCGCCCTTCGTCGACCGCGTCATGAAGACCCTCGACCGCCGCGGCCATCCCATCCGCGCCGACCAGAACGGGCCGTGGGAAGACGGCACCTTTCGCGGCGCCGTCGCGGTCAGCGATGCCGGCGAGCGGCTGCCGACCTCGCTCGCCTATCTGACGGCGGAGGTCCGGCGCCGGCCCAATCTGCGCATCGTCACCGAATGCGTGGCCGACCGCATCCTGTTCGAAGGCCGCCAGGCCGTGGGCGCCGTCCTGTCGGGGGCGGCGAGCGAGACCGTCCGCGCGCGGGAAGTGATCGTGTCCGCCGGCGCCATCCACACCCCGGCGCTCCTGATGCGCTCGGGCGTCGGTCCTGCCAACGATCTCGCCACCATGGGCGTTCCTGTCGCCGTGGACAGCGGTGCCGTCGGCCGGAACCTGATGGAGCATCCCTCGATCGCGGTCGCCGCCTATCTGCCGCCGCACATGCGGGTGCGCGACCCGGCCGAGCATCACGAGCAGGCGATCTGGCGCTTCTCCTCCGGTCTGGAGGGCGCGCCGCAGGGCGACATGCACGCCGCCATCCTGTCGCGCTCCGGCTGGCATTCGGTCGGGCTGCGCATGGGCAGCCTGTTCTTCTGGGTCAACAAGTCCTATTCGCGCGGCGTCGTCAGGCTGGCCTCGCCCGATCCGCGCGCCGAGCCGGACGTCGACTTCCGCATGCTCAGCGACGCGCGCGATCTCGAACGCCTCAAGCTCGCCCTGCGCATGGGGGCCGCGGCTCTGTCGGATCCGTTCATGGACGGCCATCGCGGCACGGTGTTTCCGTCGAGCTATTCGCCGCGCGTGGCGAAGGTCGCCGTGCCCGGCACCTGGAACGCGCTGCAGCGCGGCCTGCTGTCGGGCCTGCTCGACGTGGCCGGGCCGCTGCGGCCGGCGCTGGTGCACGCGGCGGTCACGCTCGGCACCACCCTGCAGGGCCTTCTTGACGACGACGACGCGCTGACCGAATTCGTCCGCCGTCATGTCGGCGGCACCTGGCATCCCTCCGGCACCTGTCGCATGGGCGCGGCCGGCGATCCGGCGGCGGTGACCTCGCCGACAGGGCAGGTTTACGGCGCCGGGGGCCTCAGGGTCTGCGACGCCTCCCTGATGCCGTCGATCCCCTGCGCCAACACCAACATCCCCACCATCATGATCGCCGAGCGCATCGCCGATTTCGTGCTGGACGGCCGCTGAGGCGGCTGGAGACCGACATGGACAGATATCTCACGTTCTATATCGACGGCGCATGGGTCGATCCGGCGACGGACGCCCGCCTCGCCGTCGTCGACCCGGCGACGGAACGGCCGTTCGCCGAGATCGCCATGGGGTCCGCGGTCGATGCCGAACGCGCCATCGCCGCCGCGCGCCGGGCGTTCGCGTCGTTCTCGCTGACGTCCCGTGAAGAGCGCCTCGCCCTCCTCGAGCGCATCGTCGCGGTGCTGAAGCGGCGCAACGACGAGATCGGCGACATCATCTCGCGCGAAATGGGCGCGCCGCGGCGGATGGCCCGCGACGAACAGGCCGGCATCGGCATCGTACATTTCGAAGAGACGATCCGCGCCATGGGCGCCTTCGCCTTCGAGTACGCCCAGGGCACCACCCGTATCGTCCACGAGCCGGTCGGCGTGGTCGGGATGATCACGCCGTGGAACTGGCCGATCAACCAGATCGCCTGCAAGGTCGCGCCGGCGCTCGCCACGGGCTGCACCATGGTGCTGAAGCCGTCGGAAATCGCGCCTCTCAACGCGGTCCTGTTCGCCGAGGTGCTGCACGAGGCCGGCGTGCCGGCGGGCGTGTTCAACATGGTGCAGGGCGACGGCCCCGGCGTCGGCACCGTGCTGGCCAGCCACCCGGATATCGACATGGTGTCGTTCACGGGTTCCACCCGCGCCGGCATCGCGGTGGCGCAGGCCGCGGCTCCGACGGTGAAGCGGGTGCATCAGGAACTCGGCGGCAAGTCGCCCAACATCGTCCTCGCAAGCGCCGATCTCGCCGCCGCCGTCCGCTCCGGTGTCAGCCGCTGCTTCGCCAATTCCGGCCAGTCCTGCAATGCGCCGACGCGGCTTCTGGTGCCGGCCGGGCGGATGGAGGAAGCCGTGGAGATCGCGCGGCAGGCGGCGGAGGCCGTCCGTGTCGGCGACCCGTCCGATCCGGCCACCGAACTCGGCCCCGTCGCGAGCCGGGCGCAGTTCGACAAGATCCAGGGCCTGATCCTGAAGGGGATCGAGGAGGGCGCGACCCTCGTGGCCGGCGGTCCCGGCCGCCCGGCGCACCTCGAAGCCGGCTATTATGTCCGGCCCACGGTGTTCGCCGGCGTCACCAACGACATGACCGTCGCGCGCGAGGAGATCTTCGGCCCGGTGCTGTCGATCCTGGGCTATCGCTCCGAGGACGAGGCGGCAGCCATCGCCAACGACACGCCCTACGGCCTGGCGTCCTACATCCAGGGCGCGCCGGACGAGGCCCGCGCCTTCGCCCGCCGGCTCAGGACCGGCATCGTGCGCCTCAACGAGGCGCCCTGGGACGGCGCGGCGCCGTTCGGCGGCTACAAGCAGTCGGGCAACGGCCGCGAGTACGGCACGTTCGGCCTCAACGAATTCACGGAAATCAAGGGCATCGTCGGCTTCGGCGATTGACCCTCGGCCGGTGTGGCGGCGCGCGCCGTGTCAGCCCCGCATTCCTCTCAGGTGAACACATGCTCAAGCTGAAAGACCCCTCCCTGTTCGTCGAGCGGGCGCTGATCGGCGGCGTCTGGACGCATGCCGCCGGCGGCGCGACCGTCACCGTCGACGATCCCGCCACGGGCGCCGCGCTCGGCACGGTGCCGGATTGCGGCGCCGACGACACCGCCCGCGCCATCGAAGCGGCGGCCGAGGCCTTCCGGAGCTGGCGGCTCACCACCGCGGCCGAGCGCGCCCGCCTGCTGGAGCGCTGGCACGACCTGCTTCTGGAGAACGCAGACGACCTCGCGCTGATCATGACATCGGAGCAGGGCAAGCCTCTTGCCGAAGCGCGCGGCGAGATCGGCTACGGCGCCTCCTTCATCAAGTGGTTCGCCGAGGAAGCCCGCCGCGGCTACGGCATGACCATCCCCGCGCCGACGGCGGACCGCCGCATCGTGGTCAACAAGGAGCCGGTCGGCGTCGCGGCGGTGATCACGCCGTGGAATTTCCCGAATGCGATGATCACGCGCAAATGCGCGCCAGCGCTCGCCGCCGGCTGCACCGTGGTCATCAAGCCGTCTGAGTTCACGCCCTATTCCGCGCTGGCTCTGGGCGTGCTTGCCGAGCGCGCCGGCATTCCGGCCGGCGTGATCAACATCGTCACCGGAATGCCGAAGGCCATCGGCGCGGCGCTGACCTCAAGCCCCGACGTGCGCAAGGTCTCCTTCACAGGGTCCACCGCCGTCGGCTCGCTGCTGATGGCGCAATGCGCGCCGACGGTGAAGCGGCTCAGCCTCGAACTCGGCGGCAACGCGCCCTTCATCGTGTTCGACGACGCCGATCTCGATGCGGCGGTCGAGGCGGCCATCGTCTCCAAGTTCCGCAACGGCGGCCAGACCTGCGTCTGCGCCAACCGGCTTCTGGTCCAGGCAGGCGTCTACGATGCCTTCGCGGAGAAGCTCGCCGCGCGGGTCGCCGCCATGCGCGTCGGGCCGGGCGTGGAGGAGGGCGTGCAGATCGGGCCGATGATCAACGCCGCGGCGGTCGGCAAGATCGCGGCCCATGTCGAGGACGCGCTCGCCCATGGCGCCCGCAACATCACGCCCCGGGACGCGCTGCCGGCCGGTCCGCTCTATGTGGCGCCGATGGTGCTGACCGGCGCCACGACGGCGATGCGGCTCGCGAGCGAGGAGACCTTCGGCCCCGTGGCGCCGCTGTTCCGCTTCGAGACCGAGGCGGAGGCGATCGCGATCGCCAATGCGACGCCCTACGGCCTCGCGGCCTATTTCTTCACCGAGAACCTGCACCGGGCTTGGCGGGTCGGCGAGGCGCTGGAATTCGGCATGGTCGGCCTCAACACCGGCAGCGTGTCGATGGAAGTCGCGCCGTTCGGCGGCATCAAGCAGTCGGGCCTCGGCCGCGAGGGCGGTCCGACCGGCATGGACGAATATCTCGAGACCAAGGCCTTCCACCTGGGCGGCCTCAAGACCCGGCCGCTGTGAGCGGACCGTGCGGGACATGACGATGAACGAGCGCACCTACGATATCGCCGTGATCGCCGGGGACGGCATCGGCAAGGAAGTGATGCCGGAAGGCGTCAGGGTCCTGGAGGCGGCAGCCCGCCGCCACGGCTTCACGCTGCGGCAGAAATGGCACGATTTCGCCCATTGCGACTATTACGCCCGGCACGGCCGCATGATGCCGGAGAATTGGAAGGAAGAGATCGGCCGGCCCGATGCCATCTTCTTCGGCGCCGTGGGCTGGCCGGCGATCGTGCCGGACCACGTCTCGCTCTGGGGTTCGCTGCTGCAATTCCGGCGCGAATACGACCAGTACGTCAACCTGCGCCCCGTGCGGCTGATGGAAGGCGTGCCGTGCCCGCTCGCGGGCCGCAAGCCCGGCGACATCGATTTCTGGGTGGTGCGCGAGAACACCGAGGGCGAATATTCCGCCATCGGCGGCCGGATGTTCGAGGGAACCGACCGCGAACTCGTGATGCAGGAGACGGTCATGACCCGCAAGGGCGTCGACCGCATCCTGAAATTCGCCTTCGACCTCGCCCGGACGCGCCCCCGCCGGCTGGTGACCTCGGCGACCAAGTCCAACGGCATCGCCATCACCATGCCCTACTGGGACGAGCGGGTGGAGGCGATGGCCGCGTCCTATCCCGAGGTGTCGTGGAACAAGTTCCACATCGACATCCTCACGGCGAACTTCGTGCTGAAGCCGCACATCTTCGACGTGGTCGTCGGCTCGAACCTGTTCGGCGATATCCTGTCCGATCTCGGCCCGGCCTGCGCGGGCACCATCGGCATCGCGCCTTCCGGCAACATCAATCCCGAACGCGAGCATCCCTCGCTGTTCGAGCCGGTGCACGGCTCCGCGCCGGATATCGCCGGGCAGAACGTGGCGAACCCCATCGGCCAGATCTGGTCGGCGGCGATGATGCTCGATCATCTCGGCGAGAAGGGTGCCGCGGCCGAGATCGTCGCGGCCATCGAGGCCGTGCTGAAGGAGCCCAGCCTGCGCACGCGCGATCTCGGCGGATCGGCCGACACCGCGAGCTGCGGCAAGGCGATCGCCGCGCTCCTGTCCTGACATTTGTGGAGTTCGGACCGATGTCCAACCTGATCGTCTTCGACCTCGACAATCCCGGAACGCCGAAGGAGAGCAAGGCGCTGCCCGAACGTCTGGTCGACGGCGACCCGTCCTACAGGACGTGGGAGCAGGACACCGTCGACGGCGGCCGCATCCGTTCCGGCATCTGGGAGGCGACGCCCGGCGCGATGCGCTCCATCAAGGGCGAGACCTGGGAATATTGCACCATCCTGTCCGGCGTGATGGAACTCACGGAGGACGGCCGGGAACCCCGCCGCTTCACCGCCGGCGATACCTTCGTCATGCGCCCGGGCTTCACCGGTACCTGGCGCACCATCGAGACCGTGCGCAAGCTCTGGGTGATCGTGTCGCCCGAAAGCGTATGATCCCATCTGATCCCGATGGTGTTCCGGCCCGCGATCAGCGGGCTGCGAGCGGTGAGTGCGCGCGGGCGCGGTGGCGGCCCTGGCCCTTGGGTCCGACGAGGGCGCCCTCGTCGACCATCACGGTGCCGCCGAGGATGACCGTCACCGGCCAGCCCTGCACCTCCAGCCCCTCATACGGGGTGTAGTCCGAGCCGTCGTGCAGGTCCGCGTGGCGGATGGTGCGCCGCACGGCCGGGTCCCAGATCGCGATGTCGGCGTCCATCCCGACCGCGATCCGTCCCTTGCGCTCCAGCCCGTAGAGCTGGGCATGGTTGGTCGCGGTGAGGGCGACGAAGCGCGGCAGGTCGATCCGTCCCTTCATCACCCCTTCCGAGAACAGGATCGGCAGCCGGGTTTCGACGCCCGGAATCCCGTTCGGGATGTGGCGGAAGCTGGTGCGGCCGCGGGCGTTCAGCTTGCCGGAGGGGTCGTCGAACAGGAACGGGCAGTGATCGGAGGAGAACAGGTCGAACACGCCCTGCTCGATGCCGCGCCAGCAGGCGTCCTGCTCCTGCTTGTCGCGCGGGGGCGGCGAGCACACGAATTTCGCCCCCTCCCAGTTGCTGCGGTCGAGATCGTCGGCGGTGAGCATCAGATATTGCGGGCAGGTCTCGCCCACCACCTTGCGGCCGCGCGCGCGGGCCGCACGGATTTCGTCGGCCGCCGCGCCGTTGGAGACATGGACGATCACCACCGGCACGTCGACCACTTCGGCGAGCGACAGCGCGCGATGGGTCGCCTCGCGCTCGACCACCACCGGGCGGGTGCTCGCATGGGCGCGCGGCGCGACGTCGCCGGCGCTCTCGTGCTGGCCGATCAGATAGCGGATGGCGTCCTCGTTCTCGCAATGGACGAGCACGAGCGCTCCCGTCCGCCGCGCGACGTCCATGGTGGCGAGGATTTCGGCATCGTTCAGCCGCAGCCCCTCATAGGTCATGAACACCTTGAAGGAGGTATAGCCGTCGGCGACCAGCGCCGGCAGTTCCTGCCCGAGCACCGCCGGCGTCGGGTCGGAGACGATCATGTGGAACGAGACGTCGGTGTAGCACTGGCCCTCCGCCAGCGCGTGATAGGCGGTCACCGCCTCGCGCAGCGACTGCCCCTTCTGCTGCAGGCAGAACGGCAGCACGCAGGTATTGCCGCCGAACAGCGCCGAGCGGGTGCCGCTCTCGAAGCCGTCAGCCATGCGGATGCCCTCGCCCGAGGGCTGGGCCATGTGGACGTGGCTGTCGACGCCGCCGGGCAGGACGTAGCGTCCCGTCGCGTCGAGGGTGCGGGCGCCGTCCGGCAGGCTCTCGCCGATCTGGACGATGCGCCCGTCCCGGATGCCGATGTCGGCGGCGAACACGTCGGATGCGGTGGCGATGGTGCCGTTGCGGATGACGAGGTCGAACATGGGTGCTCTCCGATCCCTGGTGTCAGACCATCACGTCGCCGCCATTGGGGGAGAGCGACTGGCCGCAATAGTAGCCGCCGGCGTCGGACGCCAGCATGAGCGCCGTCGGCGCGATCTCGTCGACGTG
The DNA here is from genome assembly GCF_900148505.1 of Pseudoxanthobacter soli DSM 19599. NCBI lineage: Bacteria > Pseudomonadati > Pseudomonadota > Alphaproteobacteria > Hyphomicrobiales > Segnochrobactraceae > Pseudoxanthobacter > Pseudoxanthobacter soli. Next base: position 340,366 of record NZ_FRXO01000006.1, on the reverse strand, counting down.
GCCGAACCGGCCCATCGGCAGCTGGGCCTGCTTCATGGCCCGCCAGGCATCCGTCAGCCCCATCAGCATGTCGGTCTCGATCGGTCCCGGCGCGATCGAATTGACCGTCACCCCCTTCGGCGCCGCCTCGTAGGCGAGCGCGCGGGTGAAGCCGACGATGCCGGCCTTGGCGGCGCAATAATGCGCGAGGCCCGGCGCGCCCTTGTAGGCGAGCTGCGAGGAGAAGTTGATGATCCGGCCCCAGCCCTTCGCGGCCATCGCCGGATAGAACCGCTGGGTCACCATGAAGGTGCCGCGCAGGTGCACGCCGATCATGCGGTCGAACGCGGCCGTCGTGATGTCCTCGAACGCGAGATCGCCGCCGATGCCGGCGCAGTTGACGAGGATGTCCACCGGGCCGAGGGCATCGGCACTCCAGGCGGCGAGGGCGTCGACCGAGGCCTCGTCGGCGACGTCGCAGACGGTGTGGACCACGTCGTGGCCGGCGGCACCGAGGCGGGCGGCCAGCGCGGCGGCATTGGCGTCGTCGCCGAACTGGCAATAGCCGACGCGCGCGCCGTGGGCGAGGAAGATCTCGACGATGGCCGCGCCGATGCCGCGGCTGCCGCCGGTCACCAGAGCGGTGCGGCCGGCGAGGCTGAAACTGGTCATGGTCCTGTCTCCGGAATGGCGCTGTCAGGCGCGACGGTCCGCCAGCCACGCGGCATAGGCGCGAACGCCGTCCTCCAGCGTGTGGCGCGGCACGAAGCCGAGATCCCGCGCGATGGCGGTGGTGTCGAAACGGTGCTGGTAGTCGTCCAGCGGATCTGGTCCCGGGGCGACGTCGATGTCGGCGCCGGGCAGCACGCGCCCGACCACCTCGGCGACTTCGCCGATGGTCAGGAAGCTGCCGCCGGTTGCGGTGTAGACCGGTTGCGGGCACGACGGCGCGTCGTGTGCGCGCAAGAGCGCGTCCACCGCGTCGTCGACATGGATGAACTGGCGGGGAAAATCGCGCCCGAATGGCAGTCGGCTCGGCCGGCCGGCCTGCGCGTCCTCGATCAGGGTCCGGATCACGCAGTCCGTGGTGCGGCCCGGTCCGTAGACCCAGCACAGCCGGACAGCCACCGCGTCGAGGCGATGCTGCTGGCGATAGCCGGCCAGTAGTTGTTCGGCCGCGACCTTGGTGGCGCCATAGACGCTGGAGGGCCGGAGCGGCGTATCCTCCGCCAGTCCGGGCGTGCCGGCCTCCGGCGCGCGCGTCGGGCCGAAGGCGCTGGTGGACGAGCAGAACACCAGCCGGCGCATCCCGAAGGTCCGCGCCAGTTCCAGCATGTTGGCCGTCCCGGTCACATTGGCCTGAACGATGCCGTAGGGGTTGTCGATCATCACCATCGGCCCGGAGACCGCGCCGCAATGGATGATCGAGCCGACGCCCTCGGCACGCGCGAGGCCATGAAGCCGGTGGATGTCGCCGAGATCGGCGATGGTGACGGGGTGCTGGCCCGGCTTGAGCGCGATGTCGATGCCGAGCGCCCGCCGGCCTTCAGCGGAGAGGCGCGCCAGTACGCGCTGGCCGATCAGGCCGGAGGCACCGGTGACGAGAATGGTCGGTTCGGATGTCGTTTGGCTCACCGCAGAACTCCCTGCAGATGGTCTTCATGGGGCGGCGCGGCCTGTTCGATGGCGAGCTCCGCCGACAGCAGCTTGCGCGTATAGGGGTCCTTCGGCCGGGCGAAGACCTCGTCCATGCTGCCCGCCTCGACGATCCGTCCCCGGTTCATGACGGCGACGTCGTGGGCGAGCGAGCGCACCGAGTTGAGGTCGTGGGTGATGAACAGGGCCGAGAGCTGCATCCGGCTCTGCAGGTCGCGCACGAGATCGATGATCTGGGCACGCACCCGGATATCGAGCGCGGTGGTCGGTTCGTCGAAGATGACGAAGTCCGGGCGGCTGGCGAGCGCCCGCGCGATGCCGACGCGCTTCTGTTCGCCCGCCGTGAGTTCATGGGGAAACAGCTCCGCGGTGCGCGTCGGCAGGTCGACGAGCGCCAGCACCTCGTGGACCCGCTTCAGGCGCTCGGCGGCGGACATGGTCTCCAGCATCGCCAGCGGCTCGTTGACGAGCTGACGCACCCGCCAGCGCGGGTTGAGCGCCACATAGGGTTCCTGGAACACCATCTGGATCCGGCGGCGCAATCCGCGGAAGCGCGCCTCCGGCCAGTGGGTCACGTCCTCCCCGTCGAACAGGATCTGGCCCGACGTCGCCTGCAGCAGCCGCACGAGGCACTGGCCGATGGTGGTCTTGCCCGAGCCGCTCTCGCCGACGAGGGCGAGGGTCTCGCCCCGGCGCACGGTGAAGGACACGCCGTCGACCGCGCGGACGAGTTCGCCCGGTCGGCTGCCGGGGAAAATCTTCACGAGGTTCTCGATGGCGAGCAGCGGCGCGGCGTCCGTTCCGGTCCCGCGAAGCGAGGGAACCGGCCGCGCCCGCGCCGCGTCCAGGAGCGCACGGCTGTAGGGTTCGCGCGGCGCGGCGATGAATTGGGCGGTCGGCGCCATCTCCTCGATCCGGCCGCCGCGCATCACCGCGACGCGGTTGCAATAGTGCGCGACGATGCCGAGATCGTGGGTGATGAGCACCACCGAGCAGCCCATCCGCCGGCTGCGCTCCACCAGCATGTCGAGCACCTGCACCGACACGGTGGCGTCGAGCCCGAGGGTGGCGTCGTCGGCGAGCACGATCTTCGGCTCGGCGATCAGGGCCATGGCGATGACGACGCGCTGGGCCATGCCGCCGGACAGCTCGTGGGGATAGGCCTTGGCGCGCTCCTCGGGGTTGACGATGCCGACATCGGCGAGAAGCTGCACCGCCTGAGCCCAGGCGGCCTGCCGCGACAGCCGCCGGTGGCTGCGCAGCACGCGCACGAGCTGCGCCCCCACCCGCTCGACCGGATCGAGCAGCGCCTTGGCGTTGGTGCCGATCAGCGACACCGTCCCGCCGCGCAGGGCACGGCGTTCGCCCGGCGTCATCTGGCTGACGACGCGGCCTTCGACCAGCACCTCACCGCGCTCGCGGCGCACGCCCGGGGGAAGCAGGTCGATGATCGCGCGCGCCAGCAGCGACTTGCCGGCGCCGGTTTCGCCGACGATGCCGAGGATCTCGTGCGGCATCAGCCGGAGATCGAGCCCGTCCAGCAGGACGCGCTCGCCTTCCTCCCCGTCGGCGACGAGGGTCAGGCCGTCGATCCGCAGCACGGGCGTGTCGGCGGTTTCGCTCGTCATGCCGTTTCTCCGGTGGTCTGCGGCCGGCGCCCGGCGCGGGCCGGCTTGCGGGCACGCGTGGGATCGAGCGCATCGCGCATCACGTCGCCGAGCAGGGCGAAGCAGAGCACGGCGACGACGATGGCGAGCCCGGGGAACAGCGACACCCACCACACGCCGAGGATCATCTGCTGGGCACCGGTGGAGACCATCAGCCCCCATTCCGGCGTCGGCATGCGCACGCCCGCGCCGATGAACGAGAGGCCGGCGGTGAGCAGGATCGCCATGCCGATCGAGATCGAGACCTGCACCATGGCCGGCATCATCGCGTTCGGCAGCAGGTGGCGGAACATGATGTGGCGGTCGGTGGCGCCCGAGCACCGCGCCGCCGCCACGAACGGCCGTTCCCGCAGCGACAGCACCTCGGCGCGGATCAGCCGGGCGAAGATCGGGATGAACAGGATCGCGAGCACGATCGCGACGTTCCAGATCTCCTGGCCCATCACGGCCACCAGCGCCATGCCGAGCACGAAGATCGGAAAGGCCTGGATGAAGTCGAACAGCCGCATGGCGAGGCTGGACGCCGGGCCGCGATAGAAGCCGATCAGCAGGCCGAGCGGCACGCCGACGGCGAAGGCGACGGCGACCGAGACGACGCTGATCAGAAGATTGATGCGCGTCGCGTAGACCACCCGCGAGAACACGTCCATGCCGGTGATGTCGGTGCCGAACCAGTGCGCGGCGGAGGGCGGCTGCAGCGAGGCGAGGGCATCGGCCTCCACCGGGCTGTAAGGGCTTATCACCGGCGCGAACACGATCATGACGATCTGCAGCGCGAGCAGCAGGAGGCCGATCACAGCCGCCGGGCGTCGGAGCGCGAGGGGCAGCTTCATACCTTGATCCTCGGGTCGGCGAGTTCGTAGAGGATGTCCACCACGAGGTAGACGACGAGAATGAAGGCGGCGGCGACGAGGATGAAGCCCTGCAGCGCCGGGTAGTCGCTGTTCATCACCGCCTGCACGGCGTACTGGCCGAGGCCACCCCAGGAGAAGATCGTCTCGACCAGCACGGCCGCGCCGAGCAGGAAGCCGACCAGGAAGCCGATGATGGTGATGATCGGCGGCAGGCTGTTGCGCATGGCGGCGCGGATGATCACGCGCTCCGGCACGCCGCAGGCCCGGGCATGGCGCACGAAATCGGACCGCCAGACGCCTGCGAAGATGCTCTGGGTCATCTTCATCAGCGCGCCGGCATTGACGATGGCGATGGTCAGCACCGGCAGCACGAGGCGCCCGGCGGCCGATGTCAGCGCGGCGAAATTGCCGGCGATCAGCGCGTCCACCGTGTAGAAGCCGGTGACGTAGGGCGGCGGGTTCATCATCGCATCGATGCGCCCGAACGGTGCGGCCGCCCAGCCGAGCATGGTGAAGAACACGTAGATCAGGATGAGGCCGATCCAGAAATCGGGAATGGCGCCGGCGGCGAGGCCGTAGATCCGGGCGCCGACATCGACGGTCCCCCCCGGCCGCACCACCGATGCGACGGCGACGGCGAAGCCGATGATCACCGTCAGGATCATGGCGTAGGTGATCAGTTCCAGCGTTGCCGGCGCGCGCTCCATCAGGTCGACCGTCACCGGATTGGAGGTGAAGATCGAGATGCCGAGATCGCCGTGCAGGACGTTGCCGCAATAGGTGAGGAACTGCACCCACAGGCTGTCGTTGAGGCCGAGCCGGTCACGCAACTGCGCCACCGCCTCCGGCGTCGCCATGTTGCCGAGCAGCAGCACCGCCGGATCGCCGGGCAGCAGGCGGATCAGGAAGAACGTCACGAACAGCACGCCGAACATCTGCGGCACCAGCAGCGCAAGCCGTGGCAGCACGATCTGGAGCGCGCGCGGAACGCGCTCCCAACGTCGTCTCAGGGCGAGGAGCATGTCTGCATCTCCGCAATCATCGCGAGAAATATCGCCGGTCTGTCTTCGGCAGCGCATTCGGAACATTCCGTCATGCGCGCGGCATCCATGCAAAAGTCCGGCCGGAAGCCCGCGGGCCTCCGGCCGGCATGGCTCATTTGCTGAAGTCGTACCAGGCGTTGCTGTTCGGCGTGTACCAGGAGAAGCCGTTCACCTTGGCGCCTACTGCAAGTTGGTAGCCGGGATTGAACAGGAACACCCAGGGGGCTTCCGAGACCACGATCTTCTGCACGGTCTTCATGTCCGCCTCGCGGGCCGCCTGATCGGTGGAGGTGAGCGCCTTGTTGATGAGCGCGTCGACCTCGGCGTTCTTGTAGTGCGAGAAGTTCACCATCGACTGGCTGTTGATGAACAGGTTGGTCACGTAGGCCGCGTCGGGCACGATCGCCATGTCGCGGATGAAGAACATCGGCATGGTGCCCTTGGTGTAGCGCTCCACCAGGCTCGATGCCGGCAGCTTGACGAGGGTCACGTCGACGCCGGCCCGCGCGAAGGCGGTCTTCAGGATCACCGCCATCTGTTCTTCCAGCGGTTCGCCGGTGCGGTAGCCGAGTTCCGTCTTGAAGCCGTCGGGATAGCCGGCCTTGGCCAGCAGTTCCTTGGCCTTGGCGACGTCGTCCTTGTAGGGGAAGCCTTCGTCCGTATAGGCCGGGTAGATCTCCGAGACAGGGCTCTTGGTCGGCCGGGCGGTGCCCATGTAGACGCTGCTCTCGATGTCGGGCCGCGGCACGAGATAGTTCATCGCCTGGCGCACCTCAACCTTGTCGAACGGCGGCAGCGAATTGTTCATCTCGAGGCGGTGCGTGTAGTTGCCGAACACCTCCCACACCTTGATCGTCGGCACCTTCTTGGCGAGGGCGATCTCGCGCGGGGTCAGCCATTCGGCGACGTCGATCGAGCCCGCCTGCAGCGCCGCGAGGCGGTTGGAGGAGGTCGGCATCTCGCGGAAGATCACCTTCTTCAGCTTGGCCTCGCCCCGGTAATAATAGGGGTTGGCCTCGTAGATGACTTCCTGGCCCGGCGAGAACTTCGCGATGTGATAGGGCGCGAACGAAGCCGAGTCCGTCGACAGGAAGCGGGAGGCCCAGGGATCGTCCTTGGTGATGTGCTTCTTGGCTTCCGTCGAGTCGATGATGCCGAGGTCGTTGTTGATCCACAGCCGCGCCAGCAGCAGCGAGGGGTGCGGGATCGAAACCTTGACGGTGTAGTCGTCGATCTTCTGGAAGGAATCGAAGCTCTCGATCTTGAGGATCTGCGTCATGTACCAGTGGAACGTGGCCTTCATGTTCCAGCCGCGCTCGAAGGTCCACATCACGTCGTCGGCGGTCATCTCGTTGCCGGCGGCGCTCTTCACACCCTTGCGCAGGTGGAAGGTGATGGACTTGTTGTCCGGCGCGATCTCGTAGCTTTCCGCCAGCGCGCCCTCGATCTTGGAGAAGTCCTCCACCTTGGCGCCGTTCGGGTCGTCCTTCATCGCGTAGACGAGCAGGCGCTCGAAGATGTTGCGGCGCGCCTCGTGGCCGGCTTCGGTCGGCGGATATTCCTGGTCGAGGGATTCGGGCGTGCGGGGGCCGGCGACGATCAGGGTCTCGTTCGCGCTCTGGGCGTGCGCGGACGGGCTCGCGGCCATCACCGCGAAGGCGAGGGCCGAGAGCGTATACGACAGGCGGTTCATGCGCATCGGGTGGTCTCCTCGGGCAACGGGTCAGAGGGGGGAGGAAGGGAGGGGAGGGGCAGGCACTGCGCCCAGCCGGATGCCGACCGGGGAAATGTCGCGGAACTCGCAGTCCGCGTCCGAGCCGTCCTTGTGGACGTGCATCGCGAGACGTCCCGATGCGCCGAGCATCGTCATCGGGACATGCCAGACGGCGGTGCGGTACTGCACGCCGGTGTCGCCGGGCACCGCGAAGGCCGTGAGGCCGTCGAGATCCGGTCCGCCGTCGGGCGCATCCGGCGCGACGACGACGAGATAGCTCTCACCGTCGAGGGGCAGGAACGCCTGCGTCGAATGGAGATGGCGCTCCATCAGGCTCACCACATGCCGGCCGGGTTCGCTCGGTCCCGGGGGCGCGACGACCTCCAGCACCGCCCGGGCCCCGGGCCGGCCGTTGAAGGGCAGGATGGGGCGGGACACCTCCGCCACCACGTCGCCGAACGGGGCGAACGCCTCGGGCGTCAGGGGCTGCGCCGCGATCTCACGCATCGCCCGCCTCCTCGGAACCGGCGTCGCGTTCGAGCCAGGCGCGGGCGATCTCCTCGCGGGTCGTGAACCAGACGTCGTGGTACTGGCGCGCATAGTCGAAGAAGCGCTTCAGCGAGCGGATGCGGCCGGGGCGCCCGATCATCCGCGGATGCAGCCCGATCGACATCATGCGCGGGCCGCGCGCCGCCTCGGCGTACAGCACCTCGAAGCTCTCGCGCATGTAGAGGAAGAAGTCCTCCGCCTGCGCCAGACCGGGTGAGTTCCAGAAGCGGATGTCGTTGACGTCGCAGGTATAGGGCACGACGAGGCGCCGATGGTCGCCGACCGTGACGAAATAGGGCACGTCGTCGTTGTAGGCGTCGGAATCGTAGAGGAACCCGCCTTCCTCCGCGACGAGGCGGCGGGTGCGCACGCTCGGTCCATAGCGGCAATACCAGCCGACCGGGCGCTTGCCGCAGGTTTGCTCGAAGGAACGGATCGCGCGGACGATGTGGTCGCGCTCCTCCTCCTCGGTGAGGTGGAACACCTCTTCCCAGCGATAGCCGTGGCTGCAGATCTCGTGGCCGCCGGCGACCGCCGCCCGCGCCACGTCCGGGTTCTGCTCGAAGGCGACCGCGCAGGCGAAGAACGTCGCCGGGATGCGGGCATCCGCCAGCGAGTCGAGGATGCGCCAGATGCCCACGCGGGAGCCGTACTCGTACATGGATTCCATGGCGAGGTTCCGGATGTCGCGCGGGAAGGCGTAGCTGCCCCATTCCGTCATCGGCTCCTGGTCGGGGTCGCCCATGGCGAACGAGCGCTCCGAGCCTTCCTCGTAGTTGATCACCACGTTGATCGCGAGGCGCGCGCCGTTCGGCCAGGTTCCCGCCGGAATGCGCGGGCCGTAGCCGACGAGATCGCGCTCGGGCGCTGAGAGGGAAGGAGATGACATACCGGCCTCACATATTGCCTGCACTATTGCGTGCAATATTGAAGGCAATGCAATGGCCATGCCAGCGTGCGCGAAATGGGCTGCCGGGGAGGAAATTTTTCGGCGGGCATGGACGATTGCGCCGCCGCGCAGGCGCCGCGCACGCGGCAGCCGTCGGCCGCAAGCGGCCGCGGGGGCAGGGGGCATCGGGATCGGGTGGGACCGGTTCGCGTGGCGATTCCGCACGGATTCACGGGCGTTCGGCACCGTCCCGCTGTCTTGCGGAGGCAGGGAGATTCCGGCCCCCGGCGGGCGGCTTCAGCCGCGCAGGAATTCGTAGATGTCGGCTTCCTGCCGTCGGGCTTCCGACAGGTTGAGGCTGGAGACGATATGCTCGAAATGGTGGGTCATCTCGTGGGCCGCGTCATCGGGCCGGTTCGCCTCGATGAAATCCACCACCCGCTCGTGCTCATGCGTCAGGCACAGGATGCCGGTCTTTTGTTCATAGACCGACTGGATCAGCACGCCACGGCGGATCAGCACCGCCAGCATCTTCTCGAACACCGGGTTGCGGGCGATCTCCGCGATCAGGTGATGGAAATGCGCTGCGACCCGGTTGACGCTTGGATCCTGCCTGTCGAACATCTCGCGCTCGTGGCGCAGGTGCTGGCGCAGACGCTCGATGTCGGCCGCCGTCGCCCGCTGGCAGGCGAGGCGGACCACGATGCATTCGAGTTCCCGCCGCGCCTCGTAGACGTGGTGCGCATCCTCGATGGTCGGACGCGAGACGAAGGCGCCGCGATTGAGCTGGAACACGACGACATCCTCGTCGCGCAGCCGCTCCAGCACGCGCCGCACCCGCGACCGGGGCACGTCGTAGGCTTCGGCCAGCTTGACCTCGTTCAGGTGCTCGCCGGCCCGCAGATGTTTGTCGATGATCGCGTCGACCAGCCGCTCATAGATGAGGTCTTCCGTGGGGTGCTTGCCACGAAGCCGGACCCCGTTATCCTCGCTGGACATGTCCACCCGCGCCGCGACATTTCGGTCTGGTTCTCTTAAAGCATGGGCGAGTTCGGCGGGAAGCGCAATTTTAAGGCACATGCCGCTTGAGGCACCTGGCGGCTTAAGGCACATGGCCGCTTAAGGCTCTTGGCGGCGACGGTGCCGGCCTGCCGGTGCGCAGGCGCGCGGACGCCAGCAGAGGGGCGCGCCGCCGCTCCGTCGATGCCGACCCCCTTTGCCGTCTCCGTCCTGGCCCCGCATCCGGCACCCGTATTGTGGGACGAAGGCGCCGGATGCGGGTTCCGGACGACGCCCCCTGACCGACCGTGGGCAACGACGGCAGGGGAACGGCCCGGATTCGGACGCCTGAGCCGTCCTTGTGGTTCAGAGCGCGCGGATCGGAACGCGGCGTGTTCTAGGCAAAGGTGCCGCCGGAGGACGGATCGACCGCCTTGTGCCTGAACGCGTCGGCCACCGCGATGAGGCCGAGAACGAGGGCGATCGCCGTCGGCAGCAGGATCGCGCCGGTGCTGAGCACGTATTCTCCGATCAGGAAGCCGATGCCGCCGCCGGCGGCGAAGCCCAGCAGCACCAGGAAGAAGATGCCCGACCACAGCAGGTTCGGCTGCCCCTCGATGCCGGTGCGCTTGAACAGGCCCTGCACGAGAAAGTTGAACGCCATCTGCACGACGAAGGTGACCGCCACGTTGCCGTAGAGCATGCCGTGGTTCTTGTGGAACGCGTTGCCCTGCATCCCGGCCACGAAGCTGATGCCGTAGGCGATATGGTGCGGGTTGATCCCGGCGTCGCCGATCAGGCGCTGATGGGCGAAATAGGCGAACACCAGCAGCATGGCGGCCTGCAGGAACAGCACCACCGGCGTGAAGATCTCGCCGCGCTTCAGGATGGTCGTCATCAGCGCGCCGCAGAACGCCGAGCCGAGCCCGAACGCGATCACGGACACGAAGGGAAAGGTGAACTTCTCCCAGTCGCCCTGCACCAGCCAGTAGCCGCTTTGCACCACGTTGCCGGACTGCACCGTCGCGAAGGTCTGGGCGTTCGGCAGCGTCCACGCATTGAGCGACCCCGCCATGAAGGCGAGCAGGAAGCCGACCACGGGCCGTTCCACCAGCGGATCGGCATTGCTGTTGTCGTTCGCCGTGAGAACAGTCGTGGCCATGGGGGTTTTCCCGTTGAGCGGTCGGTGGACCCGCGTGCGCGGGCTTCGAAGGCGCGAGGGATCGTTCGCACCCCGGCCGGTCAGGCTCGCAGGGTGCGTCGTGCCGCGTGGTGATCTCGCCCCTCATCCGGCGAAGGCACAGGGGGCATGTGCCTCTCCCCGGATGGGGGCGTCGTCCCGGCGAACCGTCAGCCCTTGACGACGGGCTGCCGGGTGGGACGGAAGGCGGACATCAGGGGATCGCCGACATCGAGGTGGCCCTCGACCAGGTGGCGGGGCGTCAGCGCGAGCCAGTTGTTCAGCGAGACGTCCTTGTAGACGCCGGTGTGGAACACGTTGAGCACGCGCACGGGCTCGTCGCCGGTATTCTCGATGTAGTGGGCGAGGGTCTTCGGCACGTAGCCGACATCGCCGGCCACGAAATCGAAGGTTCGCGCGTTGCTGACCGCATCGAACACGGTCATGCGGGCCTTGCCGCTGATGTAGTACTGGATTTCATCGGCGTCGGGATGCCAGTGGATCTCGCGCATCCCGCCCGGCTCCAGGTCGATGAACAGCGCGGCGAGGTTGGTCACCTCGAAATTGCGCGAGTCTACCACCGTCGTCGCGCCACCCGGATAGGGGGTGGGAGCGATTCTGGAGGCGCGGAAGACATATTTGTCGGTGAAGGTCACGGCGCCGAGTTCGGCCCGCACCTGCTCCAGCGGCGGCGGCACCGGCTGGCGGAAGATGTACTTCTCCGAAGCCGGGATGCCGTCGAAGGCCTCGGCCGGCACGCCGAAATTCTTCGCCAGCACCTCGCGCGGGGTGTGGGCGAACAGTTCGGTCACCAGCAGCGTCTGGTTTTCCGAGAAGTTGCCGTCATTGAACACCAGCACGAACTCGGTGCCTTCCTCGAGGCCCTGGATCGCGTGCGGGAACCCTGCCGGAGCCAGCCAGAGATCGCCGGGCTCGAGGTCCTCGATCAGGGTCTGGCGCTGGTCGTCGATCAGGTAGAAGCGCACGCGGCCCTTCAGCACATAGGCCCACTCGGCTTCCTTGTGCCAGTGCATCTCGCGCACCACGCCGGGCGGCAGGCGCATGTTGACGATGGCGAGCTCCTGAAGGGTGCCCATCTCGCGCCGGGTGACCTCCCGCGCCCAGCCGCCGTCTTCCAGCCGGTTATGGGCCATGGCGAACGGGAACTTGAGGTTCGGAATGCCGCCATTGTCCGTCAGCGGCGGGATCAGGATGTCGGGGTTCTGCGCTTCCACCGCGGGATTGCGCGGACCGACGATATCGGCGCCCCTGGTGCCGACGATCGGCTGGATCAGTTCGCTCATGGTCTTGGGTCTCCGCCTTCAGGAGGATCTCGGGACGGCGCACGGTTTCGCACCGTCGCCATACGGACATTGGTTTCGGACTTTGCAATATCAAGATAAAATTCGGAATATATCGGCAAAAATTCCGAGTATTACAAAGATATAAACGAGATATACGTTCCGTGACCTCCGTCGTCATTTATACATGGGTATAGGAGCGGTGGGTTCCGCCCCGGAAAGGCATCGAGGGAAGCGACCTCCACCGCAGCAACGGATCCGGCCGCAAAGGTGTGACACGGCCATGCCTCTCTATTTCGACCCAACCCCGCAAAAACGGGCGCGAACTGTCGGGTTTCCAGGATAGAATGCACGCGATTTTCCCAAGACGAGTTCCGGGTGAAAGCGATGCCACGCAGCGTCTTTTCGCTCAATATCCCGTATGGGATACAAATACGCGGGAGCCTGCGGTCCGGTGGAATCTGCCCCGAGACACGACATTACGCGGGGAAATTGCCCGGTCGATCTTGCCTCCGGGTGCGTGCCTGGCCATCATGGGTCGGTGTAAACATCGTTCGCCGCAGACTTCACGATTGTTTTATCGCTTCGAAGCGTCTTGTCGGCTCCAATAGTCCTGTCGGCTTGAACCGACCCGCGCCCCGGGTGCTTATGGCGACCGGATGATTTGCGGCCGGATGATTTTCGCCCCTCACGTCGCGTGCGCCCTGTGACGACGCCCAGCCGATGGAACTGCGAGTGCCCGCCTTCAACGACACGCTCTACCGCATCTACGAGGCCAGCCTGACGCCCGGCGACTGGCCCGCCGCGCTGAACGACATCGCCGCGCTGTTCGGCTCGAAGGGGGCGCTGCTCTATGTGCGGCAGCCGGCGCGCTGGACCGTCGCCGCCCATTCGGCCGCCCTCGACAGCGCGGTCGTCGCCTACGACGCCGAGGACTGGTCGACGCGCAATCCGTGGCTGGCGCCGCGCGCCACGTTCGGCTTCCGTTCGGGCGACGTCTACAGCGACCGCGACATCCTTACCGACGCCGAGATCGCGGCCGATCCGTTCTATGCGGACTTTCTGCCGAGGTTCGGCCTCTACTGGCAGATGGTCGCCATCATCGAGTCCGATTTGGGGTCGCCGGCCGGATTGCTGGTCCAGCGCGGCCGGGATGCCGGGCCTTACGAGCGGGCGGAGGCGGATCGCCTGCTTCTGGTCGCGCGTCATTTCGAGCAGTCGCTGCGCATATCCGGCCGGCTGGCTCAGACCGGTGCCGCGCACCGGACCGTCGCCGGTGCGTTCGATGCGCTCGACCGGCCGGCGTTCATTCTCGACGGCGCGCGGCGTCCTCTCCTGGTGAACGGTTCGGCGCGCGGGCTGATCGGCGACTATTTCGCGGCCGGCGACGGGGCGCTGCGTCCCGCGCTCTCCGACGAGGACGCGGCCTTTTCGGCCGCGCTCGACCGCGCCCATTCCGAAGCCGGCGAGGCGGGTGGCGCACCGCGGCCGATCACCGTCACCGCGGCCGGCACCGGCAAGCGCCTCGTGCTGTGGGTGCTGCCGCTGCTCGGCGCGGCGGCGGCCCATCTCGGCATCGTCAAGCCGGACCGGCATGTCCTGGTGGTGGCCCAGCATCTGGAGCAGGAACGGGTCGTCGAGCCGTCGGTGGTGCGCGATGTGTTCGGGCTCACCTTCGGCGAAGCCCGCCTTTCCGCCCTGCTGGCCGCCGGCCATGCGGTCAGGGAGGCCGCGGCCGCGCTCGGCATCACCGAGGGCACGGCGCGTGTCGTGCTGAAGCGCGCGTTCCAGAAACTCGGCGTCAACCGGCAGTCGGAACTCGTCGCCAGAATCTCGGCGCTCGCCCGGCGGTGAGCGGACCTGAACGCTTCCGGCCTTCTCCGCGCGGCTCGCGCCGCGCACGACCGCCGATCGCGGTGGTAGATTGATGGCAGGCGTTTCGAGCCTCGTTCCGGAGACTCGCGCACGACGGGAATGGGAGACGCGACAGGATGACCAGCGCTGCAGACGTCAGAACCGGCCAATGCCATTGTGGTGCGGTGCGCTTCGAAGTGTCGCTCAGCGACGGCTTCAACGCGGTCCGGCGCTGCAACTGCTCCTACTGCCGCATGCGCGGTGCGGTCGTCGTGACGGCCGACATTGGCGGGGTCAAAATCCTTCAGGGCGAGGAGCTGCTGACGAGCTATCGCTTTCATTCCGGGTCGGTGGATCACTTCTTCTGTTCCCGCTGCGGGATCTATACGCACCACCAGCGGCGGTCCGACCGGAACCTGCACGCCGTAAACGTCGCTTGCCTCGACGGAATAAGCCCGTTCGATTTCTCCGAAGTGCCCGTCATGGACGGCGTCAACCATCCGAACGACACCGGCAAGCAACCTCGCTTGGCCGGCATCCTGCGCTTCACGCCGGAAAACTGACCGTCGCGGTTCAACTCAGGCCGTCTGCGCAGCGAAGAACGAGCGGTGGCCTTCGCAAGCCGGGCGGCGGGAAACCGACGTCCGGCGCGCCGGCGCGCTTCAGTACGTCTTGAGCACCGCGCGCGCCGTGCCGGCGTCCGTCACGAGAATGCTGGCATAACGCCCTCGGAGCATGCCGGAGATCGCCGCGACCTTCTCCATGCCGCCGCCGATGCAGATGCGCTCCGGCACCTGGAGAAAGTCCTCCAGCGGCATGACGATATGGCGGGCGTCGATCTCCGTCAGCACCGGCTTTCCCTCCCTGTCGAAGAAGTAGCCCGACACGAACCCGATCGCGCCGCGGCTCTGATAGTCCGCCAGGATCTGCTCGGACATGAAGCCGGAGTCCTTGAGGAGCGTCTCGCTGCCCACATGGGTGACGCCGAACAGCGTTCTGGTGCAGGTGCGCAGCAGCCTGAAGTGCTGCTCGATGATGGGCTCTCCCATCAGCAGCTGCTTCATCTTCGCGCTGGAAACGATGCCCGGAGCATGCAGGTTGATGCACCGCGCGCCGACCCGGACCGCGATGTTCGAGGTGCATAGTTCCGGCGAGAAGTCGTAGGTCGCGATCGAGGATCCCGTGACCTGCGCGATCGAGGCGCCGGGCAGCGACATCGGCGCCAGCGCCTTCGAAAGCGACATCACCGTGCGCCCCCAGGCGACGCCCAGCACATCCGCGTCGCTCAGCCGCTGCTCCAGGAGCCGGGCCCCGAACCGGCCGATGCGGTCGTAAAGCGGTTCCGCGGCGCCTTCGTCGGGGATGATGAAGCACTCGTCGATGCCGGTCGCGCTCTCGATCTCGCGCGCCAGACTGACCCGCTCCATGCGGGCCGGATCGATCTTGATGTTGACGACCCCTTCCTCCCGCGCCCGCTGCAAGAGGTTGAAGACCGAGGCCCGCGACACGCCCAGTTTCTCGGCGATTTCGTCCTGCTTCAGCCCTTCCTCGTAATAGAGCCATGCCGCCCAGAGCACCGGGTCGAGGCCAAATGCCCCGGGCACCCCACTCTGCCGCCGCCCCCGGCGGGACGCCGCTTCCGCTTCCGTCATGGCCTGCCCCCTAGAGCATATCCCGTTCAGATCGGATCGATCTGAACGACAAGGATATGCTCAAGCTGTTGAGTCTGGAGCGATTTCTTGTCGATCTGATGTTTCCATCAGATCGGAACGCGCTCCAGCTGTCTTCCGCATCGCCTGCCGCCCGCCTTGCCCGCCGTTGCTGCGACCGCCCCCCGCAGGACGGTCGATCTCGCGAACACGCGCTCCGGTAGGCCCCGATTCCGTCATCCCTTCTATCGGATTTCAGGGCCGCGAACATCCATTTGGCAAATGCCATAACGTCGCGAAAAACGACATTGACAAAATTCATGACTGATTGAAGAATGCCACAAAACAAGACGAGCTTCCCTGGGAGGGAGAAACGGCATGAATCGCCCCGTTACGGCGCGCGAAGGCGGGCGGGCACCCTCGTCCGCATCCTGGACGTCGCTGATCGATGACGTCACCGCGGGCCGGTGGATCGACCCCGATACCGGCCAGCCTGCCGGAGTTCCGTTCGAACGCGTTGTGATCGCCGACGATCTCGGGGGCGCCTATGCCGATCTCGTCGGCAGCGTCATGCCGGCGGCGAGCTATGCCGTCGTCAGCGACCATGACACCCGCGACGCCCAGGGTGCGGCGATCGCCGCTGCCCTCGGCGCCTCTGCGATCGAGGTCGTTCTCGACCATCCCCATGCCGATGAAGGCGAAGTCGAGCGGCTCAAGGACAGGACCCGCGGCGCCGACGCCCTCATCGCGGTCGGCTCCGGCACCATCAACGATCTCTGCAAATATGCGACGGCACAGGACGGGCGCCCCTACAGCGTGTTCGGCACCGCGCCGTCGATGAACGGCTACACCTCGACGACCGCCTCCATCACGCTCGCCTCCGGCCTTAAGACCACCCAGCCGGCTCACGCCGCGCGGGGCGTGTTCATCGACCTCGCCGTCAACGCCGCGGCGCCGTCCTATCTCATCGCCGCCGGCCTGGGCGACAGCCTGTGCCGCTCGACGGCCCAGGTGGACTGGTACTTTTCCCACCGCATGTTCGGCACCGCCTATCTCACGGCGCCCTATGCGCTGCAGGACGAGGACGAGCGCGAACTGCTCGCCCGCTCGGCGGATCTTGCGCGGGGCGACCGCCTCGCCGTCGGCTATCTGCAGCGCCTGCTGACGCTCACCGGGTTCGGCATCAGCGTCGCCAAGATGAGCCATCCGGGCTCGATGGGCGAACACCAGATTTCGCACTGGATCGACAGCTTCGCCGGCGACCGCCATCCGGGCACGGTCCATGGCCAGCAGGTCGGCGTGACGTCGGTGACGATGGCCCGCCTTCAGGAGGCGATCCTGTCGGAGGCGAGCGCACCCAGGATACGTCCCGTTCAGTTCGACGAAGCCGATCTGCGCCGGCGCTACCCCGCCGCCGCGGTCGAGGCCTGCATTGCCGTGTGCCGCGCCAAGACGATGGACGAGGCCGCATGCGAGCGCTTCAACGCGCGCCTTGCGGACCTGTGGCCGGACCTGCGCCCGCGGCTTCAGGCGATGTCGATCCCGTCCGCCGTGCTCGCCGACCATCTCCGGGCCGCCGGGGGCGCGGCGACGGCCTCCGAACTCGGCATCGACATCGGCCTCTATCGCGACGCGCTGCGCCACTCGCCGGAGATGCGCGACCGCTACTCCTTCCTCGATCTCGCGGCCGGCATGGGCATCCTCGACGATTTCATTGCGGAGGAAGGACGATGAACCTTCGCCCCATCACCGAGCTCGATGCCGCGTCCCTGGCCGGGGTCGAGGTGGTGTTCACCGATATCGACGACACGCTGACCTGCGAAGGCCGGCTGCCGGCCGCGGCCTACGAGGCCCTCGAACGGCTCGACGCCGCAGGGCTGGCGGTGGTGCCGATCACCGGCCGGCCTGCCGGCTGGTGCGATATGATCGCCCGGTTCTGGCCCGTCGCCGGCATCGTCGGAGAAAACGGCGCGTTCTACTTCTCCTATCAGCGGGACCGGAAGCGCATGATCCAGCGCTTCTTCGCGACCGACGACGAGCGCCGCCAGAACCGGGCGCGGCTTTCCGTCCTGCGGGAGCGCATCCTGCGCGAGGTCCCCGGAACCGGCATCGCCTCGGACCAGCTCTATCGCGAGGCGGACCTCGCGATCGATGTGTGCGAGGACGTTCCGCCCCTGCCCAAGGAAGCCGTCGACCGGGTGCTCGCGATGTTCGCCTCGGAAGGGGCGGTCGCCAAGCTGTCGTCGATCCACGTCAACGGCTGGTTCGGCAATTACGACAAGCTGTCGATGAGCCGGCTTTTCTCCAGGGACGTGCTCGGTCTGGACCTCGACGCGGACAAGGATCGCATCGCCTTCGTGGGCGACAGCCCGAACGACGGCCCGATGTTCAGCTTCTTTCCGAAATCGTTCGGCGTCGCCAACGTGCTCGATTTCAAGGACGAGACGAGCCATCTGCCGCGCTATGTCACGAACGGCAGGGGCGGTGAAGGCTTCGTGGAGGTCGCCGATCTCATCCTCGCCGCCCGCACCGCGCCCTCGCGGGAGGCCAGCCATGGCTGAGCGTGCTGCGACGCAGACCTCCGACACCTACGATCTCGCCATCATCGGTGGCGGCATCAACGGCTGCGGCATCGCCCGCGATGCCGCAGGCCGCGGCCTCAAGGTGTTCCTGTGCGATCGCGGCGATCTCGGCGGCGCGACGTCCTCCGCATCGACCAAGCTGCTGCACGGCGGCCTGCGCTATCTCGAGCACTACGAGTTCCGCCTGGTGCGGGAGGCGTTGAAGGAGCGCGAGGTGCTGTGGGGCATAGCCCCCCATATCGTCAGGCCGCTGCGCTTCGTGCTGCCTCATGTGAAGGAGATGCGACCGCGCTGGATGCTCCGGCTCGGCCTCCTGATCTACGACCATCTCGGCGGCCGCAAGGCGCTGCCGGGCACGAGTTCGGTCGACTTCGCCCGCAGCCCGATCGGACAGGGCCTGAAGCCCGGGCTCCGGGTCGGCTTCGAATATTCCGACTGCTGGGTCGAGGACAATCGCCTCGTCATCCTGAACGCGCGCGATGCCCGGCGTCTCGGCGCCGAGATCCGGTCCCGCACCGCCTGCGTCGCCGCCAGGACGGGGCCGGGCGGATGGACGCTCACGGTGGAAGGCGCCAACGGCGCGCGCCGCGATATCCGGGCGCCGATCGTGGTCAACGCGGCCGGGCCGTGGGCCGGCGACGTCGTGCGCACGCTCGCCGGGCGGCGGACCGGCGGCAGAACCCGCATGGTGCAGGGCTCGCACATCGTGGTCCCGAAGCTCTATGACCACGACCGCTGCTTCATCTTCCAGAACGGCGACGGCCGGATCGTCTTCACGATCCCCTACGAGGGCGATTTCACCCTCATCGGCACGACCGACCGCGATTATTCCGGCGATCTCGACCGCGTCCGGGCGAGCGAGGACGAAATCCACTATCTGTGCCGCGCCGCCAGCGCCTATTTCAGCCGGCCGATCGCGCCCGCCGACGTGGTGTGGACCTATTCCGGCGTCCGTCCGCTCTACGACGACGGCGCAAGCGCCGCGCAGGCGGCAACCCGCGACTATGTGCTCGAACTCGACCAGTCCGACGGCGCGCCGATGCTGTCGATCTTCGGCGGCAAGATCACGACCTACCGCCGCCTGGCGGAATCCGCCCTCGACAAGATCGAACCGCTGCTCGATCCGTCGCACCGCGCGAAGGTGGCCTCCATGCGCGGCTGGACCGGCCGCGCCAGCCTGCCGGGCGGCGACTTTCCGAAACAGGATTTCCCCGCCCTCGTGCGCGCGCTCGCCGAGGCCTATCCGTTCCTGCCGCCCGGCGAAGCCACCCGCTTCGTGCGCTATTACGGCACCGAGGCCCCGGCCATTCTCGGCCATGCCCGCAAGACGGCGGATCTCGGACAATCTTTCGGCGCCGGCCTCACCGAGGCCGAAATCGACCACATGCGACGAAACGAATGGGCGCTCACCAGCGAAGATATTCTCTGGCGGCGCAGCAAGCTCGGCCTGCGGCTGCGCGAGACCCAGGCGCAGGAAATCGACCGCTATCTGACCGGCCTGTCGCAGGTCGCCTGAGACCCGGCCCGCAAGGCCGGACGGCATGAACGCGTTCGCGGCCCGCCCCGCGAACGGAAGACCGGCGGAAGCCGCACAACGACGGCCACAAGGCCGCCAACGAACGGGTCGCCGACGAAGCGCCCGTCAAGGGAGAGAAACCCAGGGCCGAATATCCCGGGTCGATACACACCGCATAAGAACGGGTGAAGACATGTATCTGGGGATCGACCTCGGCACGTCCGGGGTGAAGGCCATCCTCATGGATGGCGACCAACGCATCGTCGCGGAAGCGTCGTCCCGGCCGCTGGCGGTCGAGCGGCCCCATCGCGGCTGGTCGGAACAGCATCCCCACATCTGGTGGGATGCCGTCTGCGAGGCGCTGGACCGCCTCACCGCCAGCCATCCGCGGGAGCTTTCCGCCGTGCGCGGCATCGGCCTATCCGGCCAGATGTATGGCGCGACGATGCTGGACGCCGCCGACCGGCCCATCCGCCCCGCGATCCTCTGGAACGACACCCGGTCGACGGCGGAATGCCGGCTGATGGAACAGCGCGAGCCGGATCTGCGCCGCATCGCCGGACGGCGCGCCACGCCCGGCGTCACCGCGCCGAAGCTGATCTGGATGCGGGAGCACGAGCCGGACAATTTCGCCCGCATCCGGACGGTGCTGCTGCCGAAGGATTATGTCCGCCTGCGCCTGACGGGCGAAAAGGTCTCCGACATGGCGGATGCCTCCGGCACGCTGTGGATGGACGTCGCCGCGCGCGCATGGTCCGACCGCCTGCTGGCGTCGACCGGCCTCGACGTCTCCCACATGCCGCGCCTCGTCGAGGGCACGGAACCGGCCGGCACGCTGCTGCCGGGCCTCGCCGACCGCTGGGGCATGGTCAACCGGCCGGTGGTGGCCGGCGGCGGCGGCGACAATGCCTGCGGCGCCTGCGGCAGCGGCATCGTCGAACCGGGAGACGGCACGGTTTCCCTCGGCACCTCCGGTGTCCTGTTCGTCGCCACCAGCGAGGCGCGGCCCAGTCTCGACCATGCGATCGAGACGCTCTGCCATGCCGTTCCCGGCGTCTGGCATCAGATGTCGGTGATCCTGTCGGCGACATCCTGCCTCAACTGGCTGGCGTCGGTGCTGAAGCGGCCGGCGGCCGAGCTCGTCCGCGACCTCGGCGAAGCGCCGAGGCCGGCGACCGGCCTGCTGTTTCTTCCCTTTCTCGACGGCTGCTGGAGCCCGCAGGACGACGCCGACATCCGCGGCGCCTTCGTCGGCCTCGAGCACGGCACCGACGAGAGGGCGCTGACGTTCGCGGTGCTCCAGGGCGTCGCGTTCGCGCTCAACGAGGCGGCGAACGGATTTCGCGACAACGGCGCCCGTTTCGACCGGCTGCTCGGCATCGGCGGCGGGTCGCGCTCGCCGCTGTGGATGTCGATGGTCGCGAACGCGCTCGGCGTCGGCATCGACATTCCGTCGGCGAGCGAGCTTGGCGCGGCCTTCGGCGCAGCCCGCCTCGGGCTCATCGCCGCGACCAACACCCCGCCCTCGGACGTGCTGAAACGCCCGCCGATCGCGCGGTCCATCGAGCCCGACCCGGCGCTGACTGAGAGCAGCGGTGCGGCATTCGAACAATGGCGCGCCCTTTACGCGCCCGTCCGGGCAGCTTCCGCCGCCCTGCGCACCCGCGTCTGACCGCACGGTTCGGTGCCGAAAGGGCCGGACGCCCCAGTCAGACGCGGTTCACCGATCCGGCTCGTTCGCGACCGGTCTCACGCTCGAAATCCGGAAGACAACGCCACTGCGGCCCCAAACGGCGCAGCAAGGCGAAGCAACAATAATCAGGGAGGAAGAGACGATGAACGACACCACCGAGTTTCAAGGGGCTGCCGACCTCGATGGCGACTCGATGTCCACCGGCAACGACGGCCAAGGCGGGGGCCGTTTCCAGATTTCCCGGCGCGGCCTGCTGACGGCCGGCACGGCGCTGCTGGCCGCGCAATATCTCGGCGTCCGTCCGAGCTTCGCGGCCGATTACAAGTTCGCCGCCGCCCTCGGCTGGACGACCTACGATTCCGGCCGCCACCTTCAGGACGGCTTCAACGCGGCGGTGAAGGAGCTGGGCGGCACGCTCACCACCACCGATGCCGGCTTCGACGCCAAGAAGCAGTCGGACCAGATCGATTCCCTCGTCGCCACCAAGCCGGATGCCCTGTTCATCACGCCCGCGGATGCCGTCGCCATCGCGCCGGCCGTGCAGCGGGCGCTGAATGCCGGCATCCCGGTGTTCGCCGCCGACAGCATGGTTCCCGGCGTCGCGGTCAACACCACCGCCATGTCGAACAATTTCGGCATGGGCTTCTACACCGGCGACTACATCGCCCGGAAGCTCAACGGCAAGGGGCCGATCGCCCGCGTGCTGCTGCCGCAGAACGAAAGCTGGGACCAGCGTACCCTCGGCATGGAATGGGCGCTGAAGCGCTATCCGGACATCAAGATCGTGACGAGCTGGGCGTTCGCGCTGGCGGGCAACGTCACGCCGCGCCAGGCGGTCGACAATATCCTGACCGCCCACGACGACCTTGCCGCCGTTTGGTGCGCCTGGGACGGCGCGGCGGTGGAAGGCACGCTCGCGGCCCGTGCCGCGGACCGTCCGAACCTGATCATCACCGGCATCGACGGCGGCTCGCAGGCGTTCAACTACATCGCCGCCGGCTCGCAGCTGAAGCTCACCATGGCGCAGTCGTTCTACGAGATGGCCTATCTCGACGTGTTCTACGCCCACGAGCATCTCGCTGGCCGCAAGACCCCGCGCACGGTCATCACCCCCGCCTATGCCGTCACCCAGGAGATGCTCAAGGCCGGGCTGCCGGACGACTACGACGTTCCCGGCCGCGCTGGCGAACTCGGCTGGGTCCGCGCCGTCTGATCCGCGCCGGCCGGGCGGCGGGGCGCATTGCCGCCCGCCGCCCGGCCTCGCCGTTCCGACATTCTTGCCCGGGCTGACCAGCCGGAACATCTGTGAGGGAGGTCACGCGGTGGCCCAACCGATCCTGACCATATCGCGGCTCGCCAAGCGCTTCGGCGCGGTGCAGGCGCTGGACGATGTGGATTTCACGCTGGAGCGCGGCGAAATCCACGCCCTGCTCGGCGTCAACGGCGCCGGCAAGTCGACCTTCATCAAGATCCTGTCCGGCGTCTACACCAAGGACGAGGGCACGATCGACATCGACGGCCGCGCCGTGGAGTTCCGTTCCCCGCGCGATGCCCTCGCCGAGGGCGTGGCGGCGGTGCAGCAGCACCCCGAACTCGTGGCGGACCTGACGGGCTATGAGAATATCTTCCTTGGGCTCGAAGGCGCGCGGCGCGGCTTCTTCAGCCGCATCGACCGGCAGGCCATGAAGCAGCGCGGCGACGCCCTGCTCGCGCGCTTTCCCGTGAACATCGATCTTTCCCGCCGGGTCGCCACGATGTCGATGGTCGAGCGGGAGATCGTCGCCGTGCTGCAGGCGCTGTCGCGGGACAATATCCGGGTCCTCATCCTCGACGAACCGACGTCCACGCTGACCGAAGTCGAGAAGGGCGTGCTGTTCAGCCTGATGACGACCTTGCGCGCCTCGGGCATCTCGATCGTCTACATCACCCACCGCCTGGAAGAGGTGATGGAAATCGCCGACCGCCTCACCGTGTTCCGGGGCGGCCGCCGCATCGTCACGATGACGGCCGAGCACGCCCGCACCCAGGGCATTTCGCTCGCGGAACTGATGCTCGGCGAGACCCTGGACAACATCTATCCGCCGAAGCGGGAGCCAGGCCTCAGTGAGGACACCGTGTTCGCGGTGGAGGGATTGCACATCCCGGGCGTTCTGGAAAATGTCCGGTTCGAGGTCCGGCGCGGCGAAATCCTCGGCGTGTTCGGCCTCGTCGGCTCCGGCCTCGACGAACTGTCGAAGGCGCTGTTCGGCGCCGCCGGCCACGTCTCCGGCACCATTCGCGTCAACGGGCTGGAGGTGCGGCCCCGGTCGCCGCGGGAGGCGCTCGCCAAGGGCATCTTCCTCGTGCCCGGCGACCGGCGCGTGGAAGGCCTGACCCTCGGCCAGCCGTCGATCTTCAATATGACGCTGGCCAATCTCGGCAAGGCGTCCGGCCTCGCCGGGCTGCTGCGGCACGGGCGCAACCGGCGCGCAAGCGCCGAACTCGCCGCAAAGGTCGCGTTGCAGCCTCCGATCCTCGACCGAGCCGTCAGCGGCTTCAGCGGCGGCAACCAGCAGAAGATCGTCGTCGCCAAGGGCCTGTTCACCGAGGCCGACGTCTACATCTTCGTCGAACCCACGGTGGGCGTCGATATCGGCGCGCGGTCCCGCCTCTATGCGCTGATGCGCGAACTCGCCCGCACCTCCGCGGTGATCGTGATGTCCACGGACTGCGACGAGGTCCACGGCCTCTCGGACCGTGTGTTCGCACTCTACAAGGGCCGGCAGGTGGGCCAGCCTTCAACCGAGACGTCCCGAAGCCGGCTTCTCGCCGCCGGGATCATGGGGAGCCTGCAATGACGATGAGGGAGCGAAGCGTTCGAAAGGAACTTCCACCGGCGCTCTACCGCGCCATCGCCTTCTTCGTGCTGGCCGCGCTGGTGATCGCCATCTTCTCCGCCATCGAGCCGCGCTATCTGTCGGCGCGCAACCTGACGGCGGTCACCCGCCACATGGCTGCGAACGGCCTGGCGGCGCTGGGGCTGACCTTCGTGGTGGTCGTGCGCAAATACGACCTGTCGTTCCCCGGCATCGCCTCGTTCGCGGCCATGACCATCGGCTTCATGATCGCCGGCGGATACAGCCTGTGGGTCGCCATCGCCGGCGGGCTCGCCGTGGGCATCGCGGTCGGCCTCGTCAACGGCATCGCCGTCAGCTATGCGCGGCTGCCCGACATCGTCACCACCATCGCCACGGGCTCGGTCGTCGGCGGAGCGGCGTTCCTCTACACCGGGGGGCGCACGATCTTCCAGAATTTCATGACCTCCGGCCTGATCGACCTCAACGACATCCGCTTCCTCGGCCTCAACGCCTCGGTCTATTTCCTGCTCGCGGTCTATGTGCTCGCCTACGTCGTGATGCACCGGTCCCGCTTCGGATCGTCGTTCTACGCCACGGGCGAAAATCCGGTTTCCGCCCATTTCTCCGGCATCCCGGTGCGGCTCTACACCATGAGCGCGTTCGCGGTGTGCGCGGCGACGTCGGTGCTGGCGGTCGTGCTGATCCTGGCGGAATCCGGCACGGCGGACACGAACGAGGGCGCCAATTTCCTGATGCCGGCCTATGCCAGCGTGTTCCTCGGCGCCGCGCTGCTCGGCGGAGCCTCGATCCCGGCGACGCTCGCCGGCACCGCCCTCATCACCATCCTGCTCGACGGGTTCTCGCTTCTGGGCGTGCCCTACTATTACAGCGACGGCGTGGTCAGCACGATCCTGCTCGCGGGCGTCATCCTGTTCGACGAGAGGCTCCGCGGCCGGTTCGCGATGTTCGCCGGCTTTCTCGGCATCGGCGGGGCGGGTTCGCGCGAAGCCGGCGCAGGCCGGAAGATCGGCACGGTGCGGTCATGAGCGATATCACCACAACCGCCCGCCCCGAGGCGCCCGTGTCCGGCGTCAGGATCGTCGGCCGCTGGTGGCTTCTGTTCGCGCTGGTGGCCTGCCTCGCCGCCTTCACGATCGTGCGGCCGCAGATGCTGGAAGCCGGCAACATCGTCACCATCCTGCGCAGCGCCAGCCTCATGGCGATCATGGTGCTCGCGCTGACCTGGGTCATCGCCGCCGGCAAGATCGACGTCAGCTTCATGCAGGTCGCCGCGCTCGCCAACATGACGGCCGCGGGGCTGCTGTCCAAGGGCTCCGGCTGGGCTGTCGCCGCGGTCTGCGGCATCGCCGTCGGCGCCATCGTCGGGCTGGCGAACGGCCTGCTCGTCGGCCGCATGCGCCTGTCGCCGCTGATCACCACCATCGCGACCGGCGGCATCTGCGCCTCCGCCGCGGCGGCGATCGGCGCCGGCACCTCCATCCGCATCGACGACCCCGGCGTCCTCGGCGCGTTCCTGTCCGCGAGCGTCGGGCCCATCCCGCTGATCGCGATCGTCGCGGCCGTGCTCTATGTCGCGGCCTGGTGGCTGCAGGAGCGGCTGACCTTCGGCCACTACATCTACGCGGCCGAGCAGAACGAGGAAGCGCTCATCGACGTGGGCGTGTCCGCAAGCCGCCTCCTGGTGCTGGTCTACGTGATGAGCGGCGTCTGTGCCTCGGTCGCGGGCGTTCTGCTCGCGGCCAGTCTCTCCTCCGGCCAGCCGATGATCGGCGCCTCCTATTTCATCGACGGCCTGACGGCCGTGTTCCTGGGCGGCATGATGATCCGCATCGGGCGGCCGAACGTGATCGGCACGGCGACGGCGGTGCTGCTGCTGGCGGTGCTCGTCAGCGGCGGCGCCCTGCTCGGATGGCCGGACTATCAGCGCGAGATCATCAAGGGGGCGCTGCTGTTTGCCGGCGTCGTCATGGCGGTCCGCATGGGCCACGCGCCGGAAGGCCTCAAGCGGGGGAGCGGCACATGACGGCCCGCACACCTCTCGTGATCGGCCTCGACTGCGGCACCGGCGGCGCGCGCGCCATCGTCTCCGACCTCGCGGGCACCGTGCGCGGAATGGCGACGCGGCCCTATCCGACCTCGTTCCCGCGGCCGGGCTGGGCGGAACAGAAGCCCACCGACTGGTGGCGCGCCGCTTGCGAAGCGGTTCGTGAGGCCGTGTCGCTGGCCGGGGCCGCGCCGGAGGACATTCTGGCGATCTCGGCGGACGGCACCTCGAGCACCCTCGTCGCGCTCGACGAGGCCGGCGCGCCGATCGGTCCGGCGATCCTGTGGATGGACAGCCGCGCTTCCGCCCAGGCCCGGCGCATGACGGCCTGCGGCGATCCGGCCTTGTCGCGATGCCGGGCCGGCGTCAGCTCCGAATGGATGATCCCGCGCATTCTCTGGCTGAAGGAGAACGAGCCCGAAATCTTCGACCGCGCGCGCTGGTTCGTCGAGATGGCCGACTACATCTCCTTCCGCCTGTCGGGGCGCCTGACGCTCGGCCTCAACCAGGCGACCAACCGCTGGTTCCACGGCGGGCTTCAGGGCGGCTGGCCGACGGAGTTCTTCGCGCGGATCGGGCTTGCGGGCATCACGGACCGCTTCCCGGCCGATGTGCTGTCGCTCGGCGCCCCCATCGGGCCGATCGCGCCGCTGGTGGCCGACGCCATGGGTCTCGGCCGGAACACGCTGGTCGTCTGCGGCGGCACCGACGCCTATGTCGCCATGGTCGGCCTCGACGTCTGCGAGCCCGGCCGCACGGCCTTCATCACCGGATCATCCCATCTGGTGCTGTGCATGACGGACAGGGCGGACGAGGTCCCGGGCCTGTTCGGGCCGCATCCCGATTGCGTCGTGTCCGGTCTCTACGTCCTTGAGGGCGGGCAGGTGTCATCGGGCTCGATCATCAAGTGGTGGCACGATCATTTCGGCATCGCCCTGTCTGAGGGCGAGGACCCCTATGCCGCGATGATGCGCCGTGCCGCCGACATCCCGATCGGAGCCGACGGCCTCGTGGCGCTCGATTTCTGGCAGGGCAACCGCAATCCCTACACCGACTACGATCTCCAGGGCGCGATCTGGGGCCTCACGCTGAAGCACTCCCCGGACCACATGCTGCGCGCCCTGATCGAATCCGTCGCCTACGGCACGGAGAATATCCTGCGCACGCTGGCGGCGAACGACGTTCCCGTCACCTCGCTCACGGCGTGCGGCGGCTCCGTGCGAAGCCGGTTCCTGCTGCAGATGCATGCCGACGTCAGCGGCCTGCCGATCTCCGTTCCGAAGGTCAGCGAGGCGACCGCGTTCGGCTCGGCGATCGTCGCCGCGGTCGGGGCGGGGGCGTTCCGCGACCTGCCGGAGGCCGCCTCGGCCATGGTCTCGGAAGATTTCGTCATCGAGCCCGATGCCGAGGCCGGCGCGCGCTACGCGCCCGTGTTCGAGGATTACCGCGCAACCCATGCGGCGCTCGCCCCGCTGATGCACGCCAAAGCGCGGGGCAATCCGATGCCGACCTGATCTTCGTCCAGAAAGCGCGCGCGCCCGAACCGCCCGAAAGCATGGGCGCGCGACCGAATACGCTGCCGGACGGCAAGATTTTCCTGAAGTCCCCTCTCGCGTTCCGTCCGGCCCGGACGGGGCATGCCCCTGCTTTTGCTTTATCGGAGTGTGTAGAAATGGCTCATATCGGAGATCTGGTCGCCGAA
This sequence comes from Pseudoxanthobacter soli DSM 19599, assembly GCF_900148505.1. Taxonomy (NCBI): domain Bacteria; kingdom Pseudomonadati; phylum Pseudomonadota; class Alphaproteobacteria; order Hyphomicrobiales; family Segnochrobactraceae; genus Pseudoxanthobacter; species Pseudoxanthobacter soli. Next base: position 312,637 of record NZ_FRXO01000006.1, on the reverse strand, counting down.
ATGCTGGCGCAATACGGCGTCGAACTCGTCTTCGGAATGCCCGGCGGCCAAACCACCGCCCTGCATGACGGCATCTCGCGGCGAACCGACCGTATCCGCCACGTCCTGATGCGCGACGAGCGCAACGCCGCCTACGCCGCGGACGCCTATGCGCGACTGACCGGCAAGCCCGGCGTCTGCGACGTGACCGTCGGCCCTGGCGCGAACCTGTTGCCGGCCGGCTTCATCGAGGCGCTCAACGCCTCCGTGCCGATGATCGGCATCGTCGGCGAACTGCCGCTCGACTGGCTGACGCTGAAGGAAAAGGGCATCGCCAGCCAGGGCTTCGACCAGCTTTCGTTCTTCAAGACCATCACCAAGGATTCCTGGCTGGTGCCGTCGGTCACGGCGCTGCCGGAAATGATCCGCACCGCCTTCCGCGTCGCCACGTCCCCCCGTCCGGGTCCGGTCGCGCTGATCATTCCCCACGACGTGTTCGATGCGGAATGGGATGAAAGCCGCGTCAGGATCGCGGTGGACGACCGGGCGATCCGCGCCCCGTTCGTGCGCTCCGCCCCCACCGGCGACGCGATCGACGAGGCGGTCGCGCTCATCGGCCGCGCCCGGCGGCCGGCTCTCGTCTGCGGCGGCGGCGTTCACGGTGCGGATGCCACCGCCGAAGTCGGCCGCGTCGCCGACAAGCTCCAGGGCCTCGTCGTCACCAGCCTGACCGGACGCGGATCGGTGCCGGAAACCCTGCCCTATGCGGCGGGCACACTGAACCCGCTCGGCTCGTGGGCGGCGATCGAGCTCATCAAGGAAGCCGATCTCGTCATCTGGTGCGGCTCCAAGGCCAGCCAGAACACCGCGATGAACTGGACGCTGCCGCTGCCGGAGCAGGCGACGATCACGATCGATTCCGATCCGAACGAACATGGCCGCACCTTCCGCCCGACCGTGTCGCTGTTCGGCGACGTCCGCGAGGCGCTCCGCCTGATCGACGGTAAACTCGCCCCGCAGAGCCATCCCGAATGGCTCGCCCGAATTGCCGAGGTGAAGGAAGCCGGCGAGGAACAGAAGCGGGTGGAGATCGCCAGCGAGCGCATCCCGCTCGATCCGCCGCGGGTCATGGCCGCGCTCGCGGAGCGGCTTGGCGAAGACGACATCGTCGTGTCCGACGCCAGCTTCTCGGCCGGATGGATCGCGAACTTCCTGCCCGCCCGCAAGGCCGGACGGCAGTTCCTCTATGCCCGCGGCCAGGGTGGGCTCGGCTATTCGACGCCGGCGGCGATCGGCGCCGCCGAGACCCGTCCGGATGCCCGCATCGTCACGGTCGCCGGCGACGGCGGCTTCTCCTACACCATCGGCGAACTCGCCACCCAGGCCCAGCGCAACCAGCGCGTGGTCAACATCGTGCTGAACAACGGCCGCCTCGGCTGGATCCAGCTCTGGCAGGAAATCTTCTTCAAGAACGTGCAGTCGGCCCTGCTGGAGAGCCAGAGCTGCCATCCGAATTTCGCCGAGGCCGCGGCCGGCCTCGGCCTCAAGGGGTTCTATGTGGAGAAGCCGGACGAGATCGGGCCCGCGCTCGATGCCGCCTTCGCCCACGACGGGCCGTCGGTGGTGGAGTTCCGCATCGACGATCTGGCGACGCCGATCCATTCCTTCAAGCGACGGATGCGGGAAGGCGGCGATGCGCCCCGTCCGCGGCCCGGCACGGTGTACAAGCTGCGGGACTGGAAGACCTCGCCCACGCTGGCCTGACGGGACTGCGCCGGCAAGGGTGGTGCCGGGGAGGATCGCGCCGGCAAAGATCGCGCCGGCAAGGATCGCACTGGTAAGCCTGTGAATGTGACGGCAGCGCGGCCCCGCCGGGCTGCCGAATGAAGACGAACTGCCGCATGAGGTCATCTCCGCGGCCGGATCGAGTCCGGCCGCCGGGATCCCGGGGCCGCCTTGCGCCCCGACGGTGTGTCGCAGTCCCCGGCTGCCGTTCCCGCCTGCATTGGCCGGCCCGCAGCAGGGCAACAACGAGCGCGAACGCCGCTCCGGCCAGACTGGCCGCCGTGACGGGCCGCCATAATCCTCTAGCCCAGCCCTGCCGGCCGTGACGGCCGCGACTGCGACCGCGAACGCGGCGCGGATGCCGCCCGTACCCGCTTGCTCTCTTCAGAACAATCGGGACTTTTGAGGCGTCTCGCCGGAGAGGGGACGGCCGCTGCCGTCTTTCCCAAGCCGGGTCCTCCAGCCCGCTTTCCATAACGCGTTCGGGCGCGCGGCGGGCCGTTCCGCTGCTGCACCGGCGCCGAGATGGCCTGGGTTGCGGCCACGCGCCCGAACAGCCGCTCACCCCGCAAAAATCCGCATCAGGGACTCGACAGCCGTCACGCGTGGGTGATATGAGAATTCTGTATACAGAGTTCTGAATATCAATTTTGAGTTCCAGCTGCAGGGGACCTATGACGACCTCGCCTCTGAACGCGATCCCGTCCGCGCCGCCGCCGTCCGAGGAACCGCTCGCGCCGCTTGATGCGATCGTCACCCTCGCGGATCAGGTCGCCGATCGGATCGTCGACGCGATCGCCGCCCGGCGTCTCGTGTCCGGCCAGCGCCTGATCGAGACGGAGCTGGCCGACGCTCTGAAGGTGAGCCGCGTTCCGGTGCGGGAGGCGATCCGCATTCTGGCCAGTCAGGGCATCCTCGTGCCGGCACCCCGGCGGGGTATGCAGGTGGCCACGTTCGATGCCGCCTGGGCGACCCAGCTGCACAATGCCCGGGTCGCGATCGAGCGGCTTTGCGCGCGGATCGTCGCCGACAAGCTGGCGGCCGATCGCACGCCGCTGCATCGGCTTGAGGCCTGCGTGGCGGCGATCGATGCCGCCGCGCAACGGCCCCAGGACGGCTGGCTGCGGCTCAATCGGGCCGATATCGCCTTTCACACCGCGATGTTCGAGATCGCGGGCAGCCCGCTGTTGACCACCCTGTGGAACGCGATTTCCCGGCACGTCCTGATCATGTTCTCGATCGAGACCTACCGGGACACGGACTTCGAGCGCGTGACGCAGGAGCACCGGATTTATGTCGACGTGCTGCTGTCCGGCTCCCGCGAGAAACTCGATGCGGAGATCGACACCCACGTCGCGGGATTGCGCACCTTTCCCCACGCGCTGCCTCTTCCAGACCCTCAATGAGAAGCGGGAGTATGACAGATGTCCGAGCCGACCTCCGGGCCGCAGGCCCCAGGCGAGACGTGCGGTGCCGTTCGATCCCTGTCGTCCCTGACGCGCCGCGGCGCGCTGGTGACGGGCCTTGCGGCCCTCGCGTCGCCGTTCGTCCTGCGCTCCGCCCGCGCCGCGGGTGAATTGAGGGTGCTGACCTGGGAGGGCTACGCTGAACCCGAATGGGTCAAGCCGTTCGAAGAGAAGCACGGCGTCAAGCTGTCGATCGTCTATACGGGATCGGTCGACGAGATGTTCGCCAAGATGCAGGGATCGAAGGGGGCGGACTTCGACGTCGTCGCCTTCGATACGTCGAGCTTCAAGCGCTATATTGACGGCGGTCTGATCCGGCCGCTCGATATGGCCCGGATACCGAACGCGGCGAACCTCTCCCCCGCCTTCCGCGATGTGCCGTCGATCCGCCGCGGCAGCGACCAGTACGGCATCCCCTTCGCCTGGGGCTCGCTGCCGCTCATCTACGACAAGAAGGATTTCCCGGCCACGCCCGATAGCTGGGAGGTGATGTGGGACCCGGCGAACGCCCAGCGCCTCATCGCGCTCGACGACGCCAACAACAACATCACGCTTGCCGCCATGGTGCTCGGCTTCAAGACGCCGTTCAATCTCGACGATGCCCAGTTCGCGGCCGTGAAGGACAAGCTCGTCGCCCAGAAGAAGCTGCTCCTCACCTATTATGCAGGCTTCGACGACGGCGTGAACATCTTCGCTCAGTCGAACATCAAGGCGATGTTCTCGATGGGCGAGCCGCAGGTCGCGGGCCTCAAGGCCAAGGGCGTCGACGCCGCCTTCACCATCCCGAAGGAAGGCGCGATCGGCTGGCTCGATTGCTGGACCGTCTCCGCCGGTGCCCGCGATCCCGATCTCGCCTTTGCCTGGCTCGATGCCTGCCTGTCCCCGAAGGTCGGCGCCTATCTCTCCGACAAGAAGAGCTACGGCAACACGACGGACGAGGCGGCCAATGTCCGCAACGGCTTCACCTACGCCGACAAGCTGACCTTCCTCGAAACCCCCGAAAGCTTCGAGAAGCGCGTCGCGCTGTGGAACGAGGTCAAGGCCGCGCCCTGACCGATACGTCTGTTTCCGGCGCGGCATCCGCTCTGCCGCGCCCCTATCTGCCGCGCCCATAGCTGCGGCGCCCAAATCTGCCGTGTCCTTGCGGTACCCGACGGCGCCATCCGCCAACCTCTCATCAGAGTGCGTTTCCCATGCGAACCGTGTCCCCGGTGCTCGACGGCGCGCCGCCGAAGCTCGTCATCACCAACGTCATCTGCCACGTGCTTCTGGCGCCGGACTACGATCCGAGCTTCACCTCCTCGGCCCAGGACAATCTCGTCGTCCTCATCGAGACCGATGCGGGCATCACCGGGATCGGCGAGTGCGATGTGAACCCGTGGATGGCCAAGGCGGTCATCGAGGCGCCGGGCACCCACACCATGGGCCTCGCGGTCAAGGAGATGCTGATCGGCGCCGATCCGTTCGAGATCGGCGAGCTGTGGCGGAAGATCTATCTCGGCACCGCGATGAACGGACGCCGCGGCGTCGTGATCCATGCGCTGAGTGCGATCGACATGGCGTTGTGGGACCTTTGCGGCAAGGCGCTCGGCAAGCCGGTCCATGCCCTGCTCGGCGGCGCCACCCGCGACCGCATCACCCCCTACGCCTCGCTGCAGCCGGCCGGCCACGCCTTCGAGGACTATCGCGATGCGCTCGTCCAGTCCGCACTCGACGCCAAGGCGCTCGGCTTCAAGGCGATGAAGAGCGAGGTCACGATGAACGGCCCCTATGCCCATTCCGGCATGCGGGAGAACTACGACCGCCACACCGAGGTGGTGGCCGCGGTTCGCAAGGCGATCGGCCCCGACATAACGCTCATGATCGACGTGCAATATCTCTGGGAGGACGCCGCGACCTGCCTTTCCGTCGTGAAGGACTGGGCGGAATTCGACATCTTCTTCCTGGAGACGCCGATCTGGTCGGACAACGTGGAGGAGATGGCCAAGCTCGCGGCGGAGGCGCCGATGAAGATCGCCTGCGGCGAGTGGCTCGCCACCCGTCACGAGTTCAAGGAGCTGATGGACATCGGCAAGGTCCACGTCGCCCAGCCGGACGTCGGCCGCGTCGGTGGCCTCGGCGAGGCGAAGATCGTGTGTGACATGGCGGCCGAGCGCGGCCTCACCATCGTGCCGCACTGCTGGAAGACGGGCATCTCGATTTCGGCGACCGCCCACCTCGCGTTCGTCACCGACCACTGCGCCTTCGTCGAGTATCTGCCGCCGCAGCTCTGCATCGAGCGGCTGCGCCGCGAACTCGCCCACGAGGAGCTGGTGCTCGAGAACGGCACGATCCCGCTGCCGGTGAAGCCGGGCCTCGGCGTCGAACTCGATTACGACGTCCTCGAGCGCTACACGGTGGCCTGAGTGATGGGGCTCGCACTTGAGGGCGTCACCAAGGCCTACGGCTCCGTCGAGGTGCTGAGGCCGGTGACCTTGAACGTGGCCCACGGCGAATTCCTCACCCTGCTCGGTCCCTCCGGCTCCGGCAAGACCACGATCCTGCGGCTGATCGGGGGATTCACGCAGCCGAGCGGCGGCCGCATCCTGCTCGACGGCCGCGACCTCACCACCGTTGCGACCAACAAGCGCCCCTTCAACACGGTCTTCCAGGATTACGCGCTGTTTCCGCACATGTCGGCGGCCGACAATGTCGGCTACGGCCTGATGATCCGCGGCCGTGCGAAGCCGGAGATCCGGCGCATTGTCGGCGAGGCCCTGGAGATGGTCGGCCTCGGCCATCTGCCGGACCGTTATCCCGCCCAGCTTTCCGGCGGCCAGCGCCAGCGCGTGGCGCTCGCCCGCGCGATCGTGTGCGAGCCGAAGCTCATCCTGCTCGACGAGCCCCTGTCGGCGCTCGATGCCGAGCTTCGGCGGCAGATGCAGGGCTTCCTCAAGGACCTTCAGCGGCGCATCGGCACCACCTTCCTGTTCGTCACGCACGATCAGGAGGAGGCGATCGCGATGTCCGACCGCATCGTCGTCATGAACACCGGCGGCATCGAGCAGATCGGCTCGCCGAAGGAGATCTACTACGCGCCGCGCACTCCGTTCGTCGCCGGCTTCTTCGGCGACAACAATCGCATCGCAGCGAAGGTCGTTGCGGGAGGCCGGATCGAGGCACCGTTCATCGATCTGCCGCTCCCCCCGGGGCGGGACGCGACGCCGCGGCCCGTTCTGCTCGCGATCCGTCCGGAGCTCGTCACCCTCGATGCGCGACCCGGCGCCGTCGAAATTACCTGCGTGGTCGACGAAGTGGCCTTCGGCGGCGCGATCAGCCACGTTCGGCTGCGGCCGCTGGCGGCACCGGACGAGCGCCTCGTCGCGAAGCTGACGAGCGCGCGCGATCCGAGGGGTCTTGAGCCCGGCGCGGCCGTCACGGTGTCCGTCGCTCCGGACGACATCGCGATCGTGGAGACGGCGCCGTGACCGCGCGGGGCCTGAGTCACGGCCGACGCCCCGTCATGCGGGCGGTTGCGTTCGCCGCCGTCATGGCGGTGCCGATCCTCATCGTCGTGGTGCCGATCTCCGGCTTCTTCGCGATGTCGTTCTGGCATGTGGAAAGTCAGAAAATCGTCCGCGACTGGTCGTTCGCGAATTACGAGGCCTTCTTCTCCAGCCCGGCCTACTGGCTGACCTTCCTCTACACGCTGCAACTTTGCCTGGAGGTGACGGCGATCGGCCTCGTCGTCGGCTATCCCGTCGCCTATTTCATCTGGAAGCGGCGCGGCCGGCTGCGCTACGCGCTGCTTCTTCTGTTCGTCATGCCGCTCTTCATGAGCTACATCGTGAAGATCTACACGATGCGGTCCATCCTCGGGCTCGACGGCCTCCTGAACCGGTCGCTCGTCGCCAGCGGCATTCTGCAGGCGCCGAGCCTCGTCTTCCTCTACAACCGCCCCGCTATCCTGATCACCATGGCGGTGATCTTCCTGCCGTTCGTCATCCTGCCGATCTTTCTCTCGCTCGAACGCATCCCGGGGAACCTCATCCAGGCCTCGGCCGATCTCGGCGCCGGGGCGGGAACCACCTTCCGCCACGTCGTGCTGCCGCTTTCGCTGCCGGGCACGCTCGCCGGCGCCCTGTTCGCCTTCGTGCTCGCGCTCGGAGACTTCATCACGCCGCAGATGGTGGGCGGCCCCTCCGGCTTCACCTTCGGCAGGGTGATCTGGTCGCAGTTCGGGCTCGCCTACAACTGGCCGTTCGGCTCGGCGCTCGGCGTCGTCCTGTTCCTCATCGCGCTCCTCGCCATCCTCGTCGGTGGCTGGGCCGCCGGCCGGCAGAGGGTTTGAGGCCATGCGCAAATCCCGCCTGGAACGCCTCGTCGAGATCGGCCTCGGGCTCGTCGCGTTCGCCGCCTTCCTCGTCCTCTACGCCCCGGTCGGCATCTCCGCGCTGTTCTCGATCGTGCCGATCGACCGCGCCGGCATCCACTGGAACGAAGCCACGTTCGCCTGGTACGGGCGGCTCGCCGGCAACGCGTCGGTCATCGGCGCGGTCGAACTCACGCTCGCCGTCGGCATCATCTCGGTCGCGCTCGCCACCGTGCTCGCGCTCGTGCTCGCCTTCTATGTGGAATGGGAGGGCGCGATCGCGCGGCGGTTCGTCGAGGTCGTGGTCTATCTGCCGTTCCTGATGCCGCCCATCATCACCGGTCTCGCGCTCCTCGTCTTTCTCGATCAGCTCGGCATCTCGCGCGGCGCCGCGACGATCGTGATCGGCCACACCGCGCTCGTCCTCGCCGTGCTCTATCGGCTCGTGCTGACGCGGCTGCGCGCCCTGCCGCGAACGCTGGTCGAGGCGTCCGCCGATCTCGGCGCGACGCGCTGGCAGACCTTCCGCCACGTGCTCTGGCCGCAGCTCCGCTCCGCGGTGGCGACCGGCGCGGTGCTCGCCCTGACGCTGTCGTTCGACGAGACGCTGATCACCGTCTTTCTCGCCGGCGACGCGACGACGCTGCCGCTGCGTCTGTGGGGCATGATGCGGGTCGGCTTCACCCCGGAGATCAACGCCCTGGTGACGCTGGTGCTCGTCGCCTCGATCGCGCTGGCGCTCGTCGTCGTCGGCCGCCTCAAATCGCTCGGTCAGATGGAGGAAACATGAGTGCGGAGCGCCCGAACCCAGAGACCGGCGCGCAGCGCCTGCGGGATCGCGTCGCCGTCGTGACCGGAGGGGCGCGCGGCATCGGGCGCGGCATCGCCGAGCGCTTCGCCGCGGAGGGCGCCCATGTCGTCGTCGCCGACATCGATGCTGCGGAGGCGGAAACCGTCGCCGCGGCGCTCGGCCCGACCGCGCTCGCCGTCCGCGTCGATATCGCCGACGCCGCCTCGATCGCCGCGCTGGCCGAGGCGGTGGCGGCGCGCTACGGCCGCTGCGAAATCCTCGTCAACAACGCCGCGATCCTCGATGCGGTCGGGTTCGCCGAGCTGACGTTCGAGACCTACCGTCGCGTCGTCGACATCAACCAGGACGGTGCCATCCGCGTGACGCTGGCGCTGCTTCCGCTGCTCCGGAAGGGTGGAGAGGGCAGGCGCATCCTCAACATCGCCTCGATCCAGGGGATGCGGGGCGCGCGCGACGCACTCGCCTATTCCACCGCCAAGGGCGCCATCGTCAATTTCACCCGCTCGCTCGCGTGCGATCTCGCCGACGAGGGGATTGTCGTGAACGCGCTGTCGCCCGGCTTCATCGACACCCGCATGGCCCTGCTGCCGGACGGCTCGGGCCATGAGCACGAGACGGACTGGTTCAAGGACATCTACATCCGATATGGGCGCATTCCGCTGCGCCGCGCCGGCACGCCCGCCGATATCGCCGGCCCCGCCTTCTTCCTCTGCTCCGATGACGCCCGCTATGTGACCGGCCAGATCGTGCTGGTCGATGGCGGCGTCTCCGCCACCTTCTGAGGGGTTTCATGTCGTCGTCTTTCAAGATCCGCTCGATCCGCTCCGTTCCCCTTCTCGGCGAGAGCCCCAAGGGGGGGTGGACCAACGAGATCGCCCCGGAGGATTCCGTCCACGCGCTGGTCGCGGTGCACACGGAGGCGGGCGTCACCGGCTACGGCTCGGTGTTCACCGACGGCCGGCTGGTCGCCGCCGCGCTCGCGGTGCTGGAGCCGCTGTGGCGCGGCGAGACGGCGCTGGAGCCCGAACGCCTGACCGAGAAGCTGCACCAGAACACGTTCTGGATGGGCCGCGGCGGCACGCTGACCCACACCATCAGCGGCATCGACATCGCGCTGTGGGATATCCTCGGCAAGGTCACGGGCCAGCCCGTCGGCCGGCTTCTCGGCGGCACCCATGCCACGACCGCGATGCCCTATTGCTCGCTTCTGATGGAAGAGCCGGACGTCATGAAGGACGTCGTGGCGCGCTATCACGATCAGGGCTTCCGCGCCTTCAAGATCGGCTGGGGCCCGTTCGGCCGGCGCGACGACGCCCGGCTCGACGAGGCGATCGTGCGGGCCGCGCGCGAGGGCATCGGCGCGGATTGCCGCCTGTTCGTCGATGCCGGCGCGAGCGATGCGTTCTGGCCGAACGGCCTGAAATGGGCGATCCGCACCGCGGAGATGCTGAAGGATTATGATGTCGGCTGGTTCGAGGAGGCGCTGGTGCCGGACGCGCTGGAGGACTTCAGGACGCTGCGGCGGGCGAGCGCGGTGCCGATCGCCGGCGGCGAGGTGCTGACCCGGCGGCAGTCCTTCATTCCGTTCCTCACCGGCGGCGCCTTCGACATCGTCCAGCCCGACGCCACCAAGGTCGGCGGCCTCAGCGAGCAGCGGCGCATCGCCTGGCTCGCGCAGGATTTCGGCGTCCGCTATGTCGGCCACGGCTGGAACACGGCGCTCGGCGTCGCCGCCGACCTTCAGCTGGCCGCCGCGCTGCCGAATGTCGATCTCGTCGAATTCATCGGCGGCAGTGCCTATGTGGACGGGCTCCTTGCCGAGCCGTTCCGGCTCGACGATTCCGGCCGCCTCGCGATCCCCGACGCCCCCGGCCTCGGCATCGCCCTCGATCGCGACAAGGTCGCGCGCTACACCCCGGATCCCGCGCCGCTGTTCGAGCCGTGAGGGGCCGCGGGATCGTGCGGGGCCGGACGATCGTCGGGCCCAGACGATCTGGAGGGGTCAGCCGATCGGGAGGGCTCAGCCGATCTCTTCGGCCGCGATCGAATAGCGGATCTCGACATCGCGGCCGGGTTCGATCGCCAGCGTGGTCGCGATCCCCTTCTCCGAGATCGGATTGGACATCCCGGACAGCGTCTCGGCGAAGTCGAACGCCGAGGCGATCGGCTCGATGCCGAGGCCCCGATAGGTGCCTCCCCAGGGGGCGGATTGAAGCGCCCGGTCGCTGATCCAGATCTGGCAGGAGGGCAGCAGCGTCCGGTCCCAGTCGAGCACGAGCCGCGCCGCCTCGTGCGCGAAAATCACCGCGACCGGCCCCCGCGCGCCGCAAAGCTGCACGACATCCTCGATGGGCCGCGCCTTGGGCAGGCGGCTGAGATCGACGCTGCCCCCACCCGCCGCGGGCACCGCATCGAGCCGGTCGAAGTTTTGGCCGATGGCCGCGATCATGGCCTCGCCGGGCACGGCGGCCGGGTAGGTGAGGCCGAACGCGAAGTCCGCCGACAGTTCGAGACTGTCCACCGGCGCCGCCAGCGTCAAGATCGGGTGCAGGCCCACGGAAACTCTCGCCGGCCGGCGGGCTTCGATCCGCAAGGACAGGTGGATGGCCGGCCGTTCGGGATCGATTGCGATCGTTCGCTCTATACCGCGCACCGGGTGGTCGGCGGGGTAGGGCAGGGCAAAGCGCAGAGCCCGTTCGGTCTTCTCCTCAAGCGTCCACACCGCGTTCGCCGCCGGGCCGTGGGGAACGGCATTGCTGTCCTCGATGGGCAGCCCCGCCCACTCCGGCGCGATGGCGTCGAGCGGCCCCCCGACGCCGAACGGCAGGCAGGCGAATTCGGCCCCAAGATCCCGCAGATGGGGCGCCAGTCCGTCGAGCCCGTCACTGCCGATCCACGGCGCCCGGGCGAACGGCTCGAACCGCTTTCCGGACGGCAGACGGAACGAGACCCACCGGATCATCGCACCAACGTCGCCGACGGCAAGCGCCCCGAACTCCCACTCCAGCCGATGCCAGTTCATGCTATGTGATCCCATCAATGCCGGCCCCAACCGCAACGCACTCCGACAGGGCCGCCGACCCTCCGAAGTCTATGCCCATTGCCCCGCGCGATCACCCCCGCCCATTCCCCGATGACGACATGAACCGGCGTATGGTGGCGGCTTGAGGAACGGGTGCGCGGGCATCTCTCTTGGAGGCGCCCAACGCAGGGCTCCTTGCCCGGTCCGCCAGTTCCGATCCGCACAAGCGGAAGGGCGCGACTATCGGGACGGGAGGGGTTGGGGGGCGGGCCGTCAGCTATCCGGTAGCGAATGCAGTGTAGCTGCCTTCTGGACCCGACCCGCGTCGGCCATGGATGTCCGACAACCGAGCCCAAAAGCGGTCAGGTTCGGTAGTTGTCGGCAGCGGTTGCGCTATCATCCACGCCGTCCGGGCAGCACGTTCGATTTGCCGATGGGAAAGACGAACCTCCTCCGGGCATCCATCGCCCGGTGAGCGCCTGAAAATTCAGTCCCTGCTTGGTCATGTGGTCAGAAAATGTCACTCTCCTTCCCTTCAATGAGGAAACGACCTTGCCACGCGACCGAAGTGCTTCACCCGTCCCTCCATCCCCCGGACAGCAAGCAACAATGCGTGCCTTCAGGGCGGAAGAGCTCGTAGCGGAGCTATTTCAGCAGCTCGGCTATAGGGTCCAGCGTGAAGAAGCTATATCGGGTGCCCGTATCGATATAGTGGCCACCAAAGATGAAAGATCGGTCCTTGTCGAAGTGGTCTCGACCAGCCTTAGCCGTAACATATTGAATAAGCTTCGGGCGGACGCAGCACGGCTTCAGAGCGTCATCTCGATTGGAGACGGGAAAGAAGCCGTAATCGCAGTTGTCGCCCCTCTGTCTCCGGCCGCAAAGGAATGGTCGGAGAGTCAGTTTCATGTAAGCGTGTGGGATATTGACATGCTGCTTAGTAAAGCAGCTCCTTTTGCAAATCTCCGCAAGCAATTTGAGGATCTCACCTCTCTCGGCTCACGCCGACCGGCAAAAGCAGATACTGACCTTGGCGGAGATCTCATAAGAGAACTCGAAGACCACATCAGAGAAAAATCTACCCGGACGCCGAGCCAATACGAAGATCTTTGCCAGCGAGTTTTCACCTACGTATTCGACCCAACGCTTTATGGCTTCAAAAGACAAGCACACACATCCGATGGAGCTAATCGATACGATTTCATATGCCGCATAAGATCAGGTAATCAATTTTGGGACAACTTGCGCGCCGACTTTCGTACAAAGGCAGTACTCTTTGAATGTAAAAATTACGATGAGAAGATCACGGCCGATCAGGTATATTCCACCGAGCGATACCTGTTCGCAGGTGCTCTGCGAACGGTTTGCTTTCTCATATCGCGTTTAGGGCCAGACGATGGTTGTATTCGAGCAGCCCAAGGCGCCATGCGCGAATCGGGCAAGCTTATTTTGTTGCTGTCCAATCAGGATCTTATTGAGCTGATCAAATTGAAATCCGACGATGGTGGGCCGGAAGACTTTCTCGATGAGAAGATATGGAACTTTGTAATTAGCTTGCCGCGCTAGCGTAAGGCCAGTCGAAGCGGACGTGGTGGTTGACCGACGCCACATCCTGAAAAGGCGGTCGCGCCGCAAACGTTGGTCAACCCGCCTTTGCCATCTGCGAATGGTGCCCCATGCTCCTTCCACACATCCGTAGGTACGAGCGCGTTGAAGCTCCCATTTTTCTAAAGGAGGGTCGAGTCGTCGTGCTCGTGAATGCACCAATCTTTCCGCCCGCGACGCCGCGTTCGGGTTGTCGCAGGTCGACAACGTAGAACTTCGCGAGTTCAACGTAGGACGCATGGAGTTCCTCTACCGCACGTCGACGGCGCGGGCGGCTCGGAGAGAAAGCCGGTCGGCTCTCCTCGGCGCCGATGTCGGCCGGCGACACCAGAGGCCGTGCGAAGGCGATTAGAGCAACTTGCAAGTTGTCTATAATTACCGATAATAAAGTCCGGACACTGTATCGAATGGATTTCGCCGGGCCACCCCATGCATCGCGTCGTTAGAGCTCATCTCGATGACTTTCAGGTCAAACACGCTGTCAGCGACAACCAGTCCAAGCAGTTCGAGGCGTTCCTAAATTACGCGATCTTCCGCACCCATTGTGCGGAAAATATCGAGCCTCGCGACCTCGTTTATGAAGGGGACGACCCCGGTATCGATGGGGTGATGATCTTCGTCGACGACTCCTACGTTTCCTCGGTCGAGGAGGTTGAGGAGGCGCTTAGAGATCGCAAACGCGACGCAGACGTGACCGTCGTGTTCACCCAGGCAAAGACCTCGGAGAGCTGGTCGAAGGGCGAAATTAACACGTTTGAGTCTGCCATCAACGACTTCCTTTCGGAAGCCGCCTCCTATCCCCACAGTGAGTTTATGAAAAACGCGCGTGAGGTCTTCAACACGGTTCTTACGCACGTTGGCAAAATACGAGACGGTAAACCGAAGGCCGAGATCTATTTCGCCACGACAGCCCGGGCGGCGGACGCTGATGAGATTCTGGCCGCAAGCTCGGCGATCCAGAGGTCGGTTGCTGGAACAGGGTATTTCAGCTCCGTGCACGTCGAATTGATCAACCGTGACAGCATCGTCGAGCTCTGGACCGCAGCCGAGGGGCAGGTAGAGGCCACCCTCAAGGTGCTGGGGATGGCTCCCTTTCCGAAGACGCCAGGCATTGACGAGGGTTACGCCGTCACGGTGAGGGCGAAGGAGTTTATCGATCAAATTCTAGTTGACGGCAACGGGAGGCTTCGCCAGCGCATCTTCGAGGAGAACGTGCGCGACTTCCTAGGCTCGGCCGGCGACGTCAACCAGGAGATGGCGGAAACGCTCCTAGACCAGGTAAAGCAGAAGAGATTCGGAATCCTGAACAACGGGATCACGATGATCTCACCTGACGTCCGCGTCGGCAGCCTCGAAATATCGATCCGGGACTTTCAGATCGTGAATGGGTGCCAGACCTCAAACGTTCTGTTCGAGAATCGCGATTCTATCGGCGCCGACGCGACGATCATGCTGAAGCTGATTGAGACGTCAGACGCGGCCGTAATCGACGACATCGTCCGGTCGACGAACCGACAGGCCAAGGTCGAGGAAAATCAGTTCCTGGCGACATTGGACGCCGTAAAGGCGCTCGAGCGCTACTTCGAGGCCCGCGGCGCCGAAGACGACCTGCGCCTGTATTTCGAGCGCCGCAAAAACCAGTTCTCACACCGGGAGAACGTGAAGGCGATCCGGGTATTCGACATTAAGGAGATCGCCCGGTGCGTCGCCGCAATGTTCCTCGACAAGCCCGACATCGCTAGCAGGTATCCGAACCGTCTGACCAGTGAGATGAGGGCCCAAGTCTTCGACCCTACGTATCAGGAAGAGGTCTATCACGCTGCGGCGTACACTCTCTATCGGCTCAAGATTCTGATGAGCAATAACCGGATCGAGCAGCGCTACTCGAAGCTCCGGTGGCACATGATCATGGCCATCAAATACTACATCTGTGGCAACGTCATGCCGAACATGAGCAGTCGCAAGATAAAGGAAAAATGCGAGGAGATCGAAGCCTTCATGGGCAAGGGCGACGATGGCACGATCAATGCCATTAGAGACTTATGCGCGTCGATCGTCGACATCGACGACATCACCCGGGACAAGCTAAAAGGCAGCTCACTCGCTCAGGATGTGAAAGCGAAAGCCTTGGCCTTTAGGGAGGCCAATCCCCCGAAGACGTCAAAGACCACCGCCTAGAAGGTTGCCGCCGCGGCCACGTGAGCACGCGCAATGAGGGGCTGTGAGCTAGCAACCCGTCGAACATTAACCTCTTCAACGGATATTAGCATCTAATAAATTGGCAGACCGATGCATGCGTTGAAGCTGTCAAGTTGTCGAAGGTCTGCTTTCAGAGAGTGAGCCGATGTCCGCGGTGCCTGCGCAACTAGGACCTCCGGAGCAACAAAAGGTAACGTCTGCTTTCAGGAAAACGCTGATCTGATCTCTACGGCCGCTCCGGCCCGCAAAGCTCAACCCCCGCCACCCCACGGCGCTCCCCCCCACACCCCAACCGCGTTCGTCGATCACGGCTCCCAGATCGGCGGGCTTCCGATCGCGGCGCGCAGGGCTTCGGTGAAGGCTTTCAGCTTGGCGCTCGGCTGCGGCAGGGCGCGCAGGAGGGAGATGCCTGACGCGCCGTCGTTCCACGGTTCGCCGCCGAGCCCGAGCCGCACCAGCCTTCCCGCCCGGACATCCGGCCCGACGACCCAGCTCGCCAGCAGCGCGATCCCCAGTCCCGCCTCGGCGCCCGCGCGCAGGGCCTCGAAATCGTCCGAGCGGAAGGTCACCGTGCCGTTCCCCGCATGGCCGGCCGGGCAGCCGAGCACCTCGCGCCAGCCCAGCAGATCGGCGCCGTGCAGCTTGTCGAGCAGCCGGTGCGCGCGCAGGTCCGCCGCGCTGCCGGGCGTGCCCGCGCGCGCCAGATAGGCCGGGCTCGCCACCACGAGCCGCGTGAAGGGCGCCAGCCGGGTGGCGATCAGCGTGCTGTCGGTCAGCGCGCCCATGCGGATGACGGCGTCGAGCCGCTCGACCACCGGATCGGCCAGCCGTTCCGTCAGGTCGAGTTCGACATTGAGGCCGGGATGTTCGGCCTGCAGCGCCGCGACGACCGGCAGCACATAGCGCTTGCCGAAGGTGGGCAGGCAGGCGATCCGCAGCGTGCCGCAGACCGAGCCGCCGAAGGCGGCGACTTCCGCGCGGGTGTCGGCGAGGTCGTCGAGGTGGCGCTGCGCCCGCTCGTGCAGGCGCTCGCCGGCATCGGTGAGCGTGAGCGCCCGTGTCGAGCGGATGAAAAGCGCGACGCCCAGATCGTCCTCCAGCGCATCGATCTGGCGCACCACCGCCGAGGGCGTCACCGCGCGCCGGCGCGCGGCGCCGGAAAAGCTCCCCGCCCGCACGACATCGACAAAGGTGCCGAGGAATTCGGCGAAATGGGGTCTCATCTTTGCGTTCCCGGCAAAGCCGTTTGCAGCAGGTTCCGGCTTATCGCCGCTGCCGGACACTCGCATATTCGCGCCGTTCACGTTAGCGGCGGTTCCGCCTCGCCCCACCACGATCGCCGGGGCAGGGCGGTTCGGCCGTTCCATCTCGCAAGGCGCGGCGCCGGCCATGGCATTTCGAAATAGGTCGTGTCGGGCGCGCCCGCATAACCGGGGTCGGGATGGCACATCGCCGCCCCGGTCCGGTGCCTCCCTGCACCGCCACCGCCAAACCGGCCGCCGAGGCCTGTGAAACCGTTCATCGAGAAGGTCATGCCATGAAGATCCTCACCGACAAAATCCTCTCGCAGTCCGCCTATACGGCGGATATCGACGTTCCCTTCGAGAAGATCGACATCGCCGAGTGGCTGTTCAGCCTGCCGGAAGCCGAATATCTGCGCTGCTGCCCGCCCGACCATATCGGCTCCGGCGTCTCCACCACCGACGATGGCCGCCGCATGGTCATCAATGTCGAGATGATCGGGACCGGTCTCGTCATCCAGCACTATGTCGCCGAGGAAGCCACCGCCGGCTATTGCCGGATGAACTCCATCTCCGACGTGTTCACACCGGTGGGGCGCACGCAGGTCAACGTGATCTGGGAGCTGATCGCCGAGGCCATCGAGGGCGGGCGCACCCGCTACACCAACCGCGTCACCTCGCACCCGACCGACGTGTTCCTGGATTTCCTCGCCGCCCACGGCCAGACCTTCGAACAGGCGGCGGTGGCCCGGCAGGAAGCCGGCGGCGATCACAACCGCCGCGAGACGCCGCTGTTCGCCGCCAGCATCGCCCGCCGGGCGACGGCCAGGGCCTCCGAGGCCGCCAAGGCTGCCAAGTCTGCAAAGGCATAAAGGCATGAAGGCGATCACCTTCGACGATTTCGGTGCGGCGGACGTGCTCCGCCTCACGGACGTGCCGGTGCCGCAGGTCCGCCCCGGCGATGTTCTGGTCAAGGTGCATGCCGCCGGCGTCAACCGCGCCGATCTGCTGCAGCGTCAGGGCTATTACGGCCACCAGCGCTATGGCGAGAGCGACCTGCTCGGGCTGGAAGTCGCCGGCGAGGTCGTCGCCGTCGGCAGCGATGTCGACGACCTCCGCCCCGGCGAGAGGGTGATGGCCATCGTCGGCGGCGGCGCCTATGCCGAATATGCCCGTGCCGACCGTGGCATGACGGTGCGCATTCCCGAGAACCTGCATTTTCTCGCGGCCGCGGCGGTGATGGAATCCTTCGTCACCGCCTGGGAAGCCGCCGTTCATCTGGGTGGCATCGGCAAAGGCGAGGCCATCCTCATCCACGCGGCGGCGGGCGGGGTGGGTTCCGCTGCGGTGGAAATCGCCCACGCCCTGGGCGCGCGCGTGTTCGCCACCGCGAATGCCGAGCGGCGCGCCGATGTCCGCGGCCTCGGCGCCGAGGCGGTGTTCGACTATCGCGCCGAGGACTTCGAGCAGTGCGTGGGCGCGGCGACGGGCGGGCGCGGCGTCGACGTGATCGTCGATTTCGTCGGCGGCGACTATCTCGCCCGCAATCTGCGCAGCCTCGCCCCCGGCGGGCGGCTCGTTCAGGTCGGCCTGCTGGGCGGGCAGGACAGCGCCACCATTCCGCTCTCCGTTCTGCTGCACAATCACCTGCGCCTCATCGGCACGGTGATGAAATCGCGAACGACGGTCGAGAAGCGCGCCATGGCGCGTCGCTTCGCGGACGGCGCGCTGCCGATGTTCGCCGATGGCCGGCTGAAGCCGCTGGTCGGCAAGGTCCTGCCCCTCGCCCAGGCGGCCGAGGCCCATCGCGCAATGGAAGCCGGCGGCGGCTTCGGCAAGATCGTGCTGAAGGTGGCCGCCTGAGGCACGGCCGCGCGCGCCGCCCGGCTCCCGGTCGGCGCCCGCACCCTCATCGGGCGCTCGCCATGAAGACCGGTCGTGCCGGGGCGTCAGGCGTGGCGCAACACCACGGCCATGGGCGCGCCGTGGGGGAAGCCGACGACCTCACGCGGCAACGGCCAGTCCCGGATCGATTCCGGTTCGTCCTCTCCGGCGACATCGGCGTCCCCGAGCCGCGAAGCGAGCTCGTCCAGCGTCGTCTCCGCGTGCGGCGGCCACGCGGCTGAATCGCGGGAAAGGTCCTGCGACAGGCCCCAGTAGTCCCAGGGCTTCAGCTCGAGCTTGCGCAGGGCGGCCATATCCCGCATCAGGCTTCCCGCGACGAACCACGCCCCACGAAGGTCGAGACCCGAAACGCCAAATCGCGCGGCGCTGTCCGGCGCGCGCCGGATGCGGAACCATGCCTCGCCGGCCGTGATGAACCGGTCGCGCGGCACATCCAGGGTGTCGAAGGCAACGCCCCGGATCGCCGTGAACTCCACATCGAACCGTCTCCAGCGCCCGCCGTCGTGCCATTCGCAAAGCCAGTGATCCTCCCAATGGCCGGGCACGATATAATCGGCGAACCCGGCGCGCAGGCGGGCCGGGGTGCCGCGCGCGCGAAACAGACCGGCCGCCAGGATGGCGAAATCCCGGCAGACGCCGCCGACCTTGGGCTGCGCGCCATCGCCATCGGGCAGGGCGCGCGCCACGGCGACGGACAGGATCTCGGCGACGGAACGAAGCTCCAGATCGGCGGCCTGTTCAGGCGTGAATCCCCGTTCCGCGGTTTCGGCCCCGCGGGGGTGCTGCATGAACGAGCCGATCCAGCGGGCAACCTGCCGGGGTTCGGCGCCCCCGCGCATCAACGTGTCGCGATAGGGCCCGGGCTCCGAATAGAGGCTTTGGGACGCATAGAAGGATGTGCGCATGGCCGTCTCTTTCCGACTTGAGGATCGAGACACGACAAGGAGGGCAAATTTCCGAAAATTGTCAATCAAGCCCGTTTCGAAACGGCCCGGCTTGATCCTACGACGCTTCCACGCTCTCCCGCACATCAAGGCTGCGTGGGGGGCCGGGAGTGGACCTGCCGGTTTCGCCTGTCGTTGTGGAGATAGCTGCCGTTCTACAGCCGAGCCCAAATCGGTCGTTCGAAGACCGCCGACGGTTTCCCGAAAGCCGTCGTTCCCAGTGCACCCGATGATCGGCATGATCGGGGCCGTCTGCTGCCTATCAGGTTTACGGGGTGTCGACTAGGTTGGGCGACGTTTGCGCTACACCTGCGTTGCCGAACGGAAAACACTGACGTGATTGCCGTCGCCGTAATGTGCTTCATAACTCGCGGCGAAGTATGAGAATAACTTCGGACAACAAAGGCTTGCTAGCATTTGAACTGCGTGAAAGGACCGCTTAGGCCTGGCGGCTGCTAGGCGATCTCAAACTTCTTCGCGATGTCCTGTGCGGCACGGTCAAGCCCCGGGTAAATAGTGCTTGCCTTAATGTTCAGGGACTCTAACTGCCTTAGCAGCTTTGGCTTACTGCGAATGGTAAATCTGTTGATCTTTAGACCGCTCTGCCCGGTTTCGGGCAAAATCGAGTCCTTCCCGAACATCAGGAAGGCGCCGGATTGGGAAACGATGCGTTCGTGACCTAGGCGCGCGCGAACGAATAGAATACGCTCTAAGTCTGCGGGCTCTATGCGGTTCTCGAAGTAGGGCTTCTCGCGTTTAATAAAGTGGACAAGTTTCTTGCAGTCGGCCGTCTCGTTGAACGCCAGCCTTTCAAGCGAAGTGTCCATTCGGTTCTTCTCTTGATCGGTTAGTAGGCTGATATTGGCTATGCAGCTTACCTTATCGGAATCGAAGGGCATCACGTTTGATTTCGCAGTGCTTATGACGAGAACCTCGCCGTCGATCTCGTTACCGAAACCGTCAAACTTGGGAGTGGAAACGCAGAAGTAGAGACCGACCAAGGGATTAGACGTGAGATCTAAGAGGCGCGTCGGCAGCCCAAAGTGCTGCATCCGGACAAGCTTATCCAGCATGTACCCGTCGCTCGCAAAAATAGATGGCTGAGCGGCCAACAGTTCGCGCACCATGACATCTTCGTTCGGGCGGTACTTATACGCGCCATTTGCGGCCTTTCGGAATAGCGTTGGCTCTAGCAGGTAGTTCTTGTCTGAATGGCCTCGATAGAAGAACTCGTCGTCGCTCGCGTCGTGAAGCATCATCACCTCCGCGATATAGTCCTTAAGATCGTCGATAACGATCTTGTCCGTTTCTTCTTGGGTCGGGACAGTCGGAATGGTAGGCAGACCGGGCGGCAAGACTGCCTCGCCGTGACTGATGAGCCCTAAAGTTCGAAGCGCATCGGCGATATTGGTTGGCTTTATAGCCCAGTGTGTACGATGTAACTCGAAACCCTCCATCCCAAAGGCACGCTCGAAAAACTTGCGATCGGAGATTGGCTGATTGCCGAAGTTGCGTTCAAATCGGAACGTGTAGACTAGGTCACGCTCATCAAAGGTTACGTCCAGTATGAACCCAACACGTATGTTGACATAGTCAAGGATCTGGCCCCTCGGCGACTGAAGTTCGCTCATAAACACGGCCGGGATCCCGGTGAGAGCAGTTAGCACAGTCGGAGAGATTGGGGTGAATTGCGCGCGTATATCGTCGTTCGTGTACTCCAAGAAGCGAGCGATAGGGAAACGGTGAGTGGCGGAGGTCTTGAGCGGGACTGCATCCCACTCATCAACATTGCCACGCATAATGAGGCTGAACATCGTTGTCCGAATCCGGGAGTGCGACAGTCTATCGGAATTCGTAGAGCTTGGGCGCTCACCGCGCAACGATCAGAAATGCCCACGGCGGGCTACGGAGCGCAAACGAACGGCAGATTCCTGGAATGCAGCTCGTCAGTCTTAGCCACTGAGTTGAGGGCGCGTAGCGGTTGAAGCGCAGCGGCCACCTGAACGCCGCCGCCATAAGCGGACAGCCAGAAAACCACCCCGAAGCGGACCCTTGCAACAACACTGCGACTATATCGCTGGTGAGGTGCTCGGGGTTGGCCTCGACCAAAAGACCGCGATTGAAAGTCGTCATGGATAACGATAACGTTCTACTCACGATGCTGCTATGGGCGCTTAGCAGGCAGGATATCAAAGAAAACTGAATTTACATAGACAATCGTAGCTGCGCCAGTCCATTACTCAGTTTCACATTAATAGGGCGGCGTTACAATGAGATTTAGATGGCTGTCAGTTATTTTATTAATGCTCGCTGTAGATGCTTCGTGGGCGCAAAGGATAAATTCGCAATAGAGTAACGCAATTAGGTCTGCCAAGCAATATATCTCTATGTCCGGTTTCTCTCGGGAGGGCCTTATTCGTCAACTGTCGTCAGATGCCGGCGATGGTTATGATGTTTCTGATGCTACTATCGCGGTAGATAGCCTGAATATCGATTGGAATGCTCAGGCGGTGAGATCCGCAGAGCAATATCTCCAGATGTCAGGCTTCTCTTGTAGAGGTCTGATCAATCAACTCTCCTCCAGTGCTGGGGATGGGTATACAAAAAATCAAGCAATCTACGGGGCAAAGCAGGCAGGTGCTTGTAAATAGGTCATGGTTACAGGACATTTATTCGGTGCCCCCGTTGCCAATCCATGATCACAATGGTGCGCAGAGCGAACGTTGCTCTAAAGTCAGTCGAAAGGTCCCTTCGGATCTAGACATCCCCCTTCCCACCCCTTCACCCCACCGCGCGCTCCGTGGCCGGGCGGCGGCGCATCGCAGGGTGGGCGATGGCGGGGGGCACGTAGGCGGCGCCTTCGAGCGGGGCGACGTCGGTGCCCGGCGGCACGATCTCGTCGATCCGGTCCATCAGGTCGTCGGACAGCACCACGTCGGCCCCGGCCAGGAGGCCGTCGAGCTGCTCCAGGGTGCGCGGGCCGATGATCGCGGCGGAGAGGGCGGGATGCGCCACGACGAAGGCGAGCGCCATGTGCATCAGCGGGATGCCGGCGCTTTCCGCCAGCGGAATCAAGGCCTCGACCGCGTTCAGGCTCGCCGCGTCGGACATCGCCTTCGGGAAGAACCGCGCGCGCAGTGAGTCGGGCTGCGGCGCGCCCCGCCGGTAGCGGCCGGTGAGCATGCCCTTCGCCAGCGGGCTCCACGCCATCACCCCCATGCCGAAGCGCTGGCAGACGGGAAGCACCTCGCGCTCGATCGACCGGTTGAGGATCGAATAGGGCGGCTGTTCGGTGCGGAAGCGCGCCAGCCCGCGCCGCTCGGCGATCCACTGCGCCTCCACGATGTCGGAGGCGGGAACGGTCGAGGCGCCGAACGCGCGGATCTTGCCCGCCCGCATCAGGTCGGTCAGCACCGACAGCGTCTCCTCCATGTCGGTGTCCGGCGACAGCCGGTGGATCTGGTAGAGGTCGATATGGTCCGTCTGCAGGCGCTGCAGCGAGCCTTCGAGCGCGCGCGTGATCCAGCGGCGCGAGGTGCCGCGCCGGTTCGGATCGTCGCCCATCGGCAGCGCCGCCTTGGTGGCGAGCACGACATCGTCCCGGCGCCCCTTCAGCGCCTTGCCGACGATGATCTCCGACTCGCCGCCGCTGTAGGCGTCGGCGGTGTCGACGAAGTTGAGGCCGAAATCGAGCGCCTTGTGGACCATGCGGATGCATACATCGTGGTCGGCATTGGCGAGCTTCCCGAACATCATCGTGCCCAGACAATAGGCGCTGACCTTTATGCCGGTGCGGCCGAGAGGGCGGTACTGCATGATCGTCTCCCTTGAAAAGGCTGGCGGAAGCCCGGGGCGCGGCGTAGACAGGAAGCGGAACGGGCGTCCGTTTTTATACGGAACAGTGTTCCGTTTAGCAAGGAGCGATTCGAGTGACCGGACTGGACGAGGGGCGGCCGCACGCGCCGGCCGAGCCGGACCGCCCGCAGCGGGCCGATGCGCGCCGCAATGTCGATGCCCTGCTTTCCGCCGCCCGGGCGGTGTTCGACCGGCTCGGGGTGGATGCGCCGATGCGGACGATCGCCGCCGAGGCCGGCGTCGGGGTCGGCACGCTGTACCGGCACTTTCCGCAGCGCTCGGACCTGATCAAGGCGATCATCCGGCGCGAGGTGGACGAGTGCGTCGCCGCGGCCGCGATGCTGGGCGGCACCCTGCCGCCGGGCGAAGCGCTCGCCTCCTGGGTGCAGCGGCTGGTCGATCTCGCCGGCACCAAGCGGGGCCTCGGGCCGGCGCTGCATTCGGGCGATCCGGCCTATCAGTCTCTGCCGGACTATGTTCAGGGCCAGCTCGCGCCCGCGCTGCGCCGGCTGCTCGATTCGGCTGCCGCGGCCGGCGAGGTGCGGGACGATGTCGACGCCCGCGAGGTGCTGCTGGCGGCCATGCGCCTCGCCGCGCCCGCCAGCAACGGTGAGGTCGCGGAGGCGCGCCGAATGGTGGCGCTTTTGATCGACGGCCTGCGCTTCCGGGCGGCGGGCCGCTGAAGCATGGCCCGTTCAGATCGAACCGATCTGAGCGACAAGGCTCTGCTCCAGCTTTTGAATCGGAGCCGATTTCTTCGAGCGGAGAAGGCGCCGTTCATGCCGGCTTGCCATCCCCTGCCATCTTGATGGCAGACGGAACAGAGCCTATTGTCTGGCAGGCAGAAGGAGATCGACATGGCCGAACCGCAACTGTCCGTCCGCAGCGCGCGGGCGCGGGATCTGGCGCACCGTCTGGCGCGGCGGGAAAACCGTACGATCGCCGATGTCGTCGAGCGGGCTCTCGAAGCCTACGAGGCGCGGGAAACGGGACGGACACCGGCGTCCGAATTCTACGCCCGCCTCGCGGCCGAGTGCGGCACCGACCTCGATCTCGAAACGGTCATCCGGGCGTCGCGGCGTCCGCACATGG
This sequence comes from Pseudoxanthobacter soli DSM 19599, assembly GCF_900148505.1. Lineage (NCBI taxonomy): Bacteria > Pseudomonadati > Pseudomonadota > Alphaproteobacteria > Hyphomicrobiales > Segnochrobactraceae > Pseudoxanthobacter > Pseudoxanthobacter soli. The sequence continues at coordinate 288,382 of NZ_FRXO01000006.1, read as the reverse complement.
GGCCGGATCTGTGATCTTTCTCGATACCAATGTCGTTTCCGAGACGCTGAAGAAGACCCCCGACGGCGCCGTCATCGCGTGGCTGGTGCGCCACGACGCCGAACTGGCTTTGCCGACCGTGACGATCGCCGAGATCGCGTTCGGCATCGCCCGCATCCGTCCCGATCAGCGCGCCTCGCGCCTCGAAAGCGGACTGGCCGAGTGGCGCCGCCGCTTCGCGGGACGTATCTTCGGCCTGACCGAGGAGGCTGCGCTTGCCTATGGCGAAATCATGGGAGAGGCCGCGCGCCAGGGCCGGCCGATGTCGGCGCCCGACGGAATGATCGCGGCGATCGCCAGGGTGGCCGGCGGCCGGCTGGCGACGCGGAACCTCTCCGACTTCGCCACCACGGGGCTCGACCTGATCTCCCCCTGGGACTTCTGATTCCTCTGCTTCGACCAGCGCGCCCGACGCTGCCTCCAGCCGGGTCGAAGCCCGAGCCCGGCCCCAGAGCTGAGCCCGAAGATCGGCTTTCCGCCGGGCGCACCGCGTGTTCGCCGCGGCGGCGCGCATTGCACGCCCCTTTGTGTGCGCCGACCGCGCACCAGGCGCGCATGAAGCGTGCACGAAGCGCGCATCGGGGTGCTGTCGGTCGTCCGCGCCGGCGGCGATCGTAACGTCCGGTTGCGGGGATATCCTATATCGCGTCAATTTGGCTGTCGCCGCCCGGCCGGTGCCCGTTGCCGGCCGCCCAGCAGTCTGGCAAAGCCATTGGCACTGCAACATATGAGCGGAAAGCCTCTCAAATGTCCCGACGCCCGCTTCACAAGCTTCAGGCCTCTCTGGTCGCTCGCCGCTTCTATATCGAGCAGAAGACCAAATCCCAGATCGCCGACGAGCTGGGCATCTCGCGCTTCAAGGTCGCCCGCCTCCTCGATGCCGCGCTCGCCGACGGCATCGTCCGGATCGAGATCAACGACCAGGGCGACATGAACACCGAGCTCGCCGAGAAGCTCCGGCAGAAATACGGGCTGAACGCCGCCTTGGTGCTCGACGGTCCGGACCTGCATTCGCGCGAACTGATCGAGCCGCTCGGGCTTCTCGCCGCGGATTATCTGGAAGAAACCCTGATCGACGGGCAGTTGCTCGGGCTGTCGTGGGGCCGCACGCTGTCGGCGACGGGCAAGGCGCTCGGGCGCCTGCCGCGGGTCGATGTCGTCCAGGCCGGCGGCAGTCCGGCGGGGCTCGATCTCTCGCAGAACCCGACCGAACTGGTCCACCGCGTGGCGCGGGCGAGCGGGGGCGCGGCCTATCCGCTGTTCGGGCCGATGTGGGTCGACGATCCCGATCTGATCGCGCGGCTGCGCAACGAGACGTCGATCGCCAATGCGATGTCGCGCTACGACAAGATCGACGTGCTCGCGGTCGGCATCGGCTCGTGGCGGCCGGCCGAATCGTGCCTCTGCTCCGGCTTTCCGGAGGAATGGCGGCGCGACGCGCTGAAAAAGAAGGTCTGCGCCGACGTCTGCGCGACCCTGATCGACGAGGACGGTGAGGCCGTCCCCAATCCCCTCGACCAGACCGGGCTCTGCCTGAGCACCGAGCAGCTGCGCCGCATCCCCGAGCGCATCGGCATCGGCGGCGGCATCGAGAAGGCCGACGCGATCCGCGCGACCCTGCGCGGCCACTGGGTCACGACCCTCATCACAGACGCCGGAGTGGCAAGGGCGCTGACCGCCGATCAGCAGTAGAAATCGCTCAAATGAGCGTAATGTCACTCACTTGACGGCGTTTATGCCCTGACCTAGTGTCCCCCTCGTCAGGGAGGCACAGATGCAGGCAGAACACGAATGGGTCACGCGCGCCAAGCAGGTGATTCGCGCAGATGCCGCGGCGATTCAAGGAACGCTGGACGGTGTCGACGACGCTTTTCTGGCGGTTGCCCGCAAGTTCGTCGCCTGCAAAGGTAAGATCCTCGTCACGGGCAGCGGAACGTCCGGTGCGATTGCTAGCCGTGCCGCACATCTTCTGTCCGTCGGCGGAACACCGGCCTTTTACCTGCCACCAGCGGACGGTCTTCACGGCGGGCTCGGCGTTCTACAGTCAGAAGACCTCGTTCTCGCGATCTCCAAGGGCGGCAGCTCGGCCGAACTCAACGATTTCTGCGCCCGCGCCAGAACCCTCTGCGCCGGACTGATGTCGATCACGGCCGATCCGTCCTCTGCGCTCGCGAAATTGTCCGACGATGTCATCCGCCTGACGCTGCCCGAAGACAGCGATCTCGGTGCCGTCGTCGCCACCGGCAGCTCGCTCGCCGCCGCAGCGGTGACCGACGCCCTGGTCGAAGTCTGCCGCATCGCGCGTGGCTACGGGTGGGATCGGGTGCTGTTCACCCATCCGTCCGGCGCGGTCGGCCGGGACGCGGAAGACAGCCTGAAGCGCCTTCAGAACGCCGGGGGCTGAGATTATGCAGCGCGATCTCGTCGCGGGCGTCGACTCCTCCACCCAGTCCTGCACCGTCGTGCTGCGGCGTCTGGAGGACGGCGCGGTCGTGGCCGAGGCGCGCAAGCCGCATCCGCCGACCACGCCGCCGCGCAGCGAGCAGGCGCCGGAGGCGTGGTTCGCCGCTCTCGTCGCGGCATTCGGCGACCTCGATGCCTTCCTGCCGCGCATCGCCGGCATTTCGGTCGGCGGGCAGGGTCACGGCCTCGTCATGCTCGACGATGACGACCGGTCGCTGCGTGACGCCAAGCTGTGGAACGATACGGAATCGGCCGGTGATGCGCAGGGGCTGCGCCGGAACCTGCCGATCGCCGAATGGGCCCGCCGGACCGGATCCGTCCCGGCCGCCGCCCTGACCGTGAGCAAGCTCGCCTGGACCGAGCGCGTCCACCCCGGCCTCGTCGCCCGGGCACGGCGGATCATGCTGCCGTCCGACTATCTGCTCTACCGCCTCAGCGGGCGGGCGGCGACGGAACGCGGCGTCGCCTCCGGAACCGGCTATTTCAACCCGTTCACGAACGCCTGGGACCACGCGCTCGCCGACCTGGCGGTGCCGGGGACCGACTGGGCGCGCGTCCTGCCTGACATCATCGATTCGAGCGCCGCGTCGGGTTCGGTGCAGCGCATCGAAGGGCTTGAAGCGCTCGAAGGAGCGGTCACGGCGGCCGGCTCGGGCGACAACATGACCGCCGCGCTGGGTATGGGCATCCGCGAGGGCGACGTCGTCATCTCGCTGGGAACGAGCGGCACCTACTATGGCGTGACGCCGGTCGGCATCCAGGACGAGAAGGGCCTCGTCAACGGCTATGCCGACGCCACCGGCGCCTTCATGCCGATGATCACCACCCTCAACTCCGCGAAGGTCACCGATGCCTTCCGCCGCATCCTGCGCGCCGGGACCGAGGAGTTCGACGCGATGGCGCTGTCGACGGAGCCGGGTGCGCGCGGGCTCGTTCTGGTGCCCTATCTCGACGGCGAGCGGACGCCCGACCTGCCGAACGCCACCGGCATTCTGGCGGGCCTGCGCAGCGATGTCGAACCGGGGCAGATCGCCCGCGCGGCCGTCGAGGGCGTGATCTGCGGCCTCCTGGAAGGCGGCGACTACCTCGCCTCCCTCGGGCTGGAACGCGGCGGCCGGCTGATCGTCACCGGCGGTGCGTCGCGCTCGCGCGCCTATCGCCAGATCCTCGCTGACCTGACCGGCCAGCCGGTCTGGAGCTGCGACCTGCCGGAAGCGGCCGCGGCGGGTGCCGCCGTGCAGGCGGCCGCCGCCGTCCAGGGGCGCCAGGCCGCCGACGTCGCCAGGCAATGGGAGCCTCACTACGCCGTCGTGGCAGAGCCGCGCACGCCGGAAACCGCACGCAGTCAAGACGTGCGGGCCGCCTACAGGGCGGCATTGCCCCTCGCACGGGGCGGGAGGGAGACACCGCAATGACACAGAACCAACCGCAGGGCGGCAGGCAGATCCGCGTTCCCGCCGAGGCCGGCATCGCCTTCGTGCTGGTCGTCGTCATGATCGTCGGGGCGTTCGCCTCTCCGAACTTCCTGACGCTGTCGAACATCTTCATCCTGCTTCTCAACGGCGCGGTGATCGGCTTCCTGTGCCTCGGACAATCCTTCGTGCTGTTTACCGGCGGGATCGATCTCTCCTGCGGCTCGATCGTCGCCATGACCTGCGTTCTGGCGGCGGTGTTCATCGAATATGTCGGCCTGCCGTGGCCCGCGGCGGCGCTTCTCGTCCTCGGCGTCGGGGCGCTGGCCGGCGCGCTGAACGGCGTGATCATCGACAAGACCGGGGTGCCGCCGTTCATCGTCACCTTCGCCATGATGGGCGTCGCCGCCTCCATCCCGCAGATCATCACCGGGGCGGAATCCATCCGCGTGATGGATTTCGGCTACCGCTTCATCGGCCAGTACAAGCTTTTCGGCATTCCGTTTCCGGTCGTTGCGCTGTTCATTGCCGTGGTGGCGGCAGCGCTGTTCATCAAGCGCACGGTGACCGGCACGCACATCTTCGCGGTCGGCGGCAATGTCGAAGCCGCGCGGCTTGCCGGTGTCAACACATCCCGCATCACCGTCCTCGTCTATGCCATCTCCGGGTTCTGCGGCGCCTGCGGCGGCCTGATCTACGGCTCGCGACTGATGACGGGCTATCCGACCGCCGGGCGTGGCGACGAGCTGTTCTTTTCGATCGCCGGCGCGGTGGTGGGCGGCGTCAGCCTGTTCGGCGGCATCGGCTCGATCTGGGGCGCGATGATCGGCGCGACGCTGATCGCGACCATCTCCAACCTCATGAACGTGCTGAACGTCAGCGCCTACTGGCAGCCCCTGGTCATCGGCCTGATCATCCTCGTCGGCGTGACGTTCGACACGATGCGCTCTTCCAGCCGGCTTTCCATGCCCTGGGTCGCGCTCCTCAAGAAGAAGTTCTCGGCCGGCGCCTGATCCGCACGGTCCGAGCCTGTCCCGCACGGATCGGTGCTGTGCGGGCGATGCGAAGACGGCCGCTGTCTCGACCGGTTTCTGCCGGTCGGACGCGTCAGCCGGCCGGACGCGCTCCGCAGATACCGCCGGCGGGCCCGGCGCACGATTTCATCATTCAACCAGGAGGAAACGATGAAGAAAAAATACGTGATCAAGTCGCTCTTGGCGACGCTCGCTGTGTCGCTCGCGTTCGCGGCCCCGGCCGCCCACGCGCAAGACAAGAAGGTTCTCGGCGTGGCGCTGCCGAACCTGACCAATCCCTATTATGTCGCCATGAAGAAGAGCTTCGAGGAAAACGGCGCCAAGCAGGGCTTCGATGTCCGCGTGATGATCGCCGACAACGACGACGCCAAGCAGCTGTCGCAGATCCAGACGCTCGTTCAGCAGGGCGTCAGCGCGGTGGCGCTGAACTGCGTCTCCTCCGGCCCGTGTGTGGCGTCCGTCTCCGAGCTGAACCAGGCCAAGATCCCGGTCTTCACCATCAACCTCCTGCCGGATCCCGAAGGCCTCAAGGCGGAGGGCCTGAAGGTCGAGCAGGCCGTGCAGACCGACCAGAAAGCCGGCGGCGTCTATATCGGTCAACAGCTCCTCAAGGATATCGGCGCGGACGGCAAGGCGGTGATCGGCATCGTCGGCGAGCCGACCTCGGTGTCTGCCAATGCCCGCGACGACGGCTTCAAGGAGGCGCTCGCCTCCAACCCGAACGTCAAGTTCGTGGCGCTGGTGAACGGCAAGGTCGAGGAGACCACGTCGCTCAAGGTCACGACCGAAATGCTGCAGGGCAATCCCGACATCACCGTGGTCTATTCGGACACCGAGCCGGCAGCGCTCGGCGCCATCGCCGCCATCCAGCAGATCGGCCGTGACGACGTGAAGCTCTATGCCTTCGTGGACAAGCTCGGCGTCAAGCACATCGAGGAGAACTCGATCCTGAAGGCCGGTGCCATCCAGGAGCCGGCCAAGCTCGCGCAGATCCAGGTCGAGAACATCAAGAAGTTCCTCGACGGCGAGAAGCTCGAGCCGGTGATCGACAGCCCGCCGCTGCTCGTCAACAAGGACAACGCGGCCGAGGTCGTCGACAAGGCCTACTAGAGCATATCCCGTTCAGATCGAACCGATCTGAACGACAAGGATATGCACAACCCTTTGAATCTGGAGCGAATTCTTGTCGATCTGACGATTCCGTTAGATCGGAAAGCGCTCTGAGAACCCGGGGGGCGCGCCCGATGAAGGCGCGCCCTCCGCCGATCGGTTGTTCTGCGAGGGGCGGGATATGTCGAGCTACAAGGCGACGGGCATCACCAAGTCCTTTGCCGGTGTCGGTGTGCTGCACGGCATCGACCTGACCGTGACGCCGGGGACCATCCACGGGCTGTTCGGCCACAACGGGGCCGGAAAGTCGACATTGCTGAAGATCCTGGCCGGCGCGCTGCCGCAGGACGCCGGCACGCTGAGCGTCGATGGCGAGACCGTCAGCCTTTCATCGCCGCGCGAGGCGCTCGCCAAGGGTATCGGCTGCGTCTATCAGGAGCTGCGCCTGATCCCGAACCTCACGGTTGCGGAAAATCTGTTCCTCGGCCGGGAAATCACGGCCCGCGGCCTGAAGCGCACGGCCGAGATGAACGATTACAGCCGCAGCCTGCTTGCCGGATACGGGCTCCATCTTGATGTGACCCGCACCGTCCAGGGACTGTCCCATCCCGAGAAGCAGCTGATCGAGGTGATCGCCAACCTCGAGGGCAAGGTCCGATATCTCTTTCTCGACGAACCAACCACTGCGCTCGACGGCAACCAGTCGGCGGAACTGCTCGCCCACGTCCGGCGCATCGCGCTGGAGCGGCAGATCGGCATGGTTCTCGTCTCCCACAAGCTCGACGAGGTGCTGACCGTCTGCGACGAGGCCACGGTGCTCTCGGGCGGGCGCGTCGTCTATCACGCGGTGGGTGACGCGGTCGGCAAGGGGGCGATCGTCGACGCGATCGTCGGCGACGCCCACGGCAAGCACGTCGCCAGCCGGCGGAAGGCCGGAGAAACCGGGGATGTTTGTCTTCGCGTGGCAGGTCTTGCGGGCAGCCGCCTCAAGGGTGCCGATCTGGAGGCCCGGTCCGGCGAAGTGCTGGGCCTTTACGGCCTCGTCGGCTCCGGCCGCACCCGCTTCCTGCGCACGCTCTATGGCATGGAGCCGGTGACGGCCGGCACGGTCGACATCCGGGGGCGGCGCTATACGCCCTCGACTCCGACCAGGGCCATCGAAAGCGGCATCGCCTTCCTGACGGAAGAGCGCAAGGTGGATGGTTTCGTCCCCCTGATGTCGTCGCTCCAGAACGTCGTGCTTTCGACCTTGAAGCGCTATCGGCGGAACGGTCTTGTCGATCTCGGTGCGGCACGGGCCGCCGCGCGCAGCACGCTCGCCTCGATCGGCACGCGCGGGCGGCTCGAGGCGCCGACCAAGTCGCTTTCCGGCGGCAACCAGCAGAAGGTCCTGCTCGGCCGCATCATCGAACAGGACGCCGATCTGATTCTGCTCGATGAGCCGACCAAGGGCGTCGACATCGGTGCCAAGTCCGACATCTACGACATCATCCGCCGCCTCGCCGACGAGGGCCGGTGCATCGTCGTCGTCTCCTCGGAAGAGGAGGAACTGATCGAAATCTGCGACCGGATCGCGATCTTTCAGAACGGCTACTGCAACCGCCCGCCGAAGCCGGTGACGGAATGGACGCTCGGAAAGCTCCGAGAAGCGGCATGGGCGCCAGCAGCATGATGGGCACCAGCGGCATGACGGGCGCTGGCGGTGTGCAGGGTCCCGGCGGTACGATGAGAGCGGGCGCGGCAACTCACCTTTCGGCATCCGTCTATGCTGCGGATCCGCTTCATCTCGCGGACGAGATCGAGGCGGTGCTGCCCTATGTCGAGTCCCTGCACCTCGACGTCATGGACGGCATCTTTGCCCCCCAGTATGGCCTCAGCGTCAGAGTGATCAGCGACCTTGCCGCGCGGATCGCGAAGCCGCTCGACGTCCACCTGATGGTTGCGCGGCCGCGGGAGGATGTCATCCGCTTTGCCGAACTCGGGGTCCGGTCGCTCGCCATCCACATCGAGTCGGAAGGGGATTTCGCCGAGCTCGCCGGGATCGCCAGAGCCAACGGCGCGTGCGCGTTTGCCGCACTGCGACACACCACGACCGTCGGCGAACTCGAGCGCCTCGCAGGCCGGGCCGACGGCTGGCTGTTCCTGACCGCGCCCGCCGGCGGCGGCGCCTTCGACGAACGGGCATTCGAACGCCTGTCGCAGCGGCCAGCCGGACTTCCCACGATCGTCGACGGCAAGATCGGGCCGGAGCACTTCGGCCGGCTCGACGCCCTCGGCGTCGACCTCGCCGTGGTTGGCGCCGCCCTGTTCGACGGCTCCAGCGCGCGGGAGCGCGCGAGGCTGTTCGCGGAGCGGCTCAAGTTCGCTTCCGTTCGGACCGATCCGACCTGAGCGGACGATGACCCGGAGGGATGGGCTCAGGCCAAGCCGGAAGGCGACAGCGGCGCCGGGACGGGCAGGAACCGGTCCCCCAGCGCGAGGCGCGCGATGGCTTCGACGAAATAGTAGTCGCCGAACATCACCGCGGCGTCCGGGCCGATATTGTGGGGTTTCGAATAGCAGCCGTGCATCAGCAGGCCGCGATGGGCGTCGTCGCGTGCGAGATGGTTGCGGGCTAGGCCGGCAAGCAGCTCTACGCCGCGCGCCGTCCACCGCTCGCGTTCCGCCGCATCGGGATGGAGCGAGCCGATGTCGAGGAGGCCGGCCGCCATGATGGCGGCGGCGGAGGAATCGAGCGTCGGCTCGGTGCCCGGATCCGTGAAGTCCCAGGGCGGGCAGTCGCGATCGCCGAGTTCCGCCAGCCATCCCGCCGCTATCCGGGCGGCGACGTCGAGCCAGCGCGTGTTTCCGGTTGCCCGCGCCGTGGAGGCGAACCCGAGCACCGCCCAGCCGGCGCCGCGCGACCAGGACGACTCGTCCGAATAACCCTGGAAGGTGTAGCCGCGCCTGCGGGCGCCGGTGATGGTGTCGTACTCGACCGCGTGATAGAGGGTGCCGTCGGGTCGGATGAAGGCGCGCTCGGTCATCGCGGCGTGTGCCTCGCCCGCCAGGCGGAAGCTGGCGTCGCCGGTCATCTCCGCGGCCCAGTAGAGCAGGGGAATGTTCGCCATCGTGTCAATCGCCGAACTCGCCCGCCCGCGAGGATCGTCGAGCGGCCCCCACGAGGAGATGTAGGCGCCGGAGGCGGTCGCCACGAGGCGCAGGCGGAGTTGCACCGCTGCTTCGAGCCCCATCCGGCCGATTTCCTCATCGCCCGTGATGCGGAACAACGGGACCGCCGAACTCCAGAAGATGAATCCGATGTCGTGGGTGTTGGGATCGCCCGCGCGCTGGGCCACGAGGCGCATGCGCTCGCGGGCGATCGCCAGAAAGCGCTCGTCGCCGCTGTGCAGATAAGCAGCCGCCAGGAGCCCGACCCAGAAGCCGCAGAACCAGTTGCCGTGGCTCCACGCCTCGCCGTCATAGCCCGCCGACCGCGAGGCGAGCATCGTGTCCCACGACCCGTCCGGGCGGGTCACATAGGGAAAGCCGACGCCGATGCTTGCCTCGTCCTCCAGAAGCTTGCGGCACAGGAGATCGAGCACCTCGGACGTGAATCTCTGGTCGGCCTTGGGCGACATGACGTTTCCAACCCGGTTCTTGTTGTGATGACATCCGACCGGCATCGTTCCGAGCCGGCACACTTCGCCACTGCGTTGGTCAGGCGGAGAGGTTTTCCGGCTGATCGCGCCGCTCCGGAACGCGCTCACCAGCCACGACGCCGCTCCGGAACAGCGTCTCGATCTCTTCGCCGCCATAGCCGAGTTCGGCCAGCACTTCGGCCGTCTGGGCGCCGAGCTTCTGAGGGGGCAGGCGTACCGCGGGAGCCTCGCCGTCATAGCGCACGGGATGCGCCACGAGCGTCACCGGGGTTTCCGTTGCGCCGTCGACCGTGACGAAGCTCTTGTTGTGGACGATCTGAGGATCGCTCGCGAGCTTCGAATAATCGTTCACGGCGGAATGCCAGATGCCGCGGGCGGTGAAGATCGCGCTCCATTCGGCGGTCGTCCTCGCCGTCAGCGCCCGGGCGATGTTCGCCACCGCCTCATCGCGGCGCTCGTAGCACTCAGCGTTCGGGATGCGCTGTTCGTCCGGCAGGTCGAGCGCATCGGACAGCGCATCGAGGGTACCGAGCGAGATGGCGATGAAGCCGTCCCGGGTGGAATAGATCCCGTAGGGCGCGCTGAAATACCAGCCGGCGAGCCGGCCGGGCTGGGCGACGTCGTCATTCCTCGGGCCGTTCAGGTAGCAGACGAGCGATTCCATCTGCAGGTCGAGCGCGGCGGACAAGAGGCTGACATCCACCCGGCCGCCCTTGCCCGTGCGCTCCCGCCGCAGCAGCGCGGCGAGGATGCCGGCGGCGAACAGGCTGGCGCCGTGATGATCGACCGCAGACACGCCGACGGCGCGCGGACCGTCCTCGCGGGTGCCCGTGATCGTCGCAAGGCCCGACATCGCCTGGATGATCAGGTCCTGGCCGGGTCGGTCGACATAGGGGCCATCCGGACCGAAGCCGGACGCCGAGGCATAGATGACGCGCGGGTTCGTCTCGCGGATATCCTCGAAGCCGAGGCCTAGCTTCGCCATCACGCCCGGCCGGTAGTTTTCCGCCACGACGTCGGCGCCTTCCACCAGCTTGCGGGCGATCGCAAGCCCCTCCGCGCTCTTCAGGTTGAGGGCGACGCTGCGCTTGTTGCGGTTGCCGGTGAGCTGCAGCATCGTCTGGCCGTCTACCTGACGGTTCGCCCCACCCCACTTGCGCTGGAACGCCCCTTCGACGGGTTCGATGGCGATGACGTCCGCCCCGAGATCGGCGAGGAACTGGATGCCGACCGGCCCCATCAGGAAGTGATTGAAGCTGACGATCCGGATTCCCTCCAGGTGTCTCAAGGAACTCTCCGTTCAATATGTGAAAGCGCTTTCAAGAGAAGTACCGTCGAAGCGGGAGGAGCGCAACCGGAAAACGGACCGGACACGGACCGGGGAGGTGCCGGTCGGGATGCGGACTGCAAACCCGCCCTCCATCAGAGCGCAAGGGCGCTGAAGTCTGCGATTTCCGGAGATTAGGGCGCGGTGACAGCCGTCGACGGGGCATCGCAGATGTCCCATGCCATTCCTTGGTCCCGGACCGGAGCGTTCGGTCGGCGACCGACGTTGGAGCGCGAACAGGAACACGTCTGTGCTTTTTTCCACCGCGGGCCTTGAATTCCTGCGGCAACGCCGCGATCATATGAAAACGCTTTCATACTTTAGCGGGCAGGGCGATTCCGCCTCCGCGTCCGACAGGAAGCGCTTGCCGCATCGGTGCAGGAACGCCTTCGCGCGTGGCATGCCGGGAACCACCCGCAGCCGACACCGGGCGCACGGGAGGAAACATGTTCGACTTCATCATCGTCGGCGGGGGTTCGGCGGGATCGGCCCTGGCGGCGCGGCTGTCCGAGGATCCGGATGCCCGCGTTCTCCTGCTGGAGGCGGGGCCCCGCGACTGGAACCCCTACATCCACATGCCCGTCGGCTTCTACAAGACGACCAAGGGCTCGCTGACCTGGCGCTACGAACTGGCGCCGCAGGTCCACCAGAACGGCATCACGCCGCTCTACCCGCAGGGCCGCGTGCTCGGCGGCGGCTCGTCCATCAATGCGCAGGTCTATATCCGGGGCAACGCGGAAGACTACGATACATGGGCTGAAATGGGCTGTCCCGGCTGGGGGTACAAGGACGTGCTGCCCTATTTCAGGCGGGCGGAGAGCAACGAGAAATTCTCCGGCACCTATCACGGCACGGATGGCCCGCTCAGCGTGGTCGACCAGCGTCATCCCCACAAGCTGAGCAAGGCCTTCGTGCAAGCCTGCCAGGATTACGGGATTCCCTACAATCCCGATTTCAACGGTGCATCCCAGCTCGGCACCGGGCTCTACCAGACGACCAACCGCGACGGTCGCCGGTGCAGCGCGGCTGTCGCCTATCTGCGGCCGGCGTCGCGGCGTCCGAACCTGACCATCCGCACCGGCGTCCATGTCAGCCGCATCGTGATCGAGCGGGGCAGGGCGGTCGGCGTCGAGATCGGTAGCGACGGGCGGCTCGTCACCGAGCGCGCCTCCCGCGAGGTCGTCGTCACTTCCGGTGCGATCGGTTCGCCGAAATTGCTGATGCTTTCGGGCATCGGGCCGAGCGCACATCTCGCCAGCCACGGCATCCAGACGCAGGTGGATCTGCCCGGCGTCGGACAGAACCTGCACGACCATCTCGACGTGTTCATGATGTACAATGTGAAGAACGTCGATTCCTACGACGCCTACAAGAAAGCGCGGCGGAAGATCATGCCGGGGCTGCAATATGCCCTGTTTCGGAACGGGCCGGTGGCCGGCACCATCGTCGAGGGCGGCGCGTTCTGCGCCACCAGCAAGGACCTGCCGGCGCCCGATCTCCAGTACCACTTCCTGCCGGGAACCGGTGTCGAGGAGGTCAACGACACCGCCGAAACCGTGACTGGCAACGGGTGCACGCTCAACGGCTACTTCATGCATCCCCGCGCGCGGGGCGCCGTGACGCTGAAAAGCGCCGACCCCCGTGTGCCGCCCTCGATCGATCCGAACTTCCTCGGCGACCCCTACGACGTCGAACGGACGATCGACTGCGTGAAGGTCGGCCAGGAGATCATGTCCCAGCCCTCGATGGCGAAGTTCATCGTCAACGAGTTCATGCCGGGAACCAGGGTTCGCTCGCGTGCAGACTACGAAGCCCTTGTTCGCAAGATCGGGCGTTCGGGCTATCATCCCGTCGGCACCTGCAAGATGGGGCAGGACGAGATGGCGGTGGTGGACCCGCAGCTCCGCGTCCACGGCGTCGACGGGCTTCGCGTCGCCGATTCCTCGATCATGCCCCGGCTCGTTTCCGGCAATACCAACGCGCCGAGCATCATGATCGGCGAGCGCGCTTCGGACTTCATCCGCGGCAACAGGGTCGGCGCGGCGTAGCGCGCCTCCGCCCAACAAATCAGAGGGCCGCACCGGCGGCCACCGAACGTCCTGGGAGGACACGTCCATGAACTATGTCTCTACCGTCCGCGAATACGGCATCGTCGTCGACGGATATTCGACCGGCAGCTTGCAGATGATCGATCGCGTCTCGCCCGCCTCCGGGCGGCTGGTCTCGCGGTTCGTCAGCGGCACCGCGGAAGATGCGGCCGCCGCCATCGCGGTCGCGCGCAAGGCGTTCGACGACGGGCCGTGGCCGCGCCTCTCCGGCCTGGAGCGGGCGGCCATCCTGCGCCGCTGGGCCGACCTGATCGCCGAGGACAAGGAGCGGCTCGCCCGCATCGAGGTGGACGAGGTCGGCAAGCCGATCCGGATGGCGCGGGGTGATCTCGACGGCGTGATCGACCTCTTCCAGTTCGCGGCGAGCCTCGCCATGCAGGTCCACGGCGAGACCTACACCAATCTCGGTCCGGACAAGACCGCCTGGGTGCATCGCGAGCCCGTGGGCGTGGTCGGCATGATCATCCCATGGAACTTCCCGGCGATCATCTACGCGCAGAAGGTACCCTACGCGCTGGCCGCCGGCTGCACGGTGGTGGTGAAGCCGTCGGAATTCACCTCCGGCACCGCGCTCGAACTCACCCGGCTCGCGCGGGAGGCCGGCGTGCCCGATGGTGTCATCTCGGTCGTCACCGGGTTCGGCGATCCCGTTGGCGAGGCTCTGGTGAAGAGCCCCGACGTCGATTTCGTCTCCTTCACCGGCTCGACCAATGTCGGCCGCCGCATCGTCGCCAACTCGGCCGAGACGCTGAAGCGGGTGTCGGTCGAGCTCGGCGGCAAGTCGGCGAACATCATCTTCGCCGACGCGGATCTGGACGACGCGATCGACGGCGCACTGTTCGGCGTGTTCTTCAACCAGGGCGAATGCTGCTGCGCCGGCACGCGCCTTCTGGTCGACGAGGCCATCGCCGACACGTTCGTCGAGCGGCTGACCGCGCGCGCCAAGGCGATGAAGGTCGGCAGCGTCCACGACGACGACAGCGACGTCGGTGCGATGATCAGCGAGACCCACCTCAACCGGGTGTGTTCCTATCTCGACAAGGGCAGGTCCGAAGGCGCGCGGCTCCTTGCCGGCGGAGACGTAGACCGCTCGGGCGGTGGGCTGTTCGTGCAGCCTACGGTGTTCGACCATGTCGCACCGGACATGACGATCTTCCGCGAGGAGATCTTCGGGCCGGTGCTGTCCATCACCCGCTTCAAGACCACGGAGGAAGCGGTCGCGCTCGCCAACGACACCACCTACGGTCTCGCGAACGCGATCTGGACCAAGAACTTCGACACCGCTCATCAGGTCGCGCCGCGGCTGCGCAGCGGCACGGTGTGGATCAACACGGTCGTCGACACCGGGCCTCAGACGCCGTTCGGCGGCTACAAGGCCTCCGGCTTCGGTCGCGAGATGGGACAGGCCGGCTTCGAGGAGTTCACCAACGTGAAGTCCGTGATCGCCCGGCTTGGCAAGCGCACGCCCTATTACGCGACGAAGGGCTGATCGCTCTTATCCCGTCCGAAGACGCAATCGAGCCCGGGGCCGGCAACGGCCCCGGGCTCTTCCATTTCAGGTGTGCCTACGGGCTACCGGACGGGCGTTCAGAGATCCGCCAGCCGCTCCCGGCGGAAACCCTCGGGGGCGCCGATGTTCAGGACGATGTTGTGCTCCAGCGCGGCGCTCGGCTGCGGGTGGTCCTCGCGATAGTGGCTCCCCCGGCTTTCCGCGCGGTTGAGCGCCGCCAGCGCCATCAGATCGCCGACGTCGAGAAGGTTCAGGAGTTCGATGGCGGCGATGGTGTCCGCTGGCGAGGCGATCCGGGCCGTCTGGGTGAGGTCCCGCCGGATGGTCGCGACCTCGCTGCGGAAGGCCGTCAGCCCCGCCATATCGCGCAGGATGAGAAGGTGCCGGTTTGCGGTCCGTTGCAGGCGCGAGCGAAGCGCACCGAGATCCGTGTCGCCCCGTCCCGAGAACCGGCCGAGATAGGCGCCCTGCTCGCGATGGAGATTGGGGATATCGGGATGGTCCGTCGTCCGGGCACGCGCCGCCGCGGCACGGCCGGCGCGTCCGCCAAACACCTGACAGGTCACCGACATATTGCCGCCCAGCCGGTCGGCGCCGTGCGGGCCGGCTGCGACTTCACCGGCCGCGAACAGGCCCCGGATGTTCGATTGCGCGTCGGTATCGATTCTGAGACCGCCATTGATGGCGTGGGCCGAACAGGCGATCTGCACCTTGTCGGTGTAGAGATCGGTGCCGCGCTGCTTGTACCAGTCGTAGGTGAGCGGCCACATGCGCGCGATGCTGCGGCTCTTGTCGGCGAGGATGCGGTCGAAATCGCAGCCGATGAAATCGAGGAACACGCCTCTCTCGTCGGTGCCGCGCCCGTCGTTGATCGCCTTCTGGATGCCGATCTCGATATGGCGCGAGATGTCGCTGGCGCTGAACGGAAAGTGGCGCTGCTTCTCCTGGATCACGGTGTCGAGGGAGAGGCCTTCCGGCAGGTAGTCCTGCAGGAAAGGCACGCCGTCGCGGTCGGTGAGGTTGGGGCGGGCATCCCAGAGATAGTTGCCGAACAGGTTCACGAAGGGCGAGATCGTGCTCACGCCGGCCTGCATGAACTCCATGTTCACGAGGTCGGCGCCCGCGCGGTGCGCCATGGCATAGCCGTCGCCGGTGATGTCGGACGGATAGAGATTGGTGGCGAACAGCTGGCTTGCGCCGCCCGTGGTGAGAATGGTCGCCTTGGCGCGCAGGATCCACGGCTGGCCGTCGGTGCCGATCGCGTAGGCGCCGAAGCACTGCCCGTCGCGGACGATCAGGTCGACGATCATCAGCCGGTCCATTGCCGCGATGCCCCGGCGGGTTGCCTCGGCGCCGAGTGCCTTCACGATCGGCTTGAAGTGGTCCTTGATGACATGGGATCGGGGCTTGCTGGAAAAGCAGGCCCGGAAGGTCAGGTAGCGGTCGGCATCGCGTTCGAATACGACGCCGTAACGCTCGAGATAGCGCAGGGCATCCTCGGCCTCGTTCGCGAGAATGGCGCTGAGTCGCGGATCGGACATCCCCTGCGCCGCGGTGAGGATGTCGTTCAGGAAAACATCCGGGCTGTCGGCCGGATCGCCGGTGCCGTCGGGCACGTTGAAGGCGCCGACCTCGGCGACACTGTGGAAGGTGGCGCCGCTCCGGCGGAATTCACCCTTGATGGCGACCGTGACCTCGGCGCCCTCGGCCTCGGCGTCGAGCGCGGCCCTCAGCGCTGCCGCGCCGCTGCCGACGACGAGTACGTCGGTGCGCAGTTCCCTTGGAGCAAGCATGCCGAATTCTCTCCCGAACGTCGCCGGTGCCAAGCGGCTCCGGTGTTATTGAAAGCGTTTTCATTCTGGTGATACGACGAACCCGGACCGCGCGCAACCGCGCACCCGGCTGGCGGCGGCCTTGCCAACGTGCCGGGTCCGACGCTGGGAGCGGCGCGATGCCGTTAACCGGCTATGCGCAGAAGGTTGTTTTCATGATGATTTTCGGCACTTATCCCGTGCTTTAAAGCATGGCAGGCCACACGATGGGCGCGGAATGGCGGTCGTGCCCGGTGCGCGGGCGATATCGGACGTCGCCGCACGGATACCGGCCGGGGGACTTGATTCCCGCCCCACTTCCCTGCTATTCCACAAACAAATGAAAACGCTTTCAAATGGCGTGGGCGAGCCGCGCGGTCCGGGAGGAAGGACACCATGCTGCTGGACGGTATCCGGGTCGTCAGCTTCTGCCATTTCCTGCAGGGGCCGGCCGCTGCACAATATCTGGCCGACATGGGTGCCGACGTCGTGAAGGTGGAGCCCGTCGATGGCGCCTACGAGCGCCGCTGGTCGGGCGCCAACGTCTATGTCGATGGCATCAGCGGGTTCTATCTCTGCGCCAACCGCAACAAGCGCTCCATCGGCATCGATCTCAAGAGCGCCGACGGGCGGGAGGTCGCGCGCCGCCTGATCGCGAGCGCGGACGTTGTGATGGAGAACTTCCGGCCCGGCGTGTTCGCCCGGCTCGGCTTCAGCGAGGAGGCGCTGCGGGAGATCAACCCGGCGCTGATCTACGCCTCGGCATCCGGCTTCGGTTCGACCGGTCCGATGGCGCAGAAGCCCGGGCAGGACCTGCTCGCGCAAGCCCGTTCGGGGCTCGTCAGCGTGACCGGCACGCCCGAAGGCGGGCCGACCCCGGTCGGCGCGGCTATCGTCGACCAGCACGGCGGCGCGCTGCTGGCGATGGGCATTCTCGGCGCCATCATCCGCCGGATGCGGGAAGGATTAGGCACGCGCGTCGAGGGCAGCCTGCTCAATGCGGGCATCGACCTGCAGGGCGAGGCCCTGGTGAATTTCTTCGCCGGCAATCTCTCGCGCGAGGTGCTGTCGCGCGAGAGCAATCTCGCGACCTGGTTCCACGCCGCGCCCTACGGCGTCTATCCTGCGAAGGACGGCCAGGTGATCGTGTCACTCTGCGATCCCGCCGATCTCGCCGTCGCGCTCGACGACGCCGCGCTGCGCGACGCGGCCTCACTCGACCGCTTCAGGGACCGGGACGAATATGCCCGACGCCTCCGCGCGGCGACGAAGCGCTTCACAAGGAGCGAACTCGCGGAGCGGTTCGATCGCCACAACGTGTGGTGGGCGCCGCTGCACTATTATGACGATCTCCTGTCGGACCCGCAGTTGCAGCACGCCCAGGTGTTCCGGCGGATTACAGTCCGCGGGCATCCGATGGTGCTCGTCAATCATCCGAACCGCTACGACGGCGGCGTGCCGGAGCTGCGCGTGCTCGCGCTTGAGATCGGTGAGCACACCCGCGAGCTGATGGCCGAACTCGGCTACGGCCGGGACGAGATCGAGCGGCTGGTCGCCTCGCAGGCGGTGGCGGCGAGCGAGCTGGCCGAGGCAAACCTCAAGGCCTCCTGACAACATGACGCCGGTCCGATCGGCGGGGACTGAGACGGAGATTTCCCATGCCCAAGCGTGGATTCGATCCGAGAGGCGTCATTCCGGCCTGCCTGATGCCGTTCAAGGCCGACCTCTCGATCGACGAGGGCGCCTACCGGAAGCATCTGGCGGATATCGCCGCGGTGGACGGCATTTCCGGCATCACCATCAACGGACACGCGGCGGAGGTCCACGCGCTGACCATCGACGAACAGCACCGGGCGCTCGTCGTCACGAAGGATGCGCTCGGCGACCGGGTGCCGATCATCGTCGGCGTCTACACAAGTTCGAGCCTCGAGGCCGCGCGGATTGCCGCCGATGCCGAGCGGGAGGGGGCGGACGCCCTGCTCGTCTTCCCGCCGGAGGTGATGGCCATGGGCGGACACCTCAGGCCGGAAATGATCCGCGAGCACCTGCGCCTTGTCACGGACGCCTGCGATCTGCCGATCATCCTCTTCCAGTACCCGGCCGCGTCGAACCTCGGCTATCCGCTGGCGACGCTGCTCGATCTCTGCCGGGAATTCCCGCAGATCCGCGCGATCAAGGACTGGTGCGGTGACGGAAACCTACACGAGCGGCAGATCCGGGAACTGAAGGCACTGGATCGCCCGGTCAACACGCTGACCACCCATAGCGCATGGCTGCTGGGTTCGCTCGCGATGGGATGCGACGGCCTGCTGTCCGGCGCCGGAAGCACCATCGCGCCGCTGCAGGTGGCGCTGTTCCGCGCTGTTCAGGCCGGCGACCTGCGGCAGGCGCGCGCCATCAACGACCGCATCTACCCGACGGTGCGCGCGTTCTACAACGCGCCGCTGCTCGACATGCACAATCGCATGAAGCAGGCCCAGGTGCTGCTCGGCCGCATGGACGCGGCCCATGTGCGGCCGCCGCTGGTCAGGCTGCCGGAAGCCGAGATCGCCGAGATCCGCCGCCTGATGATCGAGGCCGGATTGCTGGAGACCATGGCGGAGCCGGCCTGAGCGGAAGGCCGGATCGCGGGGAGCGGAGCATGCACATGGAAGAGGGCCCTGCGACCGGAATCCGGCTGGAACGGAAAGGCGGCGTTGCGCGGCTGATCCTCGACCATCCGCCGCTGAATGTTCTCGGTCACGGGCTGCGCCAGGCGATGTTCGCGCATGTGCGCACGCTGGAAAGCTGCGACGACATCCATGTCGTCGTGATCGAATCCGCGGTGGCGGCCGCGTTTTCGGTGGGCTCTGACCTGCGCGAATTCCCGCAGGACGAACTCGGCGGGATCGCGAAGATCCGCTTCGAGCAATATCTGCTCGACCATCTGGCGGGCCTGCCGCAGATCGTCGTCGCCAAGCTCGGCGGCTTCGTGCTCGGCGGAGGCGCAGAGATCATGCTGGCCTGCGACCTGCGCATCGCGGGACGGACGGCGCGGTTCGGCTTTCCCGAGATCCGCGTCGGCGCGCTGCCGGCCGCCGGCGGCATCAAGCGGCTGATGCAGGATATCGGCCCCGTCCGGGCGCTGCGGCTCGTGCTGTCGGGCCGCCCGATCGCGGCGGACGAAGCCCTGGCCATCGGCCTCGTGACCGAGGTCGTCGTCGACGAAGCCCTGGACGCGCGCGTCGAGGACATCGTCGCCGAACTGATGGCGCAGCCTCATGACGGCCTGCGTCTCGCCAAGCGGTGCCTCAGGGCGGCGCTGCCGGCGACCGCGATCGACACGGCCGAGGCGGACGCCTTCGGTGCCCTCTATCGCGGCGACAACCTTCGCGAAGGCGTCGCCGCCTTCCTGGAAAAGCGACCGCCCCGCTTCAACCGCCCCACGGCGGACCGACAAGACGGCGGCACGGAAATGTCTGGAGGAAATCGTGGGTAATGTCAGCTCCACGGACTACATCATCGTCGGTGCGGGTTCCGCCGGGTGCGTGCTCGCGAACCGTCTGTCGGCCGATCCTTCCAACCGTGTGACGCTGCTGGAAGCGGGCGGCCCGGACCGAAGCATCTTCATTCACATGCCGGCCGGCTATTTCCAGCTCATGCGGACCGGCCAGATCGACTGGGGATACAACAGCCTGCCGCAGCCGGGCCTCGGCGGGCGGCGGCTTCACGTTCCGCGCGGCAAGGTGCTCGGCGGGTCGAGCTCGCTCAACGGCATGGTCTATGTCCGCGGCGACGCCTCGGATTTCGACCATTGGGCCCAACTCGGCAATCGAGGATGGTCCTATTCGGACTGTCTGCCCTATTTCCGCAGGTCCGAGCAGTTCAGCGGGCCCGCAAATCCCGCACGCGGCCGAGACGGTCCGCTGAAGACGACCCGCAACGCCATCGTGCATCCTCTGGCGAAAGCCTTCGTCGAGGCGAGCAAGCAACACGGCCTGCCCTACAATGACGACTTCAACAGCGGAGCCGACCAGGAGGGCGTCGGCCCGATGGACTGCACCCTGGCCGACAACCGGCGCTACAGCTCGGCCGTCGCCTACCTGCGGCCCGCGCTCGCGCGGCCGAACCTGTCGGTGATCACGCGTGCGCTCGTCTCGCGCGTCCTCGTCGAGAAGGGCCGGGCGGTCGGCGTCGAATACGTGACCGGCCGGGAGAAGCACACGATCCTCGCCGATCGTGAGGTCATCCTCGCCGGCGGCGCGGTGAACTCGCCGCAACTGTTGCAACTCTCCGGCATCGGAAACCCGGATGCGCTGCGCGCCGTCGGCGTGACCCCGATCCACGACTTGAGGGGCGTCGGCCGGAACCTGCAGGACCACCCGGCCTTCTCGGTGAAGCAACGCTGCACCCAGCCGATCTCCTACTATCCGATGACGAAGACGCTGAACGCGGCCGTCTCGCTCGCCCAGTACGCCTTGACGAAATCCGGCCCCGCCGCCGGCAACGGCATGGAGGCGATGGCGTTCGTCCGCACGCGTCCCGGCCTCGCCGCGCCGGACATCCAGTATTTCCTGATGTTCCTGATGTACGAGGACAGCGGCCGGCGCATCCTCCAGGAGCACGGCTTCATGCTGTACTACACCCTGCAGAGGCCGGAGAGCCGCGGCTCGATCATGATCACGTCGAACGACCCGGGCGTCGCGCCCGGCATCGACTTCAACTATTTCGAGCGGGAAATCGACCTCGTCACCATGCGCGAGGCGGTGAAGATCGCCCGGGATATCTTCGCCCAGCCGGCCTTCGATCCCTTCCGGGGCGGCGAGTACGGCCCCGGCCCGGATGTGAAGACCGACCGGCAGATCGAGGAGCACCTGCGCAACAACGCCTTCTCGAACTATCACCTCTCGGGCACGTGCAAGATGGGCCGCGACGCGGATGCCGTAGTCGACGACCAGCTCCGCGTTCACGGCCTCGACGGCCTGCGGGTGGTGGATGCCTCGATCATGCCGACGGTGGTGAGCGGAAACACCAATGCCGCCACGATCATGATCGGTGAGAAGGGTTCCGACCTGATCCTCGGGCACCACACCGCGGAACTGGCCGAGAGTGCGTGAGACCCGGAGGGCCGCCGTTCGGATGAACTCATCCGCACGGCAAGCCTGCTGTCGTCCGGATCGAACGGCGCGCAGATGAACGCTATCCGCGCGCGCCGTGTCATTTTGATGGGATTTAAAGAACTCGCCTACCCTAATGGGGATATGCGGCGAGGCGGCTTTGCGGCGGCTACCGCATCTCGGTCTACAGCGCCTTCCGCAGGGCAGCGTCTGCGGCTTCGAGGCGGTCCCAGTCGAAGTTCACCCCGCAGCCGGGCTCGTCCGGTGCCACCGCCCGGCCGTTCTCGACGACGAGAGGACGGTGGGTGTAGCGGTCGATCTGGAACGCGTGGACTTCCAGCCAGCCGGCATTCGGCACCGCCGGCACGAGGCTGACGTGCAGCTCCTGCATGCCGTGACTGCACACCGGGATGTTCTTCGCCTCGGCCAGCTTCGCCACCCGCAGGAAGCCGGTCACGCCGCCGCAATTGGAGGCATCGGGCTGGATAAAAGACAGCGAGGAGTAGGCGAAGGCGTGCCTGAATTCCTGTTCGGTATGCAGGTTTTCACCCATGGCCAGCGGCACGGTGGTCGCCTTGGCCAGAAGACCGTAGCCGGCGAAATCGTCGGGCTCCATCGGCTCCTCGAACCAGACCAGATCGAACGGCTCGAAGGCCCGCGCGGCGGCGGTGGCGCGCTCAAGATCGTAGCCGAAATTGCCGTCGACCATCAGCTTGTTCGACGGACCGATACGCTCGCGCACGGCGCGCAGACGCGCCACGTCCTCGGCGAGATCGGGCTTGCCGACCTTGATCTTGATGGCCGTGAAGCCCTGGTCGAGATAGCCGCCGACGCTGTCGACCAGCTTCTCCAGCGGATAGTTCAGGTCGACACCGCCGCGATAGGTGAGGGGCGTCTTGCCAGCGCCGCCCGCCATCTTCCACAGCGGAAGGCCGCGTACCCGGCCGCGAAGATCCCACAGCGCGATGTCGATGGCCGAGATCGCGAACGAGGCGATACCGCCGCGGCCGACATAGTGCAGGCGCGACTGCATCTCGTCATAGAGCGTATCGATCTCGTCGGCGTCGCGGCCGACCAGCATCGGCGCCAGATCATGGTCGATCATCGCTCTGGTGGCATGGCCGCCGGTTCCGATCGTGTAGGAATAGCCGATGCCCGACTGCCCGCCCTCGCAGGTGATTTCCGCCGTCACCAGTTCGAAATAGGTCTGCAGGCCGTGCCGCGCATCCTGCATCGGCTCCTCGAGCGGTATGCGGAACACGCGCGCCTCGACGTCGCGGATGATCTGTCGGCTTTCCATGATCCCTCACCGTGGATTTTGTTGATTGTTCCGCCTGCCGCGCGCGCGTCGTGGCATCCCTCGAGCATCGGCCTCTCGCCGGGCGCTCCGGCCGGCCGCACCTGGCCGCAGCCGAGACGAGCCCTAACTGCATTTGGTACGACCAAATATCAAGGAAGAAGGACCACAATCCGGAAGGAGAGTCAATTTTGCGCCGCACAATGCCGGATATTTGACATGGGCGTCCCGATCATGCGTAGTTGACGCAGAGTTTGGTCGGTCCATATTGGTGCGTCGCTGTCACTGCGACGCGCTGCAGGCCGCCCCGCTGCGGCAGTTCACGTCTCTGGATGGTCATCGATGTCGCGCGAGAGAGTGCCGGATGGACAGGCTGCCCGCGCGGGCGACCGCCGGGCCGCGGATGCCGTCGTGGCCGAGATCGAGCGGGACATCGCCGACGGCGCGCTTGAGAACGGCGCTCCGCTGCCGCCGGAGCGCGACCTGATGGGGCGCTTCGGCATGAGCCGGACCGTCGTGCGCGAGGCCATCGCGACGCTGACGACGCGCGGCCTGCTCGACAGCAAGCCGCGCCATCGTCCCATCGTGCGCCGGCCCGGATACGATGCCGCCTTCTCGGCGGTCGGCGGCGTCGTCACCCATCTCCTGCGGCAGGAGAACGGGGTGAAGACGCTCTACGACGTGCGCATCTTCCTTGAGGCATCGCTGGTGCGCCATGCCGCGCTCCATGCCCGCAAGGACGACATCGCGGCGCTGCGCGAGGCGCTCGAACAGAACCGGCTCGCGGTGAACGATCCGGTGGCGTTCGACAATACCGACGTCGCGTTCCACGCGGTGTTCTATCGCATTCCCGGCAACCCGGTGTTTCCGGCCGTGCACCGCGCCTTCGTCGACTGGCTGTTCGAGCACTGGCAAACCATGACGCGCTCTGCCGCGCAGAATCTCGTCTACCACGAGGATCACAGGACGATCTTCGACGCGGTGATCAATCGCGATCCGGACGCAGCGGAAAAGGCGCTGCTGTCGCACCTGAACAAGGCATGGGAGACGGTGCGGGGCACGTTCTGACGCCGCATTTCCGGCCCGACGGGACCGGCTGATCACGTCGGCGCCTTCGGTAGCGGGGCCTTCCCGATGCGGGCGTCCGTCGTCCGGCCGGGAGCGCACCCCAACACACAAGAAAAGACAATCTGGGAGGACCCGAATGGCCCGGGAGGAGTTCGACTACATCGTCGTCGGCGGCGGATCGTCAGGCTGCGTCGCCGCCGCGCAACTCGTGACGAAGGGCAATCATCGCGTCCTGCTGCTGGAAGGGGGCCATTCGCACCATCACCCGCTGCTCGACATGCCGCCCGGCATCTTCAAGATGATCAACGGCAGCAAGTACATGACCTATCATACGACCGTTCCCCAGCCGCATCTGGACGGTCGTGCCCACGACATTCCCCAGGGGAACGTGCTGGGCGGCGGCTCGTCGGTGAATGCCCAGGTCTATATCCGCGGCCGCGCTTCCGATTACGATGCCTGGAACGACATCCTGCGCGGAAACAACGACGGCGCCGACTGGAGCTGGGGCGCCGTGCTCCGGCACTTCAGGGGCATGGAGGGCAACAACCGCTTCAACAACGACGCGCACGGCACGGAGGGGCCGCTTCTCGTGTCCGATCCCGGTCACGTCGATGCCCTGTCGCGCTGGTTCGTGCAGGCCGTGCAGGCCCTCAACGAGCCGTTCAATCCGGACTTCAACGGCGCCACCCAGCGCGGGGTGGGCTTTTACCAGTTCATGAACCGCCACGGAAAGCGCAGCAGCGCTGCCTATGCCTTCATCGAACCGCTGAAGGACGATCCGCGCCTCACGGTGCGGCTCAATGCGCAGGTCCAGCGCATCCTGATCGAGAACGGCGCGGCCGTGGGTGTCGCCTATCGCAAGGACGGCGTGGAGCGGATCGCCCATGCGCGCGGCGAGATCATCGTCAGCGCGGGGGCGCTGGTCAGTCCCAAGCTTCTCATGCTCTCCGGCATCGGTCCGGCGGGGCATCTGGCCGAGCACGGCATCGACTGCCTCGTCGACCTGCCTGGCGTCGGTAGCAATCTCGTCGATCATCCGGAAGTACCGATCACCGGCACCACCAAGGGGCCCTACGGCTATTTCAGGCAGGGCGAGGGCTGGCGGATGATCAGGAACGGCCTCCAGTTCAAGCTGTTCGGCTCAGGCCCGATCACTACGGCGGGCGTCGAGGCGGGCGCGTTCGTCAATCCGCTCGATCCCGACGCGCCGCCGAGCATTCAGGCGTTCTGCGTGCCGATCGTCTATCTCGACCGCGACACGCGCGCGTCGATGAAGGACACCTACGGGCTCACCATCACCACGGTGGTGGTGAAGCCGAAGTCGCGCGGCTACGTCAAGCTGAGGTCGGCCGATCCTGCGGCGATGCCGCTGGTGTCACCGAACCTGCTCAAGGACGAGGACGACATGCGGCAGATGATGGCCGGCCAGCGCTTCTTCCTGCGGGCGTTCCAGACCGAGCCGCTCGCCAGCCGGATCGACCGCATCGCCCTGCCAGCGGACCCAAACCCGGACGACGAGGCGATCCGCACGCACTGCAAGCGCTTCGTGAAGACCAACTACCATCCGGCCGGCACCTGCAAGATGGGAGCCGACAGCGATCCGATGGCCGTGCTGGACGCCCGTATGCGCGTGCGCGGCGTCGACAATCTTCGGGTATGCGACATGTCTTCGGTGCCCGATATCAACGCCGGCAACACCAACGCCCCGGCCATGATGCTGGGCGACCGCTGCGCGGACTTCATCCTGACCGAGAGCCGCACCCGAGTGGCCGCGGCGCTGAGCTGACCGGGCGATGCAGGCACGAGCGCGATGGTGTCCGAAGCACCCGACAGCGAGCGCAGGGAGAGAATACCCGGCAGGCCGGCCAGGGCCGGCCTGCCGGTGAAGCGGTTAACGGTTAGCGAAGAACTGGAACTCCATCAGGTGGCTATAGACCTCGCCGGGGTTCAATCTGGAAGACGGGAAATGGGCGAAGTTCGGCGACCCCGGAAATTTCTGCGTTTCGAACGTCAGGCCGGAATAGGTCTGGTAGGGCCTGTCGCCTTTGCCGATCATGCGCTCGGTGAGATAGCCGCCGGTATAGATCTGCACGCCCGGCTCGGTCGAACGCAGCGTGAAGCCGCGCCCGGATGCCGGATCGCGCAGCGTAGCGACCGACCGCAGTCCCGGCCCGAAATCGCGCAGCACCCAGTTGTGGTCGTAGCCGCCGCCGACGAGGTGGCCGACGCCCACGCTCGGAATATTGTCGATGTCCGCGCCGATCGCCTTCTCCGAGCGGAAGTCGAACGGCGTGCCGGCCACGCTTCGGACTTCGCCCGTGGCGAGGAGGTCCTCGTCGACCGGAGTATAGAAGTCGGCGTCGACCGTCAGCACCTGCGCCGTAACGGGACCGTTCGCGTGGCCGGCCACGTTCCAGTAGGAGTGGTGGACCATGTTCAGGATCGTCGGCCGATCGGTGAAGCCCGACATCTCGATCAGCAGGCGGTCGTCGTCGAGAAGGGTGTATTTCGCCTTGACCACGAGGTTGCCGGGATAGCCCTCGCATCCGTCCGCGACCACGTGGGTGAAAGTCACGGAATTTTCGCGCTCGTCCGCGTAGGCGGCCCACACCACCTTGTCGAAGCCGGCGACGCCACCATGCAGGTGATTCTCGCCCTCGTTGCGCGAGAGGCGGACCGTCGCGCCGTCGAGTTCGAACGTCCCGTCCTTGATGCGGTTGCCGTAATGGCCGCAGGTCGCACCGAAGAACGTATCGGTTGCCTCGTAGGCTTCCAGCGTGTCGAAGCCGAGCACGACATCGGCGAACGTGCCGTCCCGCCCCGGCGTGTGCATCTCGACGAGGCGCGCGCCGTAGGTGATGACGCGTGCCTTCAGGCCGTTGCTGTTCTCGATCGAATAGATGTCTACCTTCTGCCCCTTGTGGACGCCGAAGTCTTCCCGAACGATCGTCATGGTCCCTATCCGTTTCTTGTTCTGCGTCTTGGTGTCTGTCTTGTCGTTGACGGCGTCTTGAGCGGCGCGGACCGGTCGTCTCGATCGAAGCCCGGAGTCGGGTCGCCCCTACATGCCGTGCGGCACGTAGGCCGGCCGCTGTTTGTCCGGTACTGCCGCCGGCGCGCTGGTCTTTCGCACCGGAACAGCCCCCGCCGCCTGCTTCCCCCTAATACAGTCGAACACCCCTCCCGAAATATGAAAACGCTTTCATATGTGAATCCTAACCGCTTTCCCCGCTTCGTACAACGGACGCGGCCAAAACCACGAGCTCATGAGGTTCCTGCGCAAATTTAGGTGTTAATACAAGCCTCTGTCTCTCGCCTGCCGTCAGGGTAGGCCAACCTCCACCGTCGCGCATCGCCCTGGAAGCCACCATTGCCAAGGTGGCGGATATGCGATACGGTTCTGAAATCGCTTTCAGGGATATGAGCGATCAAGGCGGCGTTGCTGCGGGAATCGCCGCCGATGGTCCGTATCCGGATCGACAGACTGATCGAGGAGCGTGACAGCGCAAGCGAATTGCGCGCAGGGCGGTTCGCGGTCTGGACATCCTCCGGCCGGCGCGGCGCGAGAAACGGGCAGGCGGCTCCCGCGGACGAAGGCGCCGGGGAGCCTGCGGAAAAGACGGAAAAGGTGGGAAGAATGAAATCGATGCATGCGGAGATCGGCGATACGGTCCGCTTTTCCAAGACCGTGGCGGAGGCCGACGTCTATCTCTACGCGGGGATCACCGGCGACTTCTCGGGCAACCACGTGAACGAGGAGTTCATGAAGAACTCCATCTACGGTCACCGCATCGCCCATGGCGCCCTGGTGGTCGGGTTCATGTCGACCGCCTCGACGCTGATGGTGGACCGCAGCCTTTCGCAGGGCATCGATTCCACGCCGGTTTCGCTGGGCTATGACCGCGTGCGCTTCCTCAATCCGGTCTTCTTCGGCGACACGATCAACGTCACCTACGCCATCAAGGAGGTCGATACCGAGCGCCGCCGCACGCGGGCGCGGGTCGACGTTCACAACCAGAACGGAACGCTTGTCGCGGTCGCCGAGCACCTGCTGAAGTGGGTGAAGAACGAGACTGCCGAGAGCGAGGCCGCCTGACCGGCGCCGGATGCCAAAAGCGGTGAGGTCCTTGAGGCGAAAGCACGTTGCGGACCGTCCGGGGAGAGGTGACAGTGGCTGCGGCCGAGGTGAGGAGCGAGCTCTGCCTGACGTCCCGGCGGGGGTTGCCGGACGCGGGCGGCTTCGTGCCGCAGGTTCGCGGGATCGACGCGCAGGACCCGATCAATTCGAGGTCGTGCGGTGCTGCCGGGAGCTATCCAAAGCCGTGGGATCGTATAAGGTGGTTGTGGCCTGATTTCGCAGAAAAGAATCCCAGTTCAATGGGGCGCGTCGGGGGGGATCAGATCAGGACTCGTTGAAAGCGACCGGAATCTCCGTTCCTTTGGAGGTGACGCGTCGGACTTTGACAGATGCTGAATAATTCGTAGGAATGTGGCTGCTTTTTCTCTTCCTCGCGAGGACGGGAGAGGTGGCGTCAGGAATGCGAGCATCGCGAAAACGCAACAACAACAATCGCGATATTCGGTCGGAAGACCGGCGAGAAGCCGGAAGAACTTAAGAAAAACGCTTCAGGGGAGGGACTTTTCGCGAGAATGGTCCCGAGCTGACGGACGCGGATATCGGGCCCCGCAGATGGCTCGAGGGAGGAAAAAAATGATCAATCGCCGTTCTTTGTTGCAGATTGCCGCGGGTGGCGCGGTTGTGAGTGCGTTCGGTCTGCGGCCTGCGTTCGCGGACCTGCCGAAGCTGAAGGAGAAGGCCACCTACAAGGTCGGCTTCGCCCAGACCGAGAGCAACAACCCCTGGCGTCTGCAGCAGACCAAGAGCATGCAGGACGAGG
Organism: Pseudoxanthobacter soli DSM 19599; assembly: GCF_900148505.1. Taxonomy (NCBI): domain Bacteria; kingdom Pseudomonadati; phylum Pseudomonadota; class Alphaproteobacteria; order Hyphomicrobiales; family Segnochrobactraceae; genus Pseudoxanthobacter; species Pseudoxanthobacter soli. The sequence goes on along the minus strand of NZ_FRXO01000006.1, from coordinate 259,568 downwards.
CCAAGAAGCGCGGCTGGCAGCTCGTCTACACCGACGCCGCCGGTTCTGCCGCCAAGCAGGTGGCCGACGTCCGTTCCATGATCGCCCAGAAGGTCGACGTCATCCTGCTCGCCCCGCGTGAGGAGCGTCCGCTGATTCCGGCGGTGATGGAAGCGAAGAAGGCCGGGATCCCGCTGTTCCTGATCGACCGCGGCGTCGATCCCAGCCTCGCGCAGGCCGGCAAGGACTATGTCGCCTTCATCGGTTCCGACTTCGTCCAGGAGGGCCGCCAGGCCGCCGAGGTGCTGACCAAGGCGATGAACGGCCAGGCCAAGATCATCGAACTCGTCGGTACCGTGGGCTCCTCGCCCGCCAACGACCGTGCCAAGGGCTTCGCCGATTACATCAAGGACTATCCGGGAATGCAGGTCGTCGCATCCCAGTCCGGCGACTTCGTGCGCGACAAGGGCCGCCAGGTGTTCGAGACGCTCTACCAGGCGCATCCGGAGGCCACCGCGCTCTACTCGCACAACGACGAGATGACGATGGGCGCGATCGCGGCCATGGAAGCGGCGGGCAAGGTGCCGGGCAAGGACCTGATCATCGCCTCGATCGACGGCACCAAGGATGCGGCGCAGGCCGTCATGGACGGCAAGATCCTCGTCGTCGTCGAATGCAATCCGAACTTCGGTCCGGCCGCGTTCGAGGCGATCGAGAAGTACGGCAAGGGCGAGCATATCCCGCCGCATGTCGTCAACAAGGACCGCGTGCTCACCAAGGAAAACATCGAGTCCTACCTCCCCGAGGCGTACTGAGCCTGGCCGGCGGGTGTCCTCCGGGGCACCTGCCTGTCGTTCGGCCTCGATTGTTCCTCGCGACAGCCGGCTTCCCCGGAGGCCCGGCTGTCGCCACGCACATGACAGAAGCGCCCATGGCTAGAACAGACCCCCTTTTGTCGATGCGCGGCATCGACAAGACGTTCGGTAACGTGCCTGCCCTGATCGGCGCCTCGCTCGAGGTGTACGAGGGCGAGGTCATGGCCCTGATCGGCCAGAACGGCGCCGGCAAGTCCACCATGATCAAGGTCCTGAACGGATTCTGCCGGAAGGATTCCGGCACGATCACGTTGAACGGCGAGCCGTGGGCGGCGTCGTCGCCGGAAATGGCGCAGCGCGGCGGCGTTTCCACCATCTTCCAGGAAATCAATCTCATTCCGTTCCGCACCGTGGCCGAGAACATCTATCTCGGCCGCGAGCTCAAGACGCGCCTCGGCCTGCTCGATCTACGCCGGATGCAGGAAGGCGCCCGCAGGCTGCTCGCCGAATTCGACGTCGATGTCGACGTGCGCCGTCCGCTCGGCGATTTCTCCACGGCCATCCAGCAGATGGTCGCCATCGCCCGCGCCGTTTCCCTCGAAGCGCGCCTCGTGATCATGGACGAGCCGACCTCGTCCCTGGACGAGAGCGAGGTGGAGGTTCTGTTCGAAACCATCCGGCGACTGAAGGCCAAGAACGTCGCGGTGATCTTCGTCAGCCACAAGCTCGACGAACTCTATGCCGTGTGCGACCGGGTGACCGTCATGCGCGACGGCCGCACCGTGGCCGTGTCGACGATGGCCGAGATGACCAAGCTCCAGCTCGTCTCCACCATGCTCGGCCGCGACCTGACCGAGGTCAGCAAGGCCGGCGCGACGGCATTCACGTCGGGCGCCCATTCCATCGGCGAGGAACTGCTCGCTGTCGAGGACCTCGCCGTCGGCCGTCGCGTCCGCGACGCAAGCCTCGCGGTCCGGCGTGGCGAGATCGTCGGCCTGGCCGGGCTGCTCGGGGCAGGGCGCACGGAAACGGTGCGTGCGGTCTATGGCGCCGATCCGCATCAGAAGGGCGAGATTCGCCTGTTCGGCAAGAAGGCGGACTTCAAGCGGCCGATCGAAGCCATCGAGGCCGGCCTCGGCTTCTGCTCCGAGGACCGCAAGCACGAGGGCATCATCCCCAACATGTCGGTGCGCGAGAACCTGACGCTGGCGCTCCTGCCGGCGCTGTCGCGGGCCGGCATCGTCGACGAGGCGCGCCAGCGCGAGATCGTGACGCGGTTCATCAAGGAGATCGGCATCAAGTGCTCGAGCCCCGAGCAGAAGATCCGTGAACTCTCCGGCGGCAACCAGCAGAAGGTGCTGCTCGCACGCTGGCTGTGCATGAATCCCAAGCTGCTGATCCTGGACGAGCCGACCCGCGGCATCGATGTCGGCGCCAAGGCCGAGATCCAGCGCCTGATCCGCAAGCTGGCGGATGATGGACTGGGCGTCCTGATGATCTCATCCGAAATCGAGGAAATCGTCGAAGGCGCCGACCGCGTCTTCGTCCTGCGCGACGGCCGCACGGTCGCCGAGTTCGACGGAGATGCGATCACCGAGGGATCGGTGATGGAAGCCATGGCGCATTCGCATGGAGAAGTCGCATGAGTTCGACGATGGAAAACACGTCGTCGCCCGTGCCCGGCGTGGGCGGAACCCGGCGGTCCGGGCTCTCGTCGCTGCTGTCGCGCAATCACGTCGGCACGCTCGCCGCGCTGGTCGCCCTGCTCGTGTTCAATTTCGCGTTCACGCCGCATTTCGCCACGATGCAGACCCTGTCGGTGAACCTCACCCAGGTGTGCGTCATCGTGATCGTCGGTGTCGGCATGACCATGGTCATCGCGACCGGCGGTATCGACCTTTCGGTCGGCTCGATCATGGCGATCGCAGGCGCGTTCTCCCCGCAGATCTTCCAGGGGATGCTGTTCCCGGTCCCGAACCTCTATGTCGGCATCGCCCTCGGCATCATCCTGCCGGTGATCCTTGCCGGCCTGTTCGGCATGTTCAACGGCTGGCTGATCGCGAATTTCCGGGTGCAGCCGATCATCGCCACCCTGATCCTGTTCATCGCTGGCCGCGGCATCGCGCAGGTCTGGACCAACGGCGACCTGCAGGTCTTCAAGGTGCCGGAATTCCAGCAGATCGCCATCGGCCGCGTGCTCGGCGTGCCGTTCCAGGTCTGGATCATGGCGGTCGTCGTGCTCATCGCCGCGTGGGCGCTGCGCAGGACCGTGTTCGGCCGGCAGGTGCTCGCCGTGGGCGGCAACGAACAGGCCGCCTGGCTCGCCGGCGTTCCCGTGCGCCGGATCAAGCTCTTCGTCTACGTCATCTCCGGCGTCTGCAGCGGCATCGCCGGCCTCATCGTGATCGCGATGAACTCGGCCGCCGACGCCAACCTGATCGGCATGGGCATCGAACTCGATGTCATCGCCGCGGTCGCCGTGGGTGGCACCCTGCTCACGGGGGGCCGCGCGACCATCCTCGGCACGCTGCTCGGCGCCCTGATCATCCAGCTCGTCCGCTACACCCTTCTCGCCAACGGCGTTCCCGACGCAGCGGCCCTCGTCGTCAAGGCCGGCCTGATCGTCCTCGCCGTGTGGCTGCAGAGACAGGAGCGCGCCTGATGCCGCGTCTTCACGCTTCCGCCGGCTTCGGCGCCCTCCTCGCCTTCGTGCTGATCATCGCGTTTGGGGCCTGGCGCTATGACGGCTTCCTGACCGAATACAACCTGCTGACGGTGCTGCGCTACAATTCGATGTTCGCCCTCGTCGGGCTCGGAATGTGCTTCGTCATCATGACCGGCGGCATCGACCTGTCGGTCGGCTCGGTGGCGGCGCTGTCGAGCGTGGTCGCCGCCTATCTCAGCCCCTATGGCCTCGCGGCGGGGCTGGCCGGCGGTCTGGTCGCCGGCATCGCGGCCGGCACCATCAACGGCTTCATCATCTCCAAGATGCGGATCCTGCCGTTCATCGCTACCCTTGCCACCATGCTGGCGGCGTCCGGCGTGGCGCTTCTCCTGTCGAACCAGCAATCGGTCCCGGCATCCTACGACACCAACTTCATGGCGATCGGGCAGGGCGATTTCAGCGCATACGCGCCGGAATGGGTCAGCGCCGACGATGCCGGTTTCTTCGGTGGCGTCATCCGCATCTTCTTCGGCTTCCCGATCCCGGCCTGGATCGCGCTGTTCGCCTACCTGATCGGCTCGCTGCTCCTCAACCTCACGGCCTTCGGGCGGCATGTGCTGGCGGTCGGCGGCGGCGAGGAGGCCTCCCGCCTGATGGGCCTGCCGACGGACCGCACCGTGTTCCTGGTCTATGTCCTGTCCGGCATGCTCGCCGGCATGGCGGGCGTCATCCTCGCGGCGCAGTTCGGCGCCGGCCAGCCCATCGAGGGCGTCGGCTGGGAGCTGTTCGCCATCGCATCGGTTGTGGTCGGCGGCACGCTTCTGACCGGCGGCAAGGGCTCCGTCGCCGCGACGCTGGTCGGCACACTGCTGCTCGGCATCCTGTTCACGGTCCTGAACTTCGAGAACGGCATGGGCTGGATCAGCCTCAGCGCCTACTGGCAGTCGGTTCTGCGCGGTGCATTCCTGCTCGTGGTGGTGATCCTGCAAAGCCGGCTGACCAAGTCGGCCGCAGCTCCTGCCTGAGCGGTCGACGCTCCGGCATCCCCCGCTGCCGGAGCGTCGACCGGCCTGCCGCCGGGCCGTGGGCGCGGCCTCGATCAGGAATGGACAAAGCCGCGCGTGGTGCGGATAAAAGCCGCTCCGGAGGCCGGAGCGCATCGCTTGTGGCACTCCGGCTTCTGCTGCAAAGTCCCCGCATGGCCAGATCCGACAAGAAATCGCCGACGCCATCCAGGGACAAGGCCGCACCGCCTTCGCCCACGGCGGCCCGTGCCAAGCTGGAGGACGTGGCGAGCCTTGCGAAGGTCTCGCTGGCAACGGCGTCACGGGCCATCAACCAGCCGGATATCGTCAGACCCTCGATCCGCGAGCGCGTGCTGCGCGCGGTAGAGATGCTCGACTACACGCCGGACCGAACCGCGAAGGCGCTGAGTTCCGGCCGCAGCCATACCGTCGGCGCGGTCGTCCCGACGCTCGGCAACGCCATCTTCGCCGATGGCATCGAGGCCCTGGAAGTGCGCCTGGGTGCGCGAGGCTACACCCTTCTTCTCGCACATTCCCAATACGATCCCGCGCGCGAACTGCGGCAGGTTCGCGCCATGCTGCAATATGGCGTCGACGGACTGGTTCTGGTGGGCGACTCGTTCGCGCCGGAGGTGCTGCCGCTCATCCGCCACCATCGACGGCCGGTGATCACCACCTATATCTGCGCCTCGCGCCAGGAGATTCCGGCGATCGGCCCGGACAACAGGCGGGCAGGCTACGGCATCGCCCGCCACCTGCTCGATCTCGGCCACCGCGAGTTCGCGGTGATCTCGAACACCAGCATGCCGAACGACAGGTCGCAGGCCCGCCTCGAGGGTATCCTGGAGGCGATCGCCGCCGAGGGCATCCGCCTGCCGCCGAGCCGCATTGTCGAGACGGCGATGCCCAGCATCGTCGCCGGCCGCGAGGCCTTCCGCAAGCTTCGCGCCGAGAACCCCGCGGCCACCGCTTACCTTTGCACCAGCGACGCGATGGCGGTCGGCGCGATCGCCGAGGCCCGGCGCGAAGGCATCCGGGTGCCGCAGGATATCTCCGTCACCGGGTTCGACGATGTCGAGATCGCCGCCGAGACCGACCCGCCGCTGACGACTGTGCATGTGCCGGCGGTCGAGATCGGCACGCTCGCGGCCGATCAGCTGATCCGCATCATCGAGGGTGAGGCGGTGCCGATGAGCACCGAACTGGAAGCCCCGCTGGTCGTGCGCGATTCCGCCGGTCCGGCGGCGGACCGGCCGGCCCCGCGCAAGCGCCGCGCCCGCGTCGACGCGGCCTGATCCGCGATCCTCGCGGTCCGCCGCCCTGCGGCGCGGCGGACGGGAGAGGGCGCCCCTTCCCGCCGGCCGCTACGTCCGGGTGATGGAGAGGCCGCCGTCGACGAGTGAGGCCGTGCCGGTGACGAAGCTCGAATCGTCCGAGGCGAAATAGAGCACCGAGCGGGCGATCTCGTCGGGCGATCCCACACGCTTCAGGGCGTGCAGCCCGGTGATGAAGGCCTGCTTTTCGGCGGTGTCGTTCGTGCTCCGGTACATGTCGGTGTCGATCGCGCCGGGCAATACCGCGTTGACGCGGACATTGCGCGGGCCGAACTCGGCGGCCAGCGCCTGCGTCAGTCCGATCACGCCGGCCTTGCTGGCCGCATAGGCCGCGATGCCGGGGAACCCGACCGTGTAGCCGATGAAGGTGGAGGTGAAGATCACCGAACCGCCGCCATTCTCGATCATCCGCGCGATCTGGTGCTTGGCGCCCAGGAATGCCGCCGTCAGATTGACCGCCAGCGTCTCGCTGAAACCGGCCTCGGAAACGCCCGTGCTCGGCCCGGCCTCGCCGATGATGCCGGCATTGTTGAAGGCGACGTCGAGCCGGCCGTAGGTGTCGACGGCCGCGGCGACGAGGGCCTGCTGGTAGTCCTCGGAGCGGACGTCACCGGCGATCGCGACGGCTTCACCGCCCGCATCCCTGATCTCGGCCACGAGGCTGTCCAGTTCGGCCTGCCGCCGGGCGGCCACGACGACCCTGGCGCCCTCCGCGGCGAAGAGCTTCGCCGTCACGCGGCCGATGCCGGCGCTGGCGCCGGTGACGATGGCGACCTTTCCGTTCAAGCGATTCATTGTCCCGATCTCCCTGAATCTCCGGTGGCGGGCGACTGCCGCGCCTTCGATGCTGGAAGATGGTGAAATCGCGTCGTTCGGAATAGCCTATCACTTGAGGAACTGGAATCCGGATTTGCCGAACAATGATCAGGATCGAAGGACTTGCGGCGTTCGTCGCCGTCGTGGAAGGCGGCTCGATCAGCGAGGCCGCGCGGCGTCTTCGGCTATCCAAGTCCGTTGTCAGCGAGCGGCTCGCCGAGCTGGAAAAAACGCTGGGCGGAACCCTGCTGCGCCGGACCACGCGCAAGCTGACGATGACCGAGGACGGCGTCGCCTTTCTCGACCGTGCCCGCCGCATCATCCGCGAGATCGACGATGCCGCCGCAGACATGGCCGAGCGACGGGGCGCGCTGGCCGGCCCCCTCAGGATCGCCGCGCCTGTCACCTTCGGCCGCCTGCATCTCGGCCCCGCGCTCTATCCGTTTCTCGCCCGCAATCCGGGCATCGAGCTGACGCTCGACATCGACGACCGGCGTGTCGATCTCTCGTCGGGCGGCTTTGACGCCGCGGTTCGCCACGGCCCGATCGTCGATTCCCGCATGATCGTGTGGAAACTCGCGCCGAGCCGTCGGCTGCTGACCGCCTCACCCGCCTATCTCGCGCGCCAGGGAACGCCCGCGACCCTCGCCGAACTCGAGGGTCACCGCGGCATTTTCTATACCAACCGCGGCGTCGCAGACTGGCGGTTCCAGACACCGGAGGGCGCAGTCTTGGTCCGCGCCCGGCTCGCGCTTGGCATGAACAACGGCGACATGATGCGCGACGCCGCGATCGCCGGCCTCGGCATCGCGCTCCTTCCGACCTTCATTGCCGGCCCTGCGATCAGGGACGGGGTTCTCGTGGAGATCGATGTCGGCTTCAGGCCGGAGGGGGAGTTCATCTACATGGCGCACGCGGGCGGCAGCGCGCCACCGGCGCGGCTGCGCGCGGTCGCAGAGCATCTTCGAAGGTCGTTCGGCGACCCGCCCTATTGGGATCCCGATCCGCCGGAGGTCGCCATCGGCAGCGACCGACACCCGGTATGAGCGCGACACCCGATTACGCCGGTGAGTTTCCCTCATTCTCCGGGTAATCAGATGCACCCGCCTGATCGCGGGGCCTCTAGAGCGCTTTCCGATCGGATGGAAGCATCTGATCGACAAGGATATGGTCTAGCTGCCGCGAGACCGGCCGCCAGAGTGGGTGGCCCGCCATTGGCTCGGCGCCATTCCCGCCCAGCGCGTGAACGCGTGATCGAACGTGCTGTTGGTGGAATAGGACAGTGCCTCCGCGATCCGTCCGATCGGCAGCCTCGTCAGGGCGAGGAGATCGCAGGCGACGGCAAACCGGACCTCGTCCCGGATCGCCTCGAAGCTCGTGCCCGCCCGCGCGAGGTGGCGGGCGAGCGTGCGTGGGATGAGGCCCATCTCATGCGCCACCGCATCGCGGCTTGCCTCACCGGTCATCAGGCGCGGGCGGAGGAGGTGGCGGACCTGCGCGGCGACGTCGCCGAGGTCCTCGTGCAGCCGCCGGCGGATCTCGGCTCGAAGCTGTCGGTTCCGGGCCGGATCGGCGCCGGGAAGCGGAAGGTCGATATCGCGCGCCGCGATGACGATACCGGTCTGCTCCTGGTCGAACACGACGTCCGTCTTCAGGATGCTGCGATAGGGAGACAAATTGGCCGGCCGCGTCGTTCCGAGCAGCACCTCCGCCGGCTGCGCCCTGCCGCCCGTCAGAACGCGGACCATGTTGCAGCCCATCGCGACGACCAGGTCCTGCACGACCCGGCCGGAGCAGCCCGCGGCATAGAGCCCGTAGCCGACGAGATAGTCCTCGCCGACGGTCTGGAGATAGACCACCGCGCCGCGCGAATAGCCGATCTGAACGCCGACATAGTCGCGGAAGGCGTCACCGAGGGTCGGTGCGCACGCCATCATCTCGCCGACGATACCGAGGGATCCGTGATCGGTGCGCGCACCGACGAGCAGGCCGAGATGGGGGCAGCGGGCCAGTATGGCCGAGCGTTCCAGAAGACCGACGAGAGCGGAGAAGGCGAACCGCGCATCCGGTACCAGTGCAGCCGGCGCGATGCCGGAATCTGCGAAGGCTTCTTCGACGTCGACGCCGAGCGCTTCGAGGACCGCCGGGAGCACCGCGAGCGGTCCGACCCTCTGGGACGGGACGTTGGCCAAAATTGAAGATCCCTGTCCTCGAAAAGCAAGCGACAGGCTTTTTCATAAGATATGCCTTCGCTGGCAGACAAGGCGCCTTTGCTTGGCACCGTCGTCGCACCCAGTTATCGGGCGGCGGGATACGTTCGCGGTGAAGAATAGGCCACGGGATTGACTTGACCGGCCATCGTCGCGAAACGCGCGGACCGTCGGCGCAGGGCAGCCCTGACCGCGCGCCGGCCCGAACCCGCCGGCACCATTGAGAGGGGGGCGCGGCGCGCGCCCACCCCACCGAGGAGAGCTTCCATGAACCTGACGCGCCGGACCATGCTGCTTGGCGGAACCGCGCTCGGCTTCGCCGCCGTCGTCGCCCGCCCGCCCGCGGCCGCGGCCTTCGACGGACCGCTGTTCGACGCGGTCGAGGGAGCCGAAGACTTCGGCATCGCCTCGGACGCCTACGTCTACGGCTATCCGCTCGTCACCATGGAAATGACGCGCCGCGTGATCACCAACGTCGCCGCGCCGGTGGGCACTCGCGCCCCCATGGGAACGCTGATCAAGCTGCGCGCCTATCCGGACGCCAGCTACCGCGACGTGACCGCCCCGAACGCCGATACGCTTTACACCACCGCCTTCTTCGATGTCGGCGACGAGCCTTGGGTGGTGAGCGTTCCGGACATGAAGGGTCGGTATTTCCTGCTGCCCTTCCTGGATGGATGGACCGAAGTGTTCCAGGTGCCGGGCTCGCGCACCACCGGCACGGGCGCGCAGACCTATCTCGTCACCGGTCCTGGCTGGTCCGGCACCGTGCCGGACGGAATGGTGCAGCTCAAGTCGCCGACGAGCATCGTGTGGATGCTGGGTCGCATCTACTGCACCGGCACGCCGGAAGATTACGCCGAGGTGCATGCGTTGCAGGACCAGTTCAAGCTGTTGCCGCTTTCCTCGCTCGGCAAGCCCTATACGCCACCGGCAGGGAAGGTCGATCCCTCGATCGACATGAAGACCCCGGTGCGCGACCAGGTCAACGCGCTCTCGGCGACAGATTATTTCACGCTTCTCGCAGACCTGATGAAGCGCAACCCGCCGCTCGCGAAGGATGCGGATGCCCTTGCGCGCTTCAAGGCGATCGGCCTCGTCGCCGGGGACGCGTTCGATCCGAAAGCGATCAAGCCACGCTGGGAGAAGCGCCTGCCGCAACTGTCGTTCGACCGCATCATGCTGCATTTCAAGGACAGCCATGGCGACGTCGAGCAGGTGAACGGCTGGGGCTACACCATCAAGACCGGCAGCTACGGTACCGACTATCTCCAGCGCGCCCTGATCACGGCGATCGGGCTTGGTGCCAATCGCCCGCAGGATGCCGTCTACCCGACCTCGCTCGAAGACAGGGACCGCCGGGCTTATGACGGCAGGAAGCGCTATAAACTGCGCTTCGCACCCGGCCAGTTGCCTCCGGTGAAGGGTTTCTGGTCGTTGACGATGTACGACGAGAACTACTTCTTCGTCGCCAACCCGATCAATCGCTACGCGATCAGCCTGCGGGACAAGCCGACATTCGAGGCCGATGGCTCGCTGGTGATCTCCATCGGGCACGAAAATCCGGGGGAGGGCAGGCAGGCCAACTGGCTTCCCGCGCCGGCGGGAAAGTTCTACCTCATGCTGCGGCTCTACTGGCCGGACGAGAACGACCCCACCATCCTCAACGGATCGTGGATCATCCCGGCCGTGACGGAGGTCGGCTGACGACGCGGCGCGGCAACGCGGGGCACCGCTGTGCCCGCTGCCGCTGCGTGTTCCGGAACCGCAGGATTTCAGGGGATCGCAGGACGTGACGATGGCGACCGCTCTTCATGACAGTGTCCCGGCCCGACGCCGGGGCGGGATGCGGCCGGCTGGGTTGGCGGTTTGGCTTGCAGTGATGCCGGCCGTCGGCCTGTCGGCGGCAGGCCCTGCGCATGCCGCCGATCTCGCGGCGGTGGCCGATCCCGCGCCGCCGGCGCCAGCGGCACCGACCGTCCGCTCTCCGTCCGACTGGCGGTATCAGGCGACGCTCTACGGCTGGCTGACGGCGATCGACGGCAATGTCGGTGTCCGTCGCCTGCCGTCCGTGGCGGTCGACGCCTCGATATCCGACGTGCTTCGCAATCTCGACGGCGGTCTGATGGGCTCCTTTCTGGCCAGAAACGACCAGTGGCTCGTCATGACCGACCTCGTGCTCGCCCGCCTGTCGCACGACGGCCAGGTCGGCGCCTACGGGCGCAGCGCGCTCGACGCCACCATCTCGCAGACGATCGCGTCCGCGGCGGTGGGCTACTGGCTTCCGCTCGGGATGCCGAACGTCGATCTCGGCGTGACCGCCGGCCTGCGCTACGTGCGCCTGTCGTCCGACGTGACGCTGACGCCGCAGCGGCTGCCATTCGGCTATTCCGGCAGCAGCAGCGCGGGCTGGCTCGACCCCACCGTCGGCTTCGCCGCGAACTGGCGCATTGACGACCGCTGGTTCGTGAACGCGCTCGCCGACATCGGCGGCTTCGGAGCCGGATCGAAGCTGTCCAGCTCGGGCTATCTCGGTGTCGGCTACATGTGGACGCCGTCGATCTCCACCGCGGTCGGCTATCGCTATCTCTACGAGAATTACGAGAGCGGCAACGGCAATGGCGGCTCGTTCCGCTACAACACCACCATGCACGGACCGACGGTCAGCGTCGCCTGGCACTTCTAGAGCGATTTCTGATTTGATGAAATCATCAGATCGAACAGAAATCGCTCCAGATTCGAAAGCTTGAGCCTATCCTTGTCGTTCAGATCGGCTTGATCTGAACGGGATATGCTCTGAGCGATTTCCACCGGGGTGACCGCAGCCGCTGTCGCCCAGGCTTCCGTTTGCGACGCTCTCGACCGATAACAGACGTTATGGAACACACTGCGCAGCCGGCGGCGGGCCGCGAAGTCCATGGGCGTGGACGCTCACAGGCGGTCCGTGGCGCCATCGGGCTGGCGGCCGCGGGGCGTCCCGGCGTCAGGCGATGGAATAGCCGCCGTCGACGGGGATCGATGCGCCGGTGATGAAGGCGGCGGACGGGCCCGCGAGAAACACGGCGAGACCGGCGAGATCGGTCGCCTCGCCCCAGCGGCCGGCCGGTGTGCGGGCGACGATGCGCTCGTGGAGGCCCTGCACCTGCGAGCGGGCGGAAACGCCCATGTCGGTCGCGATCCAGCCCGGCAGCACGGCATTGACCGTGATGCCGTCGGCGGCCCAGGCGGTGGCGAGCGAGCGCGTGAGTTGCACGATGCCGCCCTTGCTGGCGCCATAGGCGGAGGCGAACGGCGCGCCGAACAGCGAATACATCGAGCCGATGTTCAGGATGCGGCCGGCCCCGGAGGCCTTCAGCGCCGGGTAGGCCGCCTTCGCGCAGGCGAAGGCAGCGGTGAGATTGGTCCGCAGAACGGCCTCCCACTCTGCGATGTCCAGGTCTTCCGGCCGCTTCCGGGCCGTGATGCCGGCATTGTTGACGAGGATGTCGAGACGGCCTTCGTCCGCCGCCACGGCCGCGATGCAGCCGGAGGCGGCCTCGGGCTCGCTCAGGTCCGCCGGCACGAAGCGGGCGTCGCCGCCGCGATCCACGATGTGCCGCACGGCTTCGGCGCCCTTGTCCGGATTGCGCGCGGCAAGCATCACGCGCGCGCCGGCCTCGGCCAGCGCTGCCGCCATCGCAAGGCCGATGCCGCCGTTGCCGCCGGTAACGACGGCAACCTTGCCGGTGAGCGCGAACATGGAATCGGTGGTCATCGGATCAGCTCTCGAACTGCGGGGGCGAACGCCATGGAAGGCGAAGGAAGGCGCTCCGGCCTCCCCGGCGGCCGGCCGGCGCATGATGGATCAGGTATTGATCGCCCCGGTGGCCCGGCGCGCGATCATGCGTGCGATCGGCAGCACGGACGTGGCGGCGGGCGACGGCGCGTTGCAGACGTGCAGCATCCGCGCCGTTTCCACGAACAGGAAGTCGTGGACCAGCGTGCCGTCGCGCAGCACCGCCTGCGCGCGGATGCCCGCTTCGCGCGGCAGCAGATCGTCGAGGGTGAGGTCCGGGCAATATTTCCGGCATTCCTCGAGATAGCGGCTGCGGAACAGCGAGTTGCGACCCTCGGACAATCCCGAGCGCCAGTTCTTGCGCATCACCCGCCAGAACCCGGGGAAGGTCACATAGGACCAGACGTCGCTGAGATTGACCGAGAGGCGCGGATAGCCTTCCCGCGCAAAGCCCAGCACGGCGTTCGGACCGAGCGTGAGCGCCCCGTCGATCATCGGCGTCAGATGGATGCCGAGGAACGGCAGCGAGGGATCCGGCACGGGATAGATCAGGTGTCGGACGAGGTTGCGACGCGATTCCGGCAGGGCGTAATATTCGCCGCGGAACGGCACCACCTGATAATCGATGCTCAGCCCCGCCATGCGGGCCAGCCGGTCGGATTGCAGGCCGCCGCAGACGATCAGCCGCTTCGCCTGCCAGCTCTTGCCGCCTCCCGACACGGTGACCGCATTGCCGGTCTCGGCGATGGCCTCGACCTGCACGCCGTAGGTCAGTTCGCCCCCTGCCCGGCGGATGTCCTCCGCCAGTGCCACGCAGACCTGGCGGTAATCGACGATGCCGCTTTCCGCCACGAACAAGGCACCGATGCCGGCGACGTTGGGTTCACGCCGCTTCAGTTCGGTGGCGTCGAGGGTCTCGACGTGAATGCCGTTCGCGGCGGCGTTCTCGCGCAACTGCACCATGCGCTGCAGTTCCAGCGGATTGGTCGCCACGACGAGCTTGCCGCGGGTCTCGAAGGGAATGCCGTGCTCGGTGCAGAAATCCTTGGTCGCCTGCGCGCCTTCGCGGCAGAGCTGCGCCTTCAGGCTGCCGGGCTTGTAGTAGATGCCGGCATGGATGACGCCGCTGTTGTGGCCGGTCTGGTGGCGGGCGGGGCCATCTTCCTTCTCCAGAACGGCCACCGCGGCTCCGGGATGGGTTGCGAGCAGTTCGCGCGCCGTCGCCAGCCCGACGATGCCGCCGCCGATAACGATGAAATCATGAATCATATCGAGACCGCGGTGGAAGCCAGTTGCCGCTTTCCCATGGCGAGCGCGAGCAGGCTGTCGCGATCGAACATCCCGCGCGGTCCGCTGGCGCTCACGGTGCCGTCGTGAATGACGGCGATCGTCTCCGAAAGGGCGAGCAGCTCCTTGATGGAAGTCGAGATCACGACGATGGCGGCTCCGGCCGCTGCCATGCCGAGGATGACCTCGTATATCTGGCGGATCGCGCCCACGTCGACACCGGAGGTCGGTTCGACGAAAACGTAGATCGAGGCCTTGCGTTCCAGCCACTTGCCAATGACGGCCTTCTGCTGGTTGCCGCCGGAGAAGAAGCGGATCGGCCGGTCGGGAGCCTTCGGGAACACGTGCAGGCGGTCGATGATCGCGTCGGCGTAGACCCGCTTTCTCGACGATGAGACGAGACCGAGGCTCGACAACTTGTCGAGCGCCGGCAGGCTGACATTCTCGCCGAGCGACAGGTTCGGAAACAGCGCCTGCTTGCGCCGCTCCTCCGGAATGAGCGCGATGCCGGCCTTCTGCGCCGCGCCGGGCGAGCCGAGCCGCACGGCGGTGCCGTTGACCCGCACCTCGCCCTCGAACGCGCCGAGGCCGCCGAGGATGCGCTCGATCTGCTCCATGCCGCTGCCGACGGGACCGGTGATGCCCAGCACCTCGCCCGCCCGCACCGAAATGTCGAACGGGGCGAGGCGAGCGGTGGAGACCTGCCGCATTTCCAGCACGACGCGCTGCTGCGCCAGCCCGGGGTTGGCGATGTCGAGATCCGATGCGGAGCGGTTGACCATCATGGTCGTCACCACGTCCTCTTGGATCTCGCCGCGCCTCAGCGTGCCCGAAACCCGGCCGTCGCGCAGGATCGTCGCCCGGTCGCAGAGCTGGCGCACCTCGCCCAGACGGTGGGAGATGTAGAGGATGGTGATGCCTTCGCGCCGGAAGGTCTCGATCAGCGCGAACAGGAGATCGGCTTCGGTCGCCGAGAGACGGGCCGTCGGCTCGTCCAGGATGATGATCTTGTATCGGCGGTGAAACAGGGTGGCGAGCGTCACCATCTGGGCTTCGGCCGCGCTCAGCGTCGAGACCAGCCGGTCGGGATCGAGCGTGATGCCGATCTGCGCCATGATCTCGCTCGCCTCGCGGCGGATCGCCTTGCGCTTGACGAACGCTCCGCCGGGTTCGGCGCCGAGGAGGATGCTCTCCGCCACCGTGAACGAGCCGGCGAGTTCAGCATCCTGATAGACCGCGCCGATGCCGTGGCGGCGCGCGTCGGCGGGCTTGTGGATCACCACGGGCTCACCGTTCAGCAGCACGTCGCCGCTGGAGTGGGAATAGACGCCGGTCAGGATCTTGATCAGCGTGGACTTGCCCGCCCCGTTCTCGCCGAGGATTCCATGCACCTCGCCGCGTTCGAACGAGAGGGAGATGCCCTTCAGCACTTCGACGCCGGAGAAGTCCTTGCGGAGATCCCTCAGTTCGAGCACGGGGGCGTCGGCTCTGGTGTTGTCGCTCATGGCCCACCCTCCCCCGGTCAGATGAACTTCAGGTGGATTTCTTCGCGGTTCAGCATCGCGTTGGCACCGACGGCGACCAGCAGCACGAGACCGTTGAAGAGCTGGCGGGTGGCGTAGGAGATGCCCACCATGTTCATGCCCGAACTGACCATATACAGGAAGAACACGCCGAGCAGGGTGCCGAGCAGATGGGGCTTGCCCTTGCCGAGGATGGTCGCCCCGAGGAACACGGCGGCGAACGCCTCCAGAAGGTAGCCCTGCCCGCCCACCGGCTGCGCCGAGGTGGAGATGGAGGTGAGGATGACGCCGCCGATGCCGCTGAACAGTGCCGACAGCACGAAGCTGACGATCACCCAGCGATAGACGGTCAGGCCGGAATAATAGGCCGCCATCGGGTTGTCGCCCACGGCCGAGATGTAGTGGCCGACCTTGGAGCGGGTGGCGAGGATGTGGCCGATGACGAAGACGACAGCGAGCAGGATCACCGGAAAGGCGATCGGACCGACGCGGCCCTGGCCGATATAGCGGAAGCCCGCCTCGCCGTAATCGACCGCCACCTGATAGCCGCCGGTGAGGTACTGGTTGACGCCGCCGAGCAGGAACATCACGCCGAGGGTGGTGACGATGCCGGACAGGCGTCCGTAGGTGACGAGCACCCCGTTCACCAGCCCGACGACGCAGGCGGCGGCGAGGCCGCCCACGATCGCCAGCGGCGCGCCGACCATCGGGATGAGCAGCGCCACCACGATGGACGTGGTGGTCACCGTCACGCCGATCGACAGGTCGAAGCTGCCGACGCGCACGACGAAGGTGAGGCCCATGGAGACCAGGGCGCTCACGATCATCGAGAACAGGATGTTGTTGAAGTTGGAGACGGTGCCGAAATAAGGCGACAGGACCGCGAACAGCACCCCGACCAGGACGATGACGATGATCGTGCCCCACCGCCGCAGCAGGGTGAGCATCACCCCGCTGCGGTCGTTCTGTGAGGGCGCGGTCGCAAGCGCCTTGGGCGCGGTATTGGTGGAAGCGGGCTGCACAGCAAATTCCTCCCTTCGGGACCGTTCAGGCTTTCGCGGACCCGCCGCGTCAGCCGCCGTAGTTCTTCAGGAGGGCGATGGCCTTCTCGTCCATCTCCTTCAGTTCCTTCAGGGCCGCGCCCGCTTCCGCCTTGGTGATGGACGTCACCGGCAGGTGGTAGACGTTCGCCGGCACATCGATGCCCTGGCCGAGCGCGATCGCCAGCTTTCCGACCCAGTCGCCTGCCGTGTGGTAGGGGGTGTCGGTGCTGAACTCGATCTGGCTGTCGGGGGACTGCATCTCGCTCAGGAGCTGCTCGGAGAAGAAGTGGTTGGTGAGGTGGACCTTGCGGCCCATCTGCGTCAGCGCCTGCGAGGCGCCCACCGTCAGCGGCCACCACCAGGATGCGATGGCGTTGAGGCTGTTCGGATCGGGATTGGCCTGCAGCAGCGAGAGTACGTTCTCGCGGCCCTTGGAGATCTGGTCGGAGGTTGAGACGCTGCCCGACATGAACGGCAGCATCTTCATGCGCGGCTCGAACGTGGTCATCAGGTTGAGCTGGTCGACTTCCATGTCGAACGGCGTGTAGAAGCCGCGGTCCTCGGCGGTCTGCACGATGGAGCCCTGACGGCGCAGCACGTTCTGGAGGTAATAGCCGGTCAGCGTCGCCGTACCCCAGGTGTCTTCGGCGACCGACGGAGAATCCTTCACCGGAACCATGAAGCCGACGGTCTTGATGCCGCGGCGCTGGGCGTCCTCGACGATGTAGGCGGTCTCGGATTCCTGGGAATAGATGCCGAGCACCAGCACGTCGATGCCGCGATCCAGAAGCTGGCGGGCGGAATCCTGTTCGCTCTGCTTGGACGGCTCACCGCGCACGGTGACGATCTCACCGCCGGCATCGAGCACGGTCTGCACGATGCGCCAGCAGCCGCGGCGCCAGGGCTGGTTGAACGGGCCGTAGTTGAGGCCGAGGCCGACCTTGACCTTCTTGCCGTTGCTCTCGAACGACGGCGGGTGATCGGCGGCCAGAACCGGCTTCACGCCCATCATGCCGATGGCGCCCGCGGCGCCGGCAGTGACCCCCAGACCGCCAAGGAAATGGCGACGATTCACACCCCCAGCGCCGCCGCGCAGGTTGCGGTCAAAAATTCCAGCCATTCTGAGTATTCCTCCCGGAGCGCCCGCAGCACATCCTGTGCGCTGAGCCGTCAGATCGCCGTCTTTCGCGGCATGGCGGCACAATCGCAATCGCAGACAAGATTGTCAACAATCATGATTGACAAAAATGTCGCCATTCGAAATGGTCTGCAAATCGGAAGGCAACCTTCCGGGACAGTGAGGAGAGATGACGAACGCGATGCCTCAGGGCCAAACGCGGAACCGGAGCGAGGACAAGGTGCAGGGGGTGGTTCGCACCCTTCAGCACGACATCATCTTCGGCCGGCTGAAACCGCGCGAGCGGCTTGTGGAAGAGGAGCTGGGAGCCCGATTCGACGTCGGACGCCATGTCGTGCGCGCGGCCATCGAGGAGCTTGATCGCCTGGGACTGGTGCGGCGTCGCGCCAACCGGGGAGCCGTCGTCAGCGATTATCTCTCGGAGGAAGTGGACGAACTCTACGACATGCGCACGGTGCTGCAGCGTGAGGCCGCGATGCGGATCCCGCTGCCGGCCCCGGCCGAACTCGTGGCGGAGCTTCGCGCCATCAACGACGTCTATATCCGCCACAGCGAGGTCGGCGAACTCGCCGAGGCCGCGGTCGCCAACGACGCCTTTCATCAGGCGCTGTTCGGGGCCTGCGGCAACCGCTACCTGCAGCAGACCATCCAGGAATACTGGCTGAAGACCGCTTCGATCCACTGCTACGCCATCGGCAATCCCGACCTCGCCCGCCAGTCGCGCGACGAGCACATCGGCATGATCGAGGCGCTGGAGGTGGGCGATCGCGAGCGGCTGGTGCAGCTCTGCATCGACCACATGCTGCCCGCACTCGAGGCCTTCAAGGCCGCGCACGGAGGGTGGGCCGTCCGCACGACAAGCAGTCGCTGAGCCGGAGCGGACCGGACGCGGAGATACGGCCCGAAGAGGCCGCCGCGCCGGTCACCGCCCCGGCATCGAAAGGCAAGAACGCGATCCCGGACGACCGCAGGCGGCCAACGCCTGCGGTCCGCCGGGGCGAAGCGGCCGTGAACGGCCGAAGGCGAGGAAACGAGAGCGTGGACACTGCAATCGAAGATGCCGGCTCATACGATTTCATTATCGTGGGCGCGGGGTCGGCCGGCTGCGTGTTGGCCAACAGGCTGACGGCGTCCGGCCGCCACCGGGTGCTTCTGATCGAGGCCGGCGGCGAAGACCGGCATATCTGGATTCACATCCCGCTCGGCTACGGCAAGCTGTTCCGCGACCCCCGCGTGAACTGGATGTACGAAACCGAGCCGGAGCCGGAGCTCGGCGGGCGCCGGGTGTTCCAGCCGCGCGGCAAGGTGCTGGGCGGTTCGAGCTCGATCAACGGGCTCGTCTATATCCGCGGCCAGCGCGAGGACTTCGATCTCTGGCGCGACCTCGGCTGTACCGGCTGGGGCTTCGAGGACGTGCTGCCCTATTTCATCCGCTCCGAGGACCAGCAGCGCGGCGCCGACCGCTATCACGGCGTCGGCGGACCGCTCGCGGTGTCCGATCCCGTCGCGCCGCATCCGTTGTGCGATGCCTTCATTGCCGCCGGCCAGGAGCGCGGCCTGCCGTTCAATCCCGATTTCAACGGCGAAAGTCAGGAGGGCGTCGGCTATTTCCAGACGACCTCGCGCAACGGCCGCCGCTGCAGCACCGCGGTCGGCTATCTGAAGCCGGCCCGCAAGCGGCCGAACCTGACCGTGCTCACCGGGGCGATGGCGACGCGCGTCGTGTTCTCCGGCAAGGTCGCGACCGGCGTCGAGTTCCTCCACCAGGGCCGCGTCAAGCGCGCGAGGGCGGGACGCGAGGTGCTGCTCTCGGGCGGCGCCATCAACTCGCCCCAGCTTCTCGAGCTATCGGGCGTGGGCGACGCCGCGCGCCTCACCGCGCTCGGCGTGCCGGTGGTGGCCGATGCGCCGCGGGTCGGCGAGAACCTGCAGGATCATTTCCAGGTGCGCATGGTGTTCCGCTGCAAGAAGCGCATCACCATCAACGACGCCTATCACAACCTCTTCCGCCGTGCGGGCATGGGGCTCGACTATGCCCTGCGCCGCCGCGGTCCGCTCACTGTCAGCGCCGGCTACGGCACCGCGTTCTTCCGCTCCAACGACCATGTGGCGACGCCGGACGTGGAGGTGCATTTCATCACCTTCAGCACCAACAAGATGGGCGAGGCGCTGCACCCCTTCCCCGGCTTCACGGCCTCGGTCTGCCAGCTTCGTCCGGAAAGCCGCGGCGACATCCACATCAAGAGCCGCGATCCGCTGGCGCCGCCGGCGATCCGCGTCAACTACCTGTCGACCGAGGTGGACCGCCAGACCAACGTCGACGGGCTGAAGAAGCTGCGTCACATCATGCAGGCGCCGGCCATGTCGGACTTCATGGAGACCGAGATCGAGCCGGGCCTCGCGATCGCCAGCGACGCGGATCTGCTCGCCTATTGCCGCCGCGTCGGCAGCACCATCTACCACCCCTCCGGCACCTGCACGATGGGCACCGGAGAGGACGCCGCCGTCACGCCCGATCTGAAGGTGCGCGGCGTCGAGCGCGTGCGCGTGGTCGATGCCTCGATCATGCCGCGGCTGATTTCCGGCAACTGCAACGCCGCCATCGTGATGATCGGCGAGAAGGCTGCCGACATGATCCTGGCCGATGCCCGCTGACGCGGCCGGCTGAGCGAACCACCCCCCAACAAGAACAGATGATGGAGGAAACCATGACGGATATCCGTCTTTACATGTTCCAGACCGGCCGCATCCGCCAGCGCGAGGTCAACATCAAGCTCGGCGCCGGGCAGGACGTGTTCTACACGCCGATCCCGTGGTTCCTCATCACCCACCCCAAGGGCAACGTGGTGATCGACGGCGGCATCGCGGTCGAGGCCGCCCGCGATCCGAAGGGGCACTGGGGCGCAGTGTCCGATGTCTACTGGCCGGAACTCACCGAGGACACCGGCTGCATCAACGCGATGCAGGCCCACGGCTTCGATCCGAAGGACGTGCGCTACGTGCTGCAGTCGCACCTGCATCTCGATCACACCGGCGCCATCGGCCGCTTTCCGAACGCCACGCACATCGTGCAGCGCAAGGAATACGAATATGCCTTCACCGCCGACTGGTTCGCCGCCGGCGGCTACATCCTGAAGGACATCGACAAGCCCGGCCTGAAGTGGTTCTTCCTCGACGGCCCGCAGACCGACGGCTTCGATCTCTACGGCGATGGCGTGATCAAGATGATCTTCACGCCCGGCCACTCGCCCGGCCACCAGTCGTTCCTCATCACCCTGCCGGAAACCGGCGCGGTGCTGCTGACCATCGATGCGACCTACACGATGGATCACTGGAACGAGAAGTGCCTGCCGGGCTTCCTGACCTCCGCCATCGAGGTGTCCCACTCGGTGAAGAAGCTCCGGATGCTGGCCGAGCAGACCGACGCCATGGTCGTGACTGGCCACGATCCCGATGCCTGGCCGTCGTTCCGGCAGGCCCCGGCCTATTATGGTTGAGGCGGGGCCGATGACCGGAACATCTGAGCCCGGCGGCGTGGTCCGCACCATCGGCTTTCCCGGCCGCTACGTGCAGGGGCCGGGCGCGCTGGCCGGCATCGGCCGCCTGTTCGCCGACCTCGGCTACCGCCGCCCGCTGGCGCTCGCCGACGGCGTGGTGAAGGACAAGGTCTGGCCCGCCGCTTCGGCGGCACTGGCGGAGGCCGGCATCGCGCCGGCCCTCGCCGATTTTCCCGGCGAATGCACCCGCGCGGTGATCGCGGCGCTGAGCGAGGCCGCCCGCGCGGAGGGCATCGACAGCGTCGTCGTGTTCGGCGGTGGCAAGGCGATCGATTCCGCCAAGGGCGTCGCCCGGGCGCTGGACCTGCCGATCGTGATCTGCCCGACCGTCGCTTCCAGCGACGCACCGACCAGCCGGCTGATCGTGCTCTATGACGAGACCCACCGTCTCGTCGGCGTCGACTTCACCCGCCGCAATCCCGATGCCGTCGTGGTCGACACGGCGATCATCGCCAAGGCCCCCGCCCGGCTGTTCGCCGCCGGTATCGGCGATGCCATGAGCAAGCGCTTCGAGGCGCGGCAATGCCGCGCGGCGGGCGGGCTGAATTCGTTCGGGACGCAAGCGCTCGAAACCGCGCTCCTCCTGACCGAGACCGTGTTCGATCGGCTGTGCGCGCGCGGCCCGGCCGCCTATGCCGCCGTCAGGGCCGGCACATGGTCGCCGGATGTGGAAAGCGTCGTCGAGGCCACGGTGCTGGTCAGCGGCGTCGGCTTCGAGAGCGGCGGCCTTTCGCTCGCCCACGCGCTCATCCGCGGCCTCACCGCCATCCCGGCCATGGCCGGAATGCTGCACGGCGAGCTCGTGGCCTTCTCCACGCTCGTCCAGCTTTGCGTCGAGGGGCAGGACGAGGCCGCCTGCAACGCTGTGATGGACCTGATGGCGGCCGTCGACCTGCCGATGACGCTCGCCGCCCTCGGCCAGTCCGAACCCTTGACGGAGGCTGAGAAGGCGCTCGTTGCGGAGGCGACGCTCGCGACCAACTACAGCCGTCACATGGCGCCGCCGCTGACGGCCGAGGCGCTCATCCGTGGCATCGAGGCGGCCGACGCTCTCGGCCGCGCCCGTGGCTTGACAGCCTGAGACGCGGGGCGCGCCCGCCGCGACGCGCCCCGTCCCGCTTGCCATCAACGAGATCTGCCACCGCGAGTGCCCCGGCACTTTCGCGGCCGCCCCGGTGCGCGCCCATGCCGGCGCACCCACGCCCCTTGTCGGAAGGACACTGAACAGATGTTGGAGAACGTAGCGCTCATCGTCGGCGGAGAGCATCGCCGCCGCGGATCGGCCGGCGAAGTCGCGCTCATGGATCCGGCGACCGACGAAACCCTGGCGACGCTGCCCCGCGCGGGCAAGGCGGAAGCCCGCGAGGCCGCGGCCCTGGCGCTGGAAGGCTTCGCCGAATGGTCCGCGCTGTCCGCGTTCGAGCGGTACAAGATCATGCGCCGCGCGGCCGACATCATGCGCGGCAAGGCCGAGGAAGCCGCGCGGATGATGTCGCGCGAGCAGGGCAAGGTGGTCGCCCAGGCCCTGCTGGAGTGGAATGCCTCCGCCGATCTCGTCGACTGGTCGGCCGAGGAAGGCCGGCGCACCTATGGCCGCATCGTTCCGCCGCGGCTGAAGGACGTCACGTTGTCGGTCGTCCACCGGCCGGTCGGCCCGGTCGCGGTGATGGCGCCTTGGAACTTCCCGGCCTGGGGGCCGATGCAGAAGATCGCGCCGGCGCTCGCCGCCGGCTGTTCGGTGGTGATCAAGCCGTCCGAAGACACACCCGTCACGGCATGGCTGATCGGCTGCTGCCTCCTGGAAGCTGGGGTGCCGGCGAAAGCGGTCTCCGTGCTGTGGGGCAGCGCCTCGGAGATCTCCACGGCGCTGGTGGAGGCGCCGGAGATCCGCAAGATCTCCCTGACCGGCTCGATCCGCGTCGGCCGCATCGTGGCGGCGGCGGCCGGCAAGGAACTCAAGAAGGTGACGATGGAGCTCGGCGGCCATGCCCCCGTCATCGTCGCGGAGGATGCCGATCTCGACGCGCTGGTGCCGCAGGCGGTGTTCTGGAAGTTCCGCAACAGCGGCCAGGTGTGCGTGTCGCCCACGCGCTTCCTCGTGGCCGATCCGATCCACGATGCGTTCGTCTCCCGCATGGTGGCGGAAACGGAGAAGGTCGTCGTCGGCAACGGCCTCGATCCGGCGACCCAGATGGGTCCCCTGACCACGCTCGGGCAACTCCAGTCGGTCGACCGTATGGTCCACGATGCCGTCTCGAAGGGCGCGACGCTGGAGACCGGCGGCGCGCGCGTCGGCAACATCGGCAACTTCTACAAGCCCACCATTCTCTCCGGCATGACGACGGAGATGGCGGCGATGAACGACGAGCCGTTCGGCCCGCTCGCCCTCGTCGCCCGCATGGCCTCGCTCGACGATGCGCTCGCCGAAGCCAACCGCCTGCCGGTCGGCCTTGGCTCCTATGCCTTCACGCGCTCGGACGCCATCGCCGCGCGCATCGCCGCCGGCATCAAGGCCGGCATGCTCGGCATCAATCACTTCGCGCTGGCGCTGCCGGAAACCCCGTTCGGCGGTGTGCTCGACAGCGGCTTCGGGTCCGAGGGCGGCACCGAAGCGGTCCAGTCCTACATGACGACGATGCTCATCACGCACAAGCACTGACGTCGCCCCCGCCGACGTCACCATCGCGCATGGCATCCGCGGGCGCGCCCTGCGGATGCCCCATCAGGCAAAGACCCGAACACAAGAAAAAACTGGGAAGGAAACGACCGTGGGTGAACACAGGATCCAGCTCGACACGCCCCTGCCGCTGCCGTGCGGGGCGACGCTGCCGAACCGGCTCGGCAAATCCGCCATGACGGAAGGCTGCGCCGATCATCTCGGTCGTGCCACGGCCGATCACGAACGCCTGTATCGCCTGTGGGGACGCGGCGGCACAGGGCTCCTGATCACCGGCAACATTCAGGTCGACCGCCGCTCGCTGGAACGCCCCGGCAATGTGCGCATCGAAGGCCCGCAGGATGCCGAGCAGATGCGCCGGCTGTCCGCCATGGCCGAAGCGGGCCAGGAGAACGGCGCTCATGTCTGGGCGCAGATCGGCCACGCCGGCCGCCAGGCCCCGGCCGGCGCCTGTCCCGAGCCGGTGGCCCCCTCCTCCGTTCCCTTGAAGATGCTGCGCTGGCAGCAGCAGGCGCCGCGCGCCCTCAGGGAAGACGAGATCGAGAACATCATCTGGCGCTTCGGCAATGCCGCCCGGGTGGCGAAGGAAGCCGGGTTCCGCGGCGTGCAGGTCCACGGCGCCCATGGCTACCTCATCAGCGAATTCCTCAGCCCGCGCGTCAACCAGCGCACCGACAAGTGGGGTGGCGATCTCAAGGCCCGCGCCCGCTTCCTGCTGGAAGTGATCCGCACCATCCGCGCGGCCGTCGGCCCGGATTATCCGGTCGGCCTGAAGCTCAATTCGGCCGACTTCCAGAAGGGCGGCTTCTCCCACGAAGATTCGATGCAGGTCGTGGAGTGGCTCAACCACGAGGGGCTCGATCTTCTGGAACTGACCGGCGGCACCTACGAGCACCTGAGCCTTCTCGGCGTGAAGGTCGACAACCAGTTCGAGCGCGAGCCGCCCCGCGCCTCGACCGCCGCCCGCGAGGCCTATTTCGCCGTCTACGCCGCCGAGGCGCGCGGCATCGCGAAGATGCCGGTGATGTCGACCGGCGGGTTCCGCCGCCGCGAATCCATGATCGGCGCGCTCAATGACGGCACCTGCGACCTCGTCGGCCTCGCCCGTCCGCTGTGCGTGGATCCCGACATCTCCGCGAAGCTCATCCGCGGCGACGTCGACGAGACCTCGGTCTACGAGCACACCACCGCGCTCTCCGAGGCGGAAAAGCAGAACCTGCTTCCGGACGAGATCCAGACCGCGACGGTGCTCGGCCAGCAGGCGTTCTTCTTCATGACGCTCTACGACATGGCCGAAGGCCGGCTGCCCCACGTCAACCGCACCCTGCCCGGCGCCCAGGCCGAACTCGTCGCCCGAGAGGACCTGATCACCCGCAACCTCATCTGACGGGACTCCCCCCTTCCCGTCGGCGCGGCGCCGGCCTGCCCCTATGGGCCGGCGCCGCATTCTCTTCACCCGCCCTCGACCTTAACGGGCGCCCCTCCGTCGCCTGTGAGGGCTGACATTTTCGACATCGCTTGCCCGCGGTGCCATCCCGGCCGTATGCTACCGAAGGATGAGCCCATAAGAGCTCACCTTGGAGGAACGTACGGCGAAGGATCTCGGCTGGAGAAAGCCGGGCCCGGCTTCTGAAGTCTCTGTCGCCCCGCCCGGTGTCATCGGCAGCCTGCTCCGCCGGATCGTCATGGTCCGGAAAGCCGGAAGCGGCGTGCAATGGAACTCTTATCTTGTTCCGTCCGGTCCCGCCCGGCGATGGCGCGGGTTGCAGCCGTTCCGGCCCTCGCCGCCCCGACCGCACGTCTTCGCGCAAGCGCGGGCGTGCCCGAGCCGGAGGGCATCGCATGGACCAGAACGCCGACCAGATCGCGATCCGCAGGGCCTGGGAAACGTTTCTGACGGAAGGACGCCGGCCGCCGTCCATTTCCCCCGCGCTCGCCAGTTCCTGGGAGCGCTCGCGAACCTCGGGCGTCGTCAGCCGCCTGACCGAGGCACCCCTGTCCGGCGAGCCGGAGGTGCACCGTCGCCGCCGGCAGAGCGCCGCGCTTCTCGCCGCCGCCAGGCCGGCGCTGACGCGCTCCCATGCCTTCCTCGGCGATGCGTCGTCGATGATGATCCTGTCGGACGCCACGGGCTTCATCGTCGAGACGGCGGGCGATCCGCGCGTCATCGACAACGGCCGGCGCAACCACCTCGAGACCGGCGGGCGCTGGGAGGAGGCCGCGATCGGCACCAACGCCATCGGCACGGCGCTGGTGGAGCGGCGGGCGATCCAGGTGCGCGGCGCGGCCCACTATTGCGAGGACGTGCAGCGCTGGACTTGCGCGGCGACGCCGGTCTGCCATCCGATCGGCGGCGAACTGCTGGGCGTGGTCGACATCTCCGGCCCGATGACCTCGTTCAATCCGCAGAGCCTGGCATTGGCCGTCGCCATCGGGCAGGAGATCGAGGCACAGCTCGGCCGTGTGGCGGAGGCCGAGCACGAGGAACTGCTGCGTCGCTTCCTGTCCAAGCGCTCGATGTGGCTGAGCGAGGAAATGCTGGTGGTCGACCGGCGCGGCGTCCTCGTCCACGGCACCCGTCATGTGCGCCAGAAGCTCGATGCCGCCTCGCCCGAGGGCCTCGCCAGCGACGTTCACGCGCTGATCGGCCGGGCCGAAAGCACGCTCTGGGAGGAAAACTGCCGCCGCCGCTTCCCCAATGCCAGCCTCGAGGTGGTCAGGGTCGACGGCGAGGCGATCGGCTGCATCATCCTGATGCACAACAAGGCGCGCGCCGGCGGCGGCCCATCGGCCACGCCCGCCACGCTGCCATCGGCCGCCGAGCCCTTCTTCGGCTTCGACGAGATCGTCGGGGACTGCCCGGCGATGGAGCAGGCCCGGGAAAAGGGCCGCAAGCTCGCCCGCAATGCCCTTCCTGTGCTGATCGAGGGCGAGACCGGCGTCGGCAAGGAGCTGTTCGCGCGCGCCATCAAGTGCGCCGGGCCCCGCGTCACCGGTCCGTTCGTGCCGCTCAATTGCGGCGGCATGCCGCGCGATCTCATCGCCAGCGAACTGTTCGGCTATGCCCGGGGCGCCTTCACCGGCGCCGACGAGAAGGGCCGCGCCGGGCGCATCGAGAAGGCGGACGGCGGCGTGCTCTGCCTCGACGAGATCGGCGAGATGCCGCTCGACCTGCAATCCTATCTGCTGCGCGTGCTCGAAGACGGCGTCGTCTATCGCATCGGCGACCACGAGCCGCGGCAGGTGGATATCCGCATCGTCTCGATGACGAACCGCGACCTCTCCGCCGAGGTCGAGGCCGGCCGGTTCCGCCGCGACCTCTATTACCGCATCGCCGCCGTGCGGCTCGCCATCCCGCCGCTGCGCGAGCGCGGCGAGGACATCGTGCTGCTCGCGGCGCGGCTCGGCCACGAGGCCGCGATGCGCCTCGGCCGCCCGCCGCCGCGGTTCTCGCCGTCCGTGCTCGACCTGTTCCGCTCCTATCCCTGGCCCGGCAACGTGCGCGAGCTGCGCAACGTCGTCGATGCCATGGTCGCGCTCGCGGACGGCGACGTCCTCGACCTTGCCGATGTTCCCGCCGATATCCGGCGGTCGTCCGGGCGGCCCGAAGGCGCTTGCTTCGCCGCGTCCGCACCGTCGACACCCCCTGCGCCGCCCCTCGCGCCCTGGCCCGCGGTGACGCCGGCGCCCTACGCCATGCCGGCCTCGCGGCGGGAGATGCAGGCAGCGGAACGCGCGGCGATCCTCGCCCAGGTCGAGGCGGCCGGCGGCAACCTCGCCGAAGCGGCGCGCCGCCTCGGCATCGCGCGCTCGACGCTCTATCTCAAGCTCGCGCGCTATCGCGACGAAAGCGACGCCTGACCGGCACCCGCCGGTTGCGCGTCACGGCATCGCCCGGCGCCCTTTCCCCTGCACACTTTCCACCGGGGATCGATCGGTCCGAACGGCGTGCGCCGGTGCCGGCGGATGTTCGATGCCGGACGTTTGATGTCGGTCCGGACGTTCGACCCTGTCCGACATCCGGACACACGCGGACGGCGCCTCCGATCCGTCTCGAAGCATAACTCCTTGATATTGCTCATTCTGCCCCGGTGTGACCGGACTGGCACGGCGCCTGCGATCCTCTCTCATGTCCGGCTCGGCAGAAGCCGGCGTGAATCAGGGAGGACAACCCGTGAATATCCACGCACCGAACAAGCGAAGCGTGCAGGTGCTCGGCATCGATGCCGGCGGCACCATGACCGACACGTTCTTCGTCGATGCGGACGGTGACTTCGTCGTCGGCAAGGCCCAGTCGACGCCGCAGAACGAGGCGCTCGGCCTCATCGCCTCCAGCAAGGACGGGCTCGGCAACTGGGGCATCGGCCTCAACGAGGCGCTGCGCGAGCTGCAGACCGGCGTCTATTCCGGCACGGCGATGCTCAACCGCGTCGTGCAGCGTAAGGGCCTGCGCTGCGGCCTGATCGTCAATCGCGGCATGGAAGACTTCCACCGCATGGGCCGCGCCATCCAGTGCTATCTGGGTTACGCCTACGAGGACCGCATCCACCTCAACACCCATCGCTACGATCCCCCGCTGGTACCGCGCAATCTCACCCGCGGCGTTGTCGAGCGGGTCGACATGTCCGGCCGCGTGGTCATTCCGCTGCGCGAGGAAACCGCGCGGGAGGCCGCGCGCGAACTGATCGCGGCCGATGTCGAGGGCATCGTCATCAGCCTGCTGCATTCCTACAAGAACCCGGATCACGAGCGCCGGGTGCGCGACATCGTGCTGGAGGAAGTGCGCGACAGCGGCAAGGCGATCCCGGTGTTCGCCTCGGCCGATTACTACCCGGTGCGCAAGGAAACCCACCGCACGAACACCACGATCCTCGAAGGCTACGCCGCCGAACCCTCCCGCCAGACGCTGAAGAAAATCTCCGACGCCTTCAAGGAGCACGGCACCAAGTTCGACTTCCGCGTGATGGCCACCCATGGCGGCACCATCTCCTGGAAGGCCAAGGAACTCGCCCGCACCATCGTCTCCGGCCCGATCGGCGGCGTCATCGGTGCGAAATATCTCGGCGAGGTCCTGGGCTACGGCAACATCGCCTGCTCCGACATCGGCGGCACCTCATTCGACGTCGCGCTGATTACCCAGGGCGAACTGACCATCAAGAACGACCCGGACATGGCGCGCCTGGTGCTGTCGCTGCCGCTGGTGGCGATGGATTCGGTCGGCGCCGGCGCCGGCTCGTTCATCCGGCTCGATCCCTATACCCGCGCGATCAAGCTCGGGCCGGATTCGGCCGGCTACCGCGTCGGCGTGTGCTGGAAGGAAAGCGGCATCGAGACCGTCACCGTCTCCGACTGCCACATGGTGCTCGGCTACCTCAATCCCGACAACTTCCTCGGCGGCGCCGTGAAGCTCGACCGGCAGCGCTCGGTCGACGCCATCAAGGTGCAGCTCGCCGATCCGCTCGGGCTCTCGGTCGAGGATGCGGCGGCGGGCGTGATCGAGCTGCTCGATTCCGATCTGCGCGACTATCTGCGCTCGATGATCTCCAGCAAGGGCTACTCGCCGCAGAGCTTCGTGTGCTTCTCCTACGGCGGCGCCGGTCCGGTCCACACCTACGGCTACACCGAGGGCCTCGGCTTCGAGGACGTGGTGGTGCCGGCGTGGGCGGCGGGCTTCTCGGCCTTCGGCTGCGCGGCGGCGGATTTCGAGTACCGCTACGACAAGTCGCTCGACATCAACCTCGCCCCCGATGCGCCCGACGACCAGCGTGAGGCCGCCGCCCGCACGCTTCAGGCGGCCTGGACGGAGCTGACGCACAACGTGCTCGAGGAGTTCAAGCTGAACGGCTACGACGCCGCGCAGGTCAAGCTCCAGCCGGGCTTCCGGATGCAGTACCGCGGCCAGCTCAACGACCTCGAAATCGAATCCCCGCTGCCCTCCGCCGCGACGGCCGAGGACTGGGAGCGCCTCGTCGAGGCCTTCAACGCCACCTACGGCCGCGTCTACGCCGCCTCGGCCCGCTCGCCCGAGCTCGGCTATTCCGTCACCGGCGCCATCATGCGCGGCACGGTGCCGATCCCGAAGCCGAAGATCCCCAAGGAGCCGCTCGAAGGCGAAGCGCCGCCGAAGGAGGCCTTCCTCGGCACGCGCAAGTTCTACCGCAAGAAGCGGTGGGTCGACGCCCAGCTCTACCGCATGGAGGCGCTGCGTCCCGGCAATCGCGTGGTCGGCCCGGCGATCATCGAATCCGACGCCACCACCTTCGTGGTCCCCGACGGCTTCGAGACGTTCCTCGACGGTCACCGCCTGTTCCACCTGAAGGAAGTCTGAGCGGCCGACCGACACCAAGAAACCGGAGGAAACCCCATGAACATCAATATTCGAGACCGCGATCTCGGCACCGACGCGCGCGGCGTCGTCCGCGGCGGCGAGACCCTGAAGCAGCACCGCGACCGCATCATGGAGGCCACGAAGCTCACGAAGCACTATGCCGGCCTGAAGAAGATGGAGCTGCGCGACAGCGAGCCCATTCTCTACAACAAGCTGTTCTCGCGTCTGCGCGCCGGCGTGGTCGATGCCCGCGAAACCGCCAAGAAGATCGCCGCTTCCCCCATCGTGGAACAGGAAGGCGAGCTGTGCTTCACGCTCTACAACGCGGCCGGCGACAGCATCCTCACCTCGACCGGCATCATCATCCATGTCGGCACCATGGGCGCGGCGATCAAGTACATGATCGAGAACGACTGGGAATCCAATCCCGGCGTCCGCGACAAGGACATCTTCTGCAACAACGATTCCCTGATCGGGAACGTCCATCCCTGTGACATCCACACCATCGTGCCGATCTTCTGGGAGGGCGAACTGATCGGCTGGGTCGGCGGCGTCACCCACGTCATCGATACCGGCGCGGTCGGGCCGGGCTCGATGGCGACCGGCCAGGTGCAGCGGTTCGGCGACGGCTATTCCATCACCTGCCGCAAGGTGGGCGCGAACGACACGCTGTTCCGCGACTGGCTGCACGAGAGCCAGCGCATGGTGCGCACCACCCGCTACTGGATGCTCGACGAGCGCACCCGCGTTGCCGGCTGCCACATGATCCGCAAACTCGTGGAGGAGGTGATCTCGGAAGAGGGCATCGACGCCTACTGGAAGTTCGCCTACGAGGCGGTCGAGCACGGCCGGCTCGGCCTGCAGAACCGCATCAAGGCGATGACCATTCCCGGCAAGTACCGCCAGGTCGGCTTCGTCGACGTGCCCTATTCCCACGACGACGTCCGCGTGCCGTCCGACTTCGCAAAGGTCGACACCATCATGCACGCGCCGTCGGAGATCACCATCCGCGGCGACGGCACCTGGCGGCTCGATTTCGAAGGCGCGAGCCGCTGGGGCTGGCACACCTACAACGCCCATCAGGTCAGCTTCACCTCCGGCATCTGGGTGATGATGACCCAGACGCTGATCCCCTCGGAGATGATCAACGACGGCGCGGCCTACGGCACCGAGTTCCGCCTGCCCAAGGGCACCTGGATGAACCCGGACGACCGCCGCGTGGCGTTCTCCTATTCGTGGCACTTCCTCGTCTCGGCCTGGACCGCGCTGTGGCGCGGGCTGTCGCGGTCCTATTTCGGCCGCGGCTATCTTGAGGAGGTGAACGCCGGCAACGCCAACACCTCGAACTGGCTCCAGGGTGGCGGCTTCAACCAGTACGACGAGATCCACGCGGTGAACTCGTTCGAATGCGCCGCCAACGGCACCGGCGCCACCGCCGTCGGCGACGGCCTCAGCCATGCCGCCGCCATCTGGAACCCGGAAGGCGACATGGGCGACATGGAGATCTGGGAGCTGGCGGAGCCGCTCGTCTATCTCGGCCGCCAGATCAAGGCGAGCTCCGGCGGTGCCGGCAAATATCGCGGCGGATGCGGCTTCGAGAGCCTTCGCCTTGTCTGGAATGCCAAGGACTGGACCATGTTCTTCATGGGCAACGGCCACATCTCCTCCGACTGGGGGCTGATGGGCGGTTATCCGGCGGCGTCCGGCTATCGCTTCGCCGCGCACAAGACCGGCCTGAAGGATCTCATCGAGGCGGGCAAGCCGATCCCGCTCGGCGGCGACACCGATCCGGAGCATCCGGTGTGGGACGGCCTCATCAAGGACGCGGTGATCAAGCGCGACAAGCAGGCGATCACCACGGAGGAGATGTTCTCCGACTACGATCTCTATCTCAACTACATGCGCGGCGGCCCGGGCTTCGGCGACCCGATCGACCGCGATCCGCAATCGGTGGCCGACGACCTCAATGGCGGCTACCTGCTCGAGCGCTTCGCCTTGAGCGTCTACGGCGTGGTGACGCGCCGCGAGCATGATGCCTACGTGGTCGACGAAGCGGCGACCGACGAGCGGCGGGCGGCGATCCGCCGCGAGCGCATCGCCGGTTCCGTGCCGGCGTCGGACTGGATCGCCGGCGAGCGGACCCGGATCATCGCCAAGGAAGGCGCCGGCGACCACGTCAAGCAGATGTTCGCGGCCTCGTTCAAGCTCGGCCCGCGCTTCCTCGCCGACTTCAAGGCGTTCTGGGATCTGCCGGACGACTGGACGCTCACCGAGGACGAACTCGACATCCCCCACTACGGGTCGAACTACTCGATGGACCTCTCCGAACTGCCGGACGTGAAGACGGTGCAGTTCGTCGAGGAATGAGCCTGCGACGTCGCGCGGGCGCCGGGCTCTGCCCCGGCGCCCGGCATCGAACCCTCAAAGAACAAGACAGGCGAGGAAACAGCCATGGCCTACACCCGTGCCAAGATCTCCGATCTCATCGACGGCAAGATCGATCACGATACCCTTCACCAGATGCTCTCGACCCCGAAGGATCCCGAGCGCTTCCGGATGTATATCGAGATCCTGCAGGAGCGCGTGCCGTGGGACGACCGTATCGTCCTGCCGCTCGGCCCGAAGCTCTATATCGTGCAGCACAAGACCACGCGGCAGTGGAAGGTGCGCTGCGAGTGCGGCCACGATTTCTGCGACTGGCGGCAGAACTGGAAGCTGCATGCCCGCGTGCGCGTGCGCGACACGCCCGAGGCGCTGGAACAGATCTATCCGCGGCTGATGGCGCCCACCCCGTCGTGGCAGGTGCTGCGCGAATATTACTGCCCCGAATGCGGCACCTTGCACGACGTCGAGGCCCCGACGCCCTGGTATCCGGTGATCCGGGATTTCGAGCCGGACATCGACACCTTCTACCGCGAGTGGCTGGGCCTGCCCGTGCCGGAGCGCGCCGAAGCGGCGTGACGCCGACCTGAGCGCAGCCGGGACCGAGCCCCCGCCGGTCCCGGCCATCCGTCCGCCACGAACTCCCGGATTATCCCATGAACAAGATCTACCCGACCGCCGCCGAAGCGCTGGCGGATGTTCTGTCCGACGGCATGACGATCCTGTCCGGCGGCTTCGGGCTCTGCGGCATTCCCGAAACGTTGATCGAGGCCGTGCGGCTCTCCGGCGTGAAGGGCCTCACCGTCGTCTCCAACAATGCCGGGGTCGACGGCATCGGCCTCGGCGTGCTGCTCGAAAGCCGGCAGATCGACAGGATGGTGTCGTCCTATGTGGGCGAGAACAAGCTGTTCGCCGAGCAATATCTCTCCGGCGTCCTTGCGCTCGAGTTCACCCCGCAGGGAACGCTTGCCGAGCGCATCCGCGCCGGCGGGGCCGGCATCCCGGCGTTCTTCACCCGCACCGGCGTCGGCACCCTCGTCGCCGAAGGCAAGGAAACGCGGGAGTTCGACGGCGAGACCTTCGTGATGGAGCGCGGCATCTTCGGCGACCTGGCGCTGGTCCACGCCTGGAAGGGCGACAGCGAAGGCAACCTCGTCTTCCGCAAGACTGCGCGCAACTTCAACCCGATGATGGCGACGGCG
This sequence comes from Pseudoxanthobacter soli DSM 19599, assembly GCF_900148505.1. Lineage (NCBI taxonomy): Bacteria > Pseudomonadati > Pseudomonadota > Alphaproteobacteria > Hyphomicrobiales > Segnochrobactraceae > Pseudoxanthobacter > Pseudoxanthobacter soli. The sequence continues at coordinate 225,812 of NZ_FRXO01000006.1, read as the reverse complement.
GCCCGCGTGACGGTGGCCGAGGTCGAGCACCTCGTGCCGGCCGGCGGGATCGACCCCGACCACGTCCACACGCCCGGCATCTTCGTGCAGCGGCTGGTGCATGTGCCCGCAAGCCGCAAGCACATCGAGCAGCGCACGGTGCGGCCGCGGTCGACCGCCAGCGAGAAGGAGGCCGTGTGATGGCCTGGACGCGAGACGAAATGGCGGCCCGTGCGGCCCGCGAACTGAAGGACGGCTTCTACGTCAATCTCGGGATCGGCATCCCCACCCTCGTCGCCAACTTCATTCCCGCCGGGATGAACGTCACCCTCCAGAGCGAGAACGGCATGCTCGGCATGGGACCGTTCCCGTTCGAGGGCGAGGAGGATGCCGACCTCATCAATGCCGGCAAGCAGACCGTCACCGAACAGCCGACGACGAGCTATTTCTCCTCCGCCGATTCCTTCGCGATGATCCGCGGCGGCCACATCGATCTCTCCATCCTCGGCGCGATGCAGGTCTCAAGCGAGGGCGACCTCGCCAACTGGATGATCCCCGGCAAGATGGTGAAGGGCATGGGCGGCGCCATGGACCTCGTCGCCGGAGTGAAGCGCGTGGTGGTCCTGATGGAGCACACCGCGCGGGGCGAGCCGAAGATCCTGGAGGCCTGCACGCTGCCGCTCACCGGCCGCCGCGTGGTCGACCGCATCGTCACCGATCTCGGCGTGATCGATATCGGTCCGGACGGCCTGACGCTCGTCGAATGCGCGCCCGGAATCTCCCCCGCGGAAATCGCGGCCCTCACCGCGGCTCCGCTGCGCATCCCGGAAGAGGCGCGGCCATGACGGACCGCCGCCCTGCCCCGCGCGCCGCCCCGCATGACGAGGCCGCCGGCCGCGACCGCCCGCAGGAAGAAGACGCCGGCATCCGCGCCTCCGAGTTCGCGGCGCGGGTCGTCCACCGCGACGACCTCGTCCATCCCGAGGACTGGCTGAAGCCCTGGCTCGTCGTGTTCCCGACCGGCGTCGTGGCGCTCTACGACACCGAGGAGGAAGCCGAGGAAGGCGCCCGCCTCGCCGGCCTCTGATCCGCAGTGTGCGGCGGGGCGCCGGCCGTGCCCCGATGCCGGCCGTCGTCCGCGCTCTCCCCCATGTTTAGTCCCGCGCGCTCCGCCGCGAACGGAGGTCGCTCGCGGGCAGCCACCGGAATTCCCCCCGGAAACCCTTGATCTTCTCCCAAGGTGACGCTGCATCGCAGCATCGAATTGCGCTTGCAATGTTCAGTGATGTCGCCATAACTAAACACAAAGCTAAACGCGACCGGCGTGGCCGGAACGTGGGCGCCAAGGAGGCGGACAATGAATCCGCCTCGATCTCTGGGAGGAGAGCATGCTGAAGAAGTGGATACCCCTTCTCGGGGCGATCGCCGTTGCCTTGCCCTTGTCCATGCCGCAGGCGGCGAAGGCGGAGCAGCTCACGCTCTGCTGGGCGGCGTGGGATCCGGCCAATGCGCTGGTGGAGCTGTCGAAGGACTTCACCTCCAAGACCGGCATCGACATGAAATACGAGTTCGTGCCGTGGACGGCCTATGCCGACCGGTTCCTCAACGAACTCAACTCCCACGGCAAGCTCTGCGACCTAATCATCGGCGACAGCCAGTGGGTCGGCGGCGCGGCGGAGAACGGTCACTACGTCAAGCTGAACGACTTCTTCGCCAAAGAAGGCATCAAGATGGATGACTTCGTGCCGGCGACGGTGGTCGGCTATTCGGAATGGCCGAAGAACACGCCGAACTACTGGGCGCTGCCGGCCATGGGCGACGTAGTGGGCTGGACCTACCGCAAGGACTGGTTCGAACGTCCGGAGATCCAGAAGGAATTCAAGGAGAAGTACGGCTGGGATCTCGCCGCGCCCAAAACCTACGATCAGCTCAAGCAGATCGCCGAGTTCTTCCAGAAGCGGCAGATCGACGGCAAGACGGTCTATGGCGCCTCGCTCTATACCGAGCGCGGCTCGGAAGGCATCACCATGGGCGTGACGAACGTCCTCTACGACTGGGGCTTCCAGTACGAGAACCCGAAGAAGCCCTATGACATGCAGGGCTTCGTCAATTCGCCCGAAGCGGCGAAGGGCCTGGAGTTCTACAAGTCGCTTTATGATTGCTGCACCCCGCCGGGCAGCTCCAACGTCTACATGGTCGAATCCGCCGACGCCTTCAAATCCGGCCAGGTGGCGATGCAGATGAACTTCGCCTTCACCTGGCCCGGCCTCTACAAGGACGAGAAGGTCGGTGGCGACCGCATCGGCTTCTTCCCGAACCCGGCGGAGAAGTTCCACTTCGCCCAGCTCGGCGGCCAGGGCATCTCGGTCGTGTCCTACTCGGACAAGCGCGACGCCGCGCTGCAATACATCAAGTGGTTCGCCCAGCCCGACGTGCAGGCCAAGTGGTGGAAGCTCGGCGGCTATTCCTGCCTCAAGGCGGTGGTCGACGCGCCGGACTTCGCGACGAGCCAGCCCTATGCGCCGGCCTTCCTGGAATCCATGGCCATCGTCAAGGACTTCTGGGCCGAGCCGAGCTATGCCGAGCTGCTCCAGGCGATGCAGAAGCGCGTGCATGACTATGTCGTCGCCGACAAGGGCACGGCGCAGGAAGCGCTCGACGAGCTCGTGAAGGACTGGACCGAGATCTTCAAGGACGAAGGCAAGATCTGATCCAGGATTTGAAGATCTGATCCGAATATCCGGATCGGACGCATTCCGATCGTCGAGACCCGATGATCCGATCCTTCGCGGGCCAGTTTCGGCCGGCCCGCGCATTCCGGGGGGACGGCGCGTCTCCTCTTCTTCCCGCTGAAACTCCCGTGCCGGCGCGTCGCCGCGGCGGTTCCCGGTCCCTCGGCCGCGAACCGCCACGGGTCTCGACAGCCCGGTCCCGCCGCCGCCGGATCGCTCCGGCCGCGGCACTCCTTCCGGGGCCGGCACGGGTCCTTTCGCGCCGACGCGGCCGAACGCCTTCATCCCCGCCCGTGCGCCGGCACGGCTGTCACAGGATGCGACCCTTGAGTTCCAACGACACCTTTGCCGAGAAGGCGCTGCGAAGGGCCGCGGAGGCGGCGCCGGAGCCGCTGGCGGCCAGGATCCGCGGCCTGTCCGACCGCGCGATCGCGTGGCTGTTCATCGCGCCCACCATCGCGCTCCTGCTCGCCATCAACATCTTCCCGCTGGTGTGGGCGATCTATCTGTCCTTCACCAATTACCGCGCCAACCGGCCGAACGCCGTGGTGCAGAATGTCGGGCTCGGCAACTATTCGCGGATGCTCAACGACCCGGACATCTGGGCGGCGATGCAGACGACCGCGCACTTCGTGTTCTGGACCATCGTGCTGCAGACCGTGCTCGGCTTCGGGCTCGCCTATCTCATCGACCGCAAGTTCCGCGGCCACGCCTTCTGGACCACGTTCATCCTCATTCCGATGATGCTGTCGCCGGCGGTGGTGGGCAATTTCTGGCGCTTTCTCTACGAGCCCCAGATCGGCCTGTTCGCCTACGCGGTGTCGTTCGTCAGCGGCATCCCAACCTCCGAGATCCAGATGCTCGGCAGCGTGAAGCTCGCACCCTGGGCGATCATCATCGTCGATACCTGGATGTGGACGCCCTACGTGATGCTGATCTGCCTCGCGGGGCTGCGCTCGATCCCCGATTACATCTACGAGGCCGCCGAGGTCGACCGCGCCTCCGCCTGGCGGCAGTTCTGGTCGATCACGGTGCCGATGGCGCTGCCGTTCATCATGCTCGCGGTGCTGTTCCGCGGCATCGAGAACTTCAAGATGTTCGACATGGTGAACCTCCTGACCGGCGGCGGTCCCGGCTCGACCACCGAGGTCGCCTCGATCACGCTGAAGCGGCAGGCGTTCGAGGCGTGGGCGACGGGCCGGGCCTCCGCCTTCGCCATCGTGCTGTTCGTCGCGGTGTTCGGCCTCGCCAACATCTACGTCAAGGCGCTCAACAGGGTGAAGCAGAGATGAGCTCGGCCAACGCCGCCCACTCGGTCGTCGAACCGAGCCCGACTTCCAAGCGCATCGCCGCCACGCTCGTCATCGTCTATGCGCTGATCACGATGGTGCCGCTGGTGTGGATCTTCCTCACCAGCATCAAGTCGCCGCCGGATTCGATCTCCTATCCGCCGAAGGTGCTGTTCACCCCGTCGCTGGAAGGCTACTGCAACCTCTTCACCACCCGCAGCCGCCAGACGCCGGATTATATCGCCGCGCTGCCGCCGCCGAGCGGCGTGTGCGACGCGGTGACCCGCGAGCGCAACATGGTGATCGTGGGCGCGTCGAACTTCCTGCCGCGCTTCGCCAACTCGCTGATCATCGCGTTCGGCTCGACCTTCCTGGCTGTCCTGCTCGGCACGCTGGCGGCCTACGGGTTCTCGCGCTTCAAGGTTCCGCTCGCCGACGATCTGCTGTTCTTCATCCTCTCCACCCGGATGATGCCGCCTATCGCCGTCGCGATCCCGATCTACCTGATGTACCGCCAGCTCGGCCTGTCCGACACGGCGATCGGCATGATGCTGCTCTACACCGCCGTCAACGTGTCGCTCGCGGTCTGGCTGCTGAAGGGCTTCATCGACGAGATCCCCCGCGAATACGAGGAGGCGGCGATGATCGACGGCTATACCCGCCTGCAGGCGTTCCGGAAGGTGGTGCTGCCGCAGGCGACCACGGGCATCGCGGCCACCGCCATCTTCTGCCTGATCTTCGCGTGGAACGAATATGCGTTCGCGTCGCTGCTGACCTCCGGCAGCGCCCAGACGGCGCCGCCCTTCATCCCCACCATCATCGGCGAGGGCGGGCAGGACTGGCCGGCCGTGGCGGCCGGCACCACGATCTTCCTGATCCCGATCCTCGTGTTCACCATCCTGCTCCGCAAGCAGCTGCTGCGCGGCATCACCTTCGGAGCGGTGCGCAAATGAGCGGTCCCATGCCTGAGGCGACGACAGCCGCGCCGGCGCGGCGGCGGCGGCCCTTCTTCCTCCGCCGAGGCCCCATGGAAGCATTGGCGGTTGCCATCATCGGCGCCGGCTTCCTGATGCTGTTCCAGCCGTTCCTCTTGGTGCTCTACACCTATTCCTTCGTCACGCTGCTCGCCGGCACGGTCCTGTTCATGATCGTGTCGAAGTTTCCGGAGTAGGTCATGGCTGAAATCCGGGTCGAAAACCTCCGCAAGGCCTTCGGCAGCTTTGTCGCCGTCGAGGATTCCACCTTCACCGTCGCCGACGGCGAGTTTCTGGCGCTGCTTGGGCCTTCGGGCTGCGGCAAGACCACCACGCTGCGCATGATCGCGGGGCTGGAACTGCCGACCAGCGGCACCATCCGGCTGGCGGGCGAGGACGTCACCTTCAACCGGGCGCGCGAGCGCGACATCGCCTTCGTGTTCCAGCTGTTCGCGCTCTATCCGCACATGAACGTGCGCAAGAATATCGGCTTTCCGCTCCATGCTCAGGGCGTGCCGCGGGCGGAGATCCGGCGGCGGGTGGAAGAGACCGCGCGGCTTCTCCAGATCGATCACATCCTCGACCGCTCCGTCTCCGGGCTTGCCGGCGGCGACCGCCAGCGCGTCGCGCTCGGCCGCGCCATCGTGCGGCGGCCGAAATGCTTTCTGATGGACGAGCCGCTCGGCACGCTCGATGCCGAGTTCCGCGAGTTCATGGTGCGCGAGCTGCGGGAACTTCACAACCGCATCCGCGCCACCACCGTCTACGTCACCCACGACCAGATCGAGGCCATGGCGATGGCCGACAAGATCGCGGTGATGAACCACGGCGTGATCGAGCAGTTCGACACGCCGCAGGAGATCTACAACCGTCCGGCCTCGATGTACGTCGCCGATTTCATCGGCTCGCCGCCGATGAACTTCATCCGCTTCACGTCCGGCCTCGCCCGCGGCACCAGCGTGGTGCGCATCGGCGAGGCGGAACTCGCCGTGCCGGCGGTCCGCGAGGAGGTCGCCCCGGGCGAACTCGCCCTCGGGGTCCGGCCCGAGCATGTCCGCTTCTCGGATGCGTCCGCGCTGCGCGGCGCCGTCTATGGCAGCGAATATCTCGGCACCAACCAGATCGTCACCGTCGAGACCGCCGGCGGGTTGATCCGCGCGCGCCTGCCGGCGGACCGGCGCTACGGCATCGGCGAGCCGGTGGGGCTCAGCTTCAACAGCGAGCGGCTGTCGCTCTTCAATTGCGGATCCGGCCGTGCCATCCGCTCCGCGCTGCACGGAGAAGGCGCCCATGGCTGACGTTGCGTTGACGGGAATCAGCAAGCGCTTCGGCGAGAAGCAGGCGCTGCAGGGCATCGATCTCCACATCGCCGACGGCGAGTTCGTCGTGCTGCTGGGGCCGACCGGGGCGGGCAAGACCACCACGCTGCGGGTGATCGCCGGGCTTGAGCGCGCCGATACCGGAACCGTGTCGATCGGCGGCGTGGCGATGAACGGCCAGTCTCCGGCCAGCCGCGACGTGGCGTTCGTCTTCCAGCAATATTCGCTCTATCCGCATCTGACGGTGTACGAGAATCTGGCCTTTCCGCTGCGTTCGCCCGCCCGGCGGATGAGCGCCGAGGCGATCGACGCGCGGGTTCGGGCGGTCGCGCGCATGGTGCGCATCGACCACAAGCTCGAGAACCGTTCCACCCGCCTGTCCGGCGGCGAGATGCAGCGCGTCGCCATCGGCCGTGCGCTGGTGCGGCGGCCGGCGATCTATCTCATGGATGAGCCGCTCTCCTCGCTCGACGCCAAGCTCAGGGGCGAACTCCGGCTGGAGCTGAAGCGCATCCAGAAGGAACTCGGCGCCACGCTGCTCTATGTCACCCACGACCAGATCGAGGCGATGACCATGGCCGACCGGATCGGCATCCTCGCCGAGGGGCGGCTGGTGCAGATCGGCACCCCGCGCGAGATCTACACCGATCCCGCCAATCTCCACGTCGCCGCGCGCCTCGGCCAGCCGCACATCAACCTGCTGCCGGCCGATCTTCTGCCCGCTCCGGCTGCCCCCGCCGGCACGCGCACCATCGGCGCGCGCACCGAGCATCTCGACATCGCGCTTGCATCCGATGGAAATGCCGAAATCGACTGGGTGGAACATCTCGGTGACCAGAATCATCTTCATATCCGGGTGGGCGGCCACAAGCTGGTGACGCTGGCCGATCCCGACCGGCCGGTCGGACCCGGCGACCGCATCCGGCTCGCGTTGCGCACGCCGCTCTATTTCGGTGCCGATGGGCAGAGGCTCGTCTGACCGGCCGGGGCGACGATGCCCGCGCCTTGTTACGTTACGGACCGATCGGATCTGGAAGGCAGCGATGAAACACTTCTTCAACCGCCGCGAAAGCATCGTCACCGAGGCGCTGGACGGCCTGCTGCGGACGTCCCCGCCGGGCCGCCTCGCCCGGCTCGACACCTATCCCGACATCAAGGTCGTGCTGCGTGCCGACTGGGACAAGTCGAAGGTGGCGGTGGTCTCAGGCGGCGGCGCTGGCCATGAGCCCTCCCACGCCGGCTTCGTCGGCCGCGGCCTGCTCACCGCCGCCGTGTCGGGCGAGATCTTCGCATCGCCCAGCGTCGAGGCCGTGCTCGCCGCGATCCGGGCGGTCACCGGGGCACCCGGCTGCCTGCTCGTCGTGAAGAACTATACCGGCGACCGGCTCAATTTCGGCCTCGCCGCGGAACGCGCCCGCGCCGAAGGCTTCAAGGTCGAGATGGTGATCGTCGCCGACGACATCGCCTTGCCCGATCTCGACCAGCCGCGCGGCGTCGCGGGCACCCTGTTCGTGCACAAGATCGCCGGTCACCATGCCGAGACGGGCGCGGACCTCGCGACCGTCGCCGCCGCGGCGCGGTCCGCTGCCGGCGACATCGCCTCCCTCGGCGTGTCGCTGTCGTCCTGCTCCATTCCCGGTCAGGCCCACGAGGCTCGGCTCGGGGCCGACGAGGGCGAACTCGGCCTCGGCATTCACGGTGAGCCCGGCGTCGAGCGCATCCCGCTCCAGGCGGCCGAGGCCATCACGACGCTGATGGCGGAGCGGCTCGCCGCGAAGCTCGTGCCCGGTGCCGACCACGCGCTGCTGATCAACAATCTCGGCGCCGTCCCACCTTTGGAAATGAGCCTGATCGCCGACACGGTGCTGCGCTCCCCGCTCGGCGCGCGCGTCAAGCTCGTCATCGGCCCGGCGGCGCTGATGACCGCGCTCAACATGAACGGCTTCTCCCTCTCCCTGCTCCGGCTCGATGCCGGGCGCGAGGCGGCGCTCGTCTCGGCGGTCGAGCCGCTCGCATGGCGCCCGGCCGTCGCGACGAGCCCGGTGCAGACCGTGCCGGCCCCGGCGGCGGTTCACGATGCGGCACCTGCGGCCAGCCGCGATCCGGCGGTGGAGGCCGTGATCCTGTTGGCCTGCACGACCCTGATGGGGCTGGAAGAGGAACTCAACCGCCTCGACGCGCGCGCTGGCGACGGCGATACCGGCTCGACGGTCGCGACCGGGGCGCGCGCGATCGAAGCCCGTCTTGCCGCACTGCCGCTGGCGGACCCCGCTGCCACGATGCAGGCCATCGGCGAGACGCTCGGGCAGGCCATGGGTGGTTCGAGCGGCGTGCTGATGTCGATCTTCTTCACGGCGAGCGCGAAGGCGATGCGCGAGACCGGCGACCTCGCCGCCGCCCTCCTTGCCGGCCTCGACCGCATGACCTTCTATGGAGGCGCGACGCCCGGCGCCCGCACGCTGGTGGATGCGCTCGATCCGGCGCTCAGGGCGCTCGGACCGTCGGGGCTCACTGCCGCGGCCGCCGCGGCCGTCGAGGGCGCCGAGGCAACGCGGGCGATGACCCGGGCGCGTGCCGGCCGGGCCGCCTATGTCGGGGCGCGCGATCTCGAGGGCTCGCCCGATCCGGGCGCCGTCGCGGTGGCGCGGGTGTTCGAGGCGCTGGCGCGCGCCGGCTGAGGACGGCAGCGGCGGGAGAGGAGGCAGACGGATGCAACTCGATCCCGGGGATCTCTCGGAACTGATCTCGCTCTGCCGCGCCGAGATCGACCGGCACGGCGACCACCTGACGGTGCTCGACAGCGCCATCGGCGACGGCGACCACGGCGCCAACATGCGCCGGGGTCTCGAAGCCGTGTTCGCCGAGCGCGAGGCCATCGCCGCCCTCCCCCTCCCCGCCGCACTGGAGCGGATCGGCTTCGTTCTGGTGATGAGCATCGGCGGTGCCGCCGGCCCGCTTTACGGCACGCTGATGATGGAGCTCGGGCGCGGGCTCGCCCCCGACGCCGACGCCGACGGCTTCGCCGCGACGCTGGAACGGGCGATCGCCGCGGTCGCCCGGCGCGGCCGGGCCGAGCCCGGCGACAAGACCCTGCTCGACGTGCTCTATCCTGTGCAGGCGGAGGTGCTGAAGCGCTCGGCGCCGGAGCGCATCGCCGCCTGCGCCCGCTCCGCCGCGCAATCGACCGGGCCGATGCAGGCGCGGCGCGGCCGCGCCGCCTTTCTCGGCCCGCGCTCCATCGGTTATGAGGACCCCGGCGCGTCGAGCTGCGCGCTGCTGGCTGCCGCCATCTGCGGCTATTTCGCGGAGCAACGCGCGTCATGAGCATGACCGGCCCCGGGGAGCGCCCGGCCAATGTGGGCATCGTGATCGTGTCGCACTCGCCCCTGGTGGCGCGCGGCGCGGCCGACATGGTGCGCCAGATGGTGGGCGACTGCGTGCCGCTCGCCTGGACCGGCGGCAATGCCGAGGGCGGCCTCGGCACCCACGTCGCCGGCATTCAGGCGGCGATCGAGGCGGCGTGGTCGGATGCCGGCGTCGCGATCTTCGTCGATCTCGGCGGCGCCGAAACCAACAGCGAGACGGCCGCCGAACTGCTCGGTGCCGCGCGGGCGGCGCGCATCGTCGTCTGCAACGCGCCGCTGGTGGAAGGCGCGGTCGTGGCGGCGGCCGAAGCCTCCGGCGGCTCCAGCCTCGCCAAGGTCGTGGCGACGGCCGAGGAGCTGTCGCCCTGATGAGAGAGTCCAATTCCCGCGTTCCGCGTGAGAATGCCGGCAAGAGCTGGCAGACCGAGGTCGAGGTGACCCACGGCATCGGCCTGCACGCCCGGCCCTCCGTCACCTTCACCCGCCTCGCCAAGAGCTTCCCGTGCCTGATCGAGGTGGCGGTCGACGGCTCGGCCGAGTGGCTGAACGGCAAGAGCATCGTCAAGATCATGGGGGCCCGCATCCGCCGAGGCACGCGCCTGCGCATCCGGGCCGAAGGCTCCCGCGCCGAGGAGGCGATCCTTGCGCTGAGCGAGCTGGTGCGGCGCAATTTCGACGAGGACCGCAAGCTCGGACGGGCCGATGGTCGGCCCGGCTGAGGCGCGGGCGCGCGAGCGTCCCGGCACGCCGGCCTCGCCCGGCCGGGCGTCCGGTCCCGTCTTCCGGGCGCGTGAGGACGGCCCTGCGACGCCCGGTCCGGCCGGCGGCGATGACGGTGCGGCGCTGCGGGCGGCGGTGGAGATCGCCGTCGCCGAACTGCGCGCGCTCGCCGAGGGTACCGGCGGTCTCGGCCACGGTGTGCTCGATTTCCAGATCGAGATGCTGCTCGATGAGGAGATCCTCGTTCCCGCGCTCGCCCGCATCGAGCGGGGAGAGGGGGCGGCGCTGGCATGGGCCGGCGCCATGGCCGACTATATCGACGCCTTCCGCGGTGGCGAGGCCGACGACGATGCCTTCGCCGAGCGGGCGTCCGATCTCGCCGACCTGCGGCAGCGCGTGCTCGATGCGCTTGCCGGAAGTCGCGCGCCGGATTTCCCGGCCGGGACGATCTATCTCGGTCACGATATGCCGCCGAGCCGGTTCCTGGCCCACGACTGGTCGAAGGGTGGCGCCATCGCACTCGGCGCCGGCAGTGCCGCCGGCCATGTCGCCCTGCTGGCGCGCGCCCAGGGCGTGCCCATGGTCGTGGGTCTCGGCGACATCGCCGCGATCGACGGCGATATCATCCTCGTCGACGGCGACCGGGGACTGGTGCGGCCGGGCGCGCTCCCGATGCCGGATACGTCCCCGGGCTTTGTCCCGTCCCCCTTGGGCGGTCCGCAGGCGGCGCCCGGCGAAACCGCTGCCGCCGCGGAACGGATGCGGGTTCTCGTCAACCTCAACACGCTGTCCGATCTCGATGCCGTCGACCCCGCCACGGTGGACGGCGTCGGCCTCGTCCGCACCGAGTTCCTGTTTCTCTCTCTGGCCGAGGCGCTCAGCGAGGAGCGCCACTTCGCCAGCTACCGCCGCATCGTGGAAGGCATGGCCGGCCGGCCGGTGACGGTGCGGATGCTCGATTTCGGCGGGGACAAGCCGCTCCCCGGGCTCGCGGAGGGCGGGCCGGCCTCGCTCCTCGGCCTGCGCGGCATCCGCCTGCTGCTCGCCCACCCCGAACTCGCCCGGACGCAGGCGCGGGCGCTGCTGCGCGCCGCCGCGCTCGGCGACGTCCGCGTGCTCCTTCCCATGGTCACGCTGCCGGAGGAGGTCGCGGCGATGGAAGGGCTGTTCGACGATGAGGCGGCCCGTCTCGCCCGGGCCGGCACCGCCTTCCGCCGCCCGCCGCTCGGCATCATGGTCGAGGTGCCGGCGGTCGCACTGACGCTGGACCTGTTCGACCGGGCGGCCTTCTTTTCGGTTGGGACCAACGACCTGATGCAGTATCTGTCGGCGGCGTCGCGGGACGACCCGGCGGTGGCCCACCTGAACGCGCGCTCCGGGATCGCGCTGTTCCGCCTCTTGGACCGGATCCGCGCCGATGCCGATGCGCTCGGCAAGCCGGTGTCGGTCTGCGGCGACCTCGCCGGCGATCCGGACGGCCTCGCCCGCCTGATCGGGATCGGCTTCCGGGAAGTCTCGGTCGTGCGCGGTCGGCTGGCGGCAATGCGCGCTCATTTGCACGGCCTGAGCGGCGCATCGGCGCTCGTAAACCGCGCATCGGCGCGCACGAAAGGCTAGTGCATGGCGCGGGAACCTATCGACGAAGCGGTGATCGCGTACAAGACGCTTTTGGCCGACATCCTCGACAACCGCCCGTCCGGCACCCGCCAGAGGCTCGCGACGGCGCTCGGCAAGCACCGCAGCTTCGTCACCCAGGTGACGAGCCCGGCCTACGACACCCCCCTGCCCGCCCGCCACCTGCCGACCATCTTCCGCGTCTGCCATTTCAGCCCGGCCGAGCAGGAGCGCTTTCTGGTGGTCTATCAGTCGGCCCATCCCGGACGGTTGCCGGATGCGGGCGGCGGGGAGAAACTGCGTCCGCTGACGCTGATGGCGCCGGATTTCGGTGACGACAAGAAAAACCGCCGGTTTGACGACGCCATCGCCGAACTGGTGCAGAAAATGGCCGCCCTGGTGAACGGAGAGGAGTGACGTGTCCGCCCCGACATCATCGCCATGCCGCTGCTTCTTCTCATCCGTCCGGAATCCGGTGAGATGAAGCGGATCATGAATGCGCCCGAAAGCTTCGTGGCCGAAAGCCTCGCCGGGCTCGTGCGGGCGCACGAGGCGCTGGTGGCCTTCGGCAGCGATCGCAAATTCGTGCGGCGGCGCCATCTGACGCCGGGCAAGGTGGCGCTGATCGCCGGAGGCGGAGCCGGCCACGAGCCGATGCACTCCGGCTTCGTCGGGCGCGGAATGCTCGATGCCGCCTGCACCGGCCACGTCTTCACCTCGCCCACGCCGGACCAGATCGTCGCCGCCATGGACGAGACCGATACCGGCGCCGGCTGTCTGCTGATCGTGAAGAACTTCGACGGCGACGTCATGAACTTCGAGATGGCGGCCGAGATGGCCTCCGGCCGTCACGCCATCGAGATGGTCGTCGTCGAGGACGATGCCGCGACCGGGGCCGGGGTGCGCAGCCGTGGCCGGCGGGGCATGGCGGGAACCATGATCGTCGAGAAGCTCATCGGCGCCGCTGCCGAGCGGGGCGCCGGCCTCGCCGATCTGAGGGCGCTCGGTGAAAACCTCAACCGCCGCATCCGCTCGATGGGCGTGGCGCTCCGGGGCGTGACGGTTCCCAACAATCCGCGCGAAACCTTCTCCCTCGGTCCGGACGAGATGGAGATCGGGATCGGCATCCACGGCGAGCCGGGGCTGCAGCGGGCACGTTTCACCAGCGCCGACGAGATCGTGCGCGTGCTGGGCGAGCGCATTCTGGCGGAAATCCGGGCGGAAATGGCGCTCGGCGTCCGAGGGCGGCCGCTGCTTCTCGTCAACGGCTTCGGCGGCACGCCGCCGATCGAACTCTATCTCGCGCAGGGCATCGCGCACCGGTTCTTCGAGGAAAACGGCATCATGCCGGAGCGGTCGCTGACGGGAACCTTCGTGACATCGCTCGACATGGCAGGGATGTCGATCACACTGGCCCTTCTGGACGACGCGCAGGTCGAACTGTGGACCGCGCCGGTGGAAACCCCCGGCCTGCGCTGGTAGCCCCGCCGAGCCGGCCACATCGGCTCGCCTTTGCGGCGATCCCAGGCTCGTTTCCAGGAACCGGCCGCTACGCCGTCGCCATTCTACCGGTGGCTCGGAGTCCTGTGATACTCGCCAGGGGTGTATTCGTGCATTATAGCGCGCTCCGCGGACGTGAAGTTTCGCTCAATGTTCGAATGGCTCGCGACCGATGGAAATGACCTCTGTCTCGTGAGTCCTGGAGGCATGTCTTTATTCGACGTGTCGCAGTTTTAATCTTTTACGACTGATTCTTTCATTTTATTTCATTGTCGCTGGCCAGCCCTGTCCTGTAGAGCAGAGGCTGGAACTTTGATGCCGGGCGCGCGGGGGCGTGCAGGTCCGGCAATGCGGGGGTCAGAATGTTCGTAAAGAGTGAGTGGTCGCCGCGCGCGGGCGGCGGGGCAGCGCGTTCGGAAAACGAGGCCGGCCGTATCACGCGCCGGTCCCGCATGCGGCGTGGGGGCGCCGCCATGCTGCTCGGCGGGTCGAGCCTTCTGGCCGTTCTTGCGGGTACCGGCGTCCAGGCTGTCGCCGGAGAAAGGGGATACGTTATCCGGGACAACACGCCCAGCCCGAGCGGCCGCGATGGCGATGTTGAAGCTCCGTCCTGGTTTGCGATCTGGGTTCTTGGAGAAACGAAGTCCACCGTCAAAGCTTATCCGCTTGATGGAAGTCCAGGCCGCAGTATCAAGTATGAGAACATCTACAACAGCAATAATACAGGCTGGAGTACGCAGGATTTAATCGGAACGACGTGGAGGAGCCTCGGTTACGACAAGCTCTGGGGTGCGATCGCGTCTCCCAGTGGCGTTGTTGTGCTCGGTTCCGTCGGTGGCCGAGGCGGCGACGGATCGAAGACCTCTCTCGATTCAGAGAAGGACTACGACCTGCAATACCAGAACGGCGCCAACGGCGGACGTGGCGGCGATGTCAGTTTCACCCAGACCACGGTTCTGCCCGCAAAGACCGCGCTCTGGCTTCAGGCCAGCGGAACCGGCAAGGACAACGGCGCCGTAATTCAACTCTATTCGCAGGGCGGCAAGGGCGGCTACAGCCTGTCCGACGCCGGCAAGGGGGGAGATGGCGGGACCGTCAAGCTGGTGTTCGGCAGCGAGACGACGCAGGGAAGCCGCACTGTCATAACGTCGTGGATGAGCCAGTTCGCGGCGGTGTGGGCGCAGTCGCGCGGTGGCGACGGGGGCAACGGCGGCAGTTTCGATCGCGCCACCGGCGGCAAGGCGGGCAACGTGTCGGTCACGCTTCAGGGCGAGACGTCGATGTCCACCAATGGCAGCAGCGCGCCCGTGGTCATCGCGGAATCCCTCGGTGGAAACGGCGGCACGGAAAGCAGTTCAAACACGCTCGGCGTGGCACCTCCGGGCGGAGGCAATGCCGCGGAGGCGAAGCTGACCGTCGGCTCCGCCGTCCAACTCGTCGCCTATCGGGCGTCCTCGCCGGGCGTGATCGTGCAGTCCGTCGGCGGTGCCGGCGGCTACAGTTCCGCGTGGGTGAACGGCTCGGACGGATCGCCGGGTGGCAACGGCGGCGCGGCGATCGCGACGCTTGACGGGACGATCGAGACCAAGGAGGCCGGTTCGCCCGGTCTGATCATTCAATCCGTCGGCGGGGTCGGCGGCAAGGGTGGCCGTGGACTCATCGTGGGCGGCGACGGCGGCAATGCCGGTTCGGGCGGCTCCGTCACTGCCACCCAACGTGGGACGATCGAAACCGACGGAACGGCATCCGTCGGAATCCTCGCTCAGAGCGTCGGAGGCGGCAGCGCCACGGGTGCGTTCAGGTCTGCCATTGCCTCGGCCGGGAGCGGTGGCTCCGGCGGGAACGCGGGAATTCTCTTCTTCGGCTGGGGTGGAGACGGCGGCCGTGGCGGCACCGGCGGCACCGTCACGGTCGAGAACAGCGGCGTCATATTGACCAAGGGGGATCGTGCGGCGGGCATTCTGGCCCAGTCGATCGGCGGCGGCGGCGGTGGCGGCGGTGACGCGACCGCGGTGGGGCTCATCTTCAGTGCCGCACTTGGGGGCAAGGGCGCCGACGGCAATACCGGCGGTGACGTCACCGTCAGGAACGCCAAATCCCAGTCGGCGGGTTCGATCACGACGAAGGGACAGTTCGCGTCCGGCATTCTGGCCCAGTCGATCGGCGGCGGTGGCGGCGTCGGCGGCGATGCCACGGCCATCTCGGCCGGCCCGCAGGTCTCGATCGCGCGTGCCGTGGGCGGTTCCGGCGGCAAGGGCAGCACCGGCGGTACGGTCAGCGTCGTCAACGAACTCAGCGTCAACACCACCGGCCGGAATTCGTCCGCCATCTCGGCCATGAGCATCGGCGGCGGTGGCGGCGCGGGTGGCGATGCACTGGCATTCACGGCGGCCATCGGCGCGAAGACGTATCCGAGCGTGTCGTTCGCCTGGTCCACAGGGGGGAACGGTGGCACGGGCAATCTCGGCGGCAAAGTCAGCGTGACAAATGCCGCGGAGATCAAGACCGAAGGCAGTCTCTCTCACGGCATCAATGCCCTGAGCATCGGCGGGGGCGGCGGCGATGGCGGCACCGCCCGATCCGCTTCGCTGAACATTCCGTTCGCCAGCAACCTCGATTTCAACTTCAACATCACCACCGGTGGCAACGGCGGCTCGGGCGGCAAAGGCGGAACCGTCGAGGTCACGAACAGCAGCGGCATCACCACCAAGGGCACGGCCTCGATCGGTATCGCGGCCTACAGCATCGGCGGCGGCGGCGGCAATGGCGGCAATGCCGAGGTCCTGGCGAAGGATCTCATCGCTCTGGCGAAGGGCTTTTCAATCACGGGGACGTGGAAGACCGGCGGGAAGGGCGGCGACGGCAACGAAGGCGGCACGGTCAAGATCACGAATACCGGCGACATCACGACCGAGCAACTCGCCTCGACCGGCATTGTTGCCGCCAGCATCGGCGGCGGCGGCGGTAACGGCGGCGACACCCGGCCGATCGATCTGGGATCGCTGCTGAGCGGCACCGTCTCGACCGTCTCCTATGTCAATCTCGTCGGACAGACCAAATCGCTTTCCATCAATAACGGCGTCGGTGGAGCCGGTGGCGTCGGCAATATCGGTGGCACGGTCACCGTCGACAACAGCGGCTCGATCACCACCCGGGCCGACGGAGCCGCCGGCATTCTGGCGCAAAGCGTCGGCGGCGGCGGCGGTATCGGCGGGTTGTCGCAGACGGACGGGTCCGGAAATGTCTCGGGCACACTGACCATCGGCGGCAACGGCGGTAACGGCAACAACGGCGGCAGCGTGACCGTTACCACCACGAAGCAGGCAGGCCAGACGACTGAAAAGCAGATCTCCACCGGCGGGAATGCGTCCTACGCGATCTTCGCGCAGTCTATCGGCGGCGGTGGCGGCAGCGGTGGCGCTGCGACCTCCTCTTCCGGCGGGATCGATTCAAGCCAGGCGGGCACCCTGGGTAAGGCCGCCGCCAAGAATCTCCTCGCCTATTATCTGAGCAGCGGCACGAAGGCGAAGATCGGCGTTTTCGCCGAAAGCATCATGGCCCGGATTCCCGGCCTCAGCAAAGTCAGCGGCGCGACACGGGAAGGCATCAAGGGCATGAAGCCCTCGTTTCCGGTCTCGGTCTCCCTCAATCACGCGGTCGGCGGAGAAGGGGGGGCCGGCGGGAACGGCGGCAGCGTGACCGTTACCAACGCCATGAAGCTTTCGACGGGCGGCAACAGCGCCGCGGCGATCTTTGCCCAGTCGGTCGGCGGTGGTGGTGGCAACGGCGGCGTCATGCAGGTTGCGAGCGACAAGCTGTTCACCTATCGCGGCACGACGGGAGGCTCCGGCAGCGGCGGCGGCTCGGGCGGTGCCGTGACCGTCACGAGCACGGGCGTCATCGAGACGATCGGCAAGGCTTCGTCCGGCATCATCGCCCAGAGCGTGGGCGGCGGCGGCGGCATCTCCACCACCGGAATTGATTTCCAGGCGAGCGGAAATGCGTACGACAAGGCTGAAAAGCCCTTCAATTTCACATGGATCTCGGGCGGTACGAATGGCATTGCCGGCGACGGCAAGGCGGTAACCGTCTCGAGTTCGGCGGCCATCACGACCAAGGGCAATGAATCCCACGGCATCGTCGCCCAGTCGATCGGTGGCGGCGGCGGTGTCTCCATCGTCGACGTCTATAATCCGGACAACATCATCGAGGCAAAGAAGAAGCTCGACGAGAGCAGCAAGCAAATCCTCAAATCATACGGTCTGGATATCGATGAGGAATTTGCCAATGCGACGAAAATCATCGCCAACACCCAGAACACGCCTCTGCAGCAGACCGTGGAGCTTGGCGGCAAGTCGAGTGCCCCGAGCGCCGGTGGCATCGTGACGGTGAACCTCAACAGTTCGATCTCCACCGGTACCGACCCGAGCGAAGGCGCAGGCTCCGGTTCCATGGGGGCCATCGGTATCATCGCCCAATCGATCGGCGGCGGCGGCGGCATGATCTCCGCCGGTGGTGGCGCAGGTGTCAGTCTGAAGACGAACCTCGGGGGCATCCTCGGCGGCGTCGGAAGCAGGGGCGACGGCGATGCCGTCACGGTCAATTTCGGCAACGCGAGTTCCATATCGACCAAGGGCGATGGGGCCATCGGCGTGCTGGCCCAATCGATCGGCGGCGGCGGCGGCTATGTGGGCGCGTTCAGTCCCACGCAGGCATCCTTCGGCGCGATGCTGTCCGCTTCAATCAACAGCGCGGGTTCCGGCGGGAAGATCACGATCTCCTCGAAGCAAGACAACGGAACCCGAAACAAGGTGACGATCACCACAACCGGTGCAAAGGCGCACGGCGTCTTCGCCCAGAGCCTTGGCGGCGGCGGCGGCATGGTGTTCGGGGCGGATATTCCGTCCGCGAACACGATCGCTGCCCGACAGGGCGTCTCAGGTTCCGGCAAGCCGATCGAGATCAATCTCGCAGGCACGATCCAGGCGAAGGGTTCGAATTCCTACGGCATCTTCGCGCAGAGCGGTGTCCAGGGTGTCGACGGGCAGGCCATCGTTACCACGACCCGAGGAGCCACCGTCATGAACGGCGGCGGCAGAATCAGCATCGACTACAGCGGAACCATCGTCGGCGGCTCCGGCAACGGCGCGGCCATACGGATCGACGGTGGTTCGATCAAGACGGCTCCCAGCGAGAGCAACAAGATCGTGATCGGCGCCGGCTCCAGCATCAGTGCCGTCTCGAACAAGGCGATCCTGTCGTCGTTTGGCTCCGAAAGCGTCTCGAACTTCGGCACGATCACCGGCGACATCAATCTTGCTACCGGCGGCACGACGGAGTGGAACGAGTTCCGCAACGAGGTCGGCGGCACCTATATCAGCGCCGGCACCGGGACGATCAATGTCAGCAACGGCTCTGGCTGGTTCTACAATGCCGGCACGTTCAATGTCGGTGGGGTCGGCACCATTGCCACGGCGACGGTCAAGACCGTCGATACCTGGCTCGGCGGCGTGCTCATGGTCGACGTCAACAGCGTCGCGGCACCCGGTGTCCAGAATGCCGACGTCCTGAAGACTGCCGCCATGACGCTCGACGGCGTGGCGATCCAGCCGCACGCGGTGGACGGATTGCTGCCCGGCACGTTCACAGTGATCTCGGCCTCGTCGATCGCCAATAACAAGGCACCGAGCGCCGGTGCGAGCCCGGCGAGCCCGATCTCGTGGACCGCGGCCCAGTCCGGGAACACGGTCACCATCTCGCCCTACGCCACGTTCCTGGCGAAGGCCAGCGGCAGCAACCCGAGCGATACGGAGCGCTCGCTGCTCAACAGCCTGCAGACGGCATGGAACACGAGCGACGTCGGCAAGGCGGATACCTTCGCGGAACTCGCCAACGTCGTCTCGGCTGAGCAATACCGCATGAAGATCGAGAGCATGAGCCGGACGGAGAATGTCGGTCAGTCCGCCTCCAGCCAGACGCTCGGCGCCCGCGACGCCACCCGGTTCTCGATGAGCTGCCCGGTGTTCGAGGGAACGACGACGATGGTCGGCGAGAGCCAGTGCGTGTGGTCGCGCGTCACCGGATCGCGCGTGGCGCAGTTCGATGGTGGCGATGCCGATGGCTTCACCGCGACCGCGATGAGCTACCGCGTCGGCGGCCAGTGGGAATTCTCGCCCGACTGGTTCCTCGGCGCGACCGCCGCCTACAACACCGACTGGGTGAAGACCAGCGACGGCCTGACCTCCATCGACGGCAGCGGCGGTGACGTTTCGGTCGCGCTGAAGCACCAGATGGGGCCGTGGCTCCTCGCCGGCGCGCTCAGCGCGGGCTATGGCAGCTACGAGTCCAGCAGCACCTTCTTCATCGGCGGCGACGGGTGGCAGGCGTTGAACACCTCGGACGTCTGGACGGCGAGCCTCAGGCTGCGCGCGGCCTACGAGTTCGCGTTCGCCAACTGGTATGTCCGGCCCTATGCCGATCTCGACGTGATCCACACCTATATGCCCGGCTACACGCTTGCCGGCGACGGTGCGGTGCTGCGGGCGGGCGACATGCGGGAGTGGACGGTGGCGTTCGAGCCGACGCTCGAAGTCGGCGCCCGCGTCAACATCGAGGGCTATGGCTGGCTGCGCCCCTACGCATCGGTGGGCGCGACGTTCATCGGCGGCAACGGCCTCAGCCAGAACGTGACGTTCTCGGACGGCGGCGATTCCGGCCTGAACTTCACCTCGACCACGGATGTACCGGACACGCTGTTCGACATCGGCGCGGGCGTGCAGTTCATGGCCAACGACAAGTACGAACTGCGCGGGGAGTACAAGGCGCAGATCGCCGACGACTATCTCGGCCAGGAAGTCAGCCTTCGCATGGCCATCCGCTTCTGATCGCGGGCGCCTCTCGGCGCGCCATTTCTGACTGCGCTACGGAACCCGCCTCCCTTCGTGGGGGCGGGTTTTTCCGTGCGACCTGGAGAGAGGCGTCTTGGGAGAGGGGCGTTCTGCGACGCCTCGGGCCGCGCGATCGAGACGAGCCCCATATCCGTCGCACCCGGCAAGCCGGCGGCTGCGATTCCGCACGGACCGGCGGGGGGCCACCGCCGCGCGTCGCCCGGACGTCAGTACGAGGCCTTCTCTGCCTCGCCCAGCGACGGGCCGCGCAGCATTTCCTTGACGGCGGGGACGAGGAGACCGAGCAGCGAGACGCGCTCCGTCAGCACCTTGGCGTCGAGAAGCGTGCCGGCGGTGATCTGGGTGTCCGGGCCGGCTGAGGTCGTCCATTTCAGGCCGCTCACCGTGCGCGGGTCCCGCTCCATCTCCACCGTCACCAGGAACGGCGGTCCGCTGGCGGTGAGCTTGCGGACGAGATCGTCGTTGCGCAGCATGTGACGAAGCTGTTCCGGGCTAGCGGCGACGTCGGGGACCCGCACGACGGTGCCCTCAATCGCACCGAACACATCGCGGCGCACCGAGGTCGGATCGATCAGGGCCTGCATCCCGACGCGGACCTTCTTGCCGTCCTTGGCCGGGACGAGCACCGCCGCGACCAGATGGGTTGCGCCCGGGCGCAGGGTCGAGAAGCTCTCGTCCACTGGCAGCAGGCTGACGAGCGGCGTGTCGAACCGCACGAGATCGCCGGGGAACACCTTCAGTTCCGAGACGATGCCGTACTGGGTGCTGCGCACCACGGTTTCGTTGCGAATGCGGTCCTTCAGCCGGTCGACCTGGCGCTGGGCCTGGGCCTTGCGGGCATCGAGCGCCTGAAGTTCGCGCTCGTACTGCGCCTTGCGCTCGCCTTCCGCCAGCAGCATGGCGAGGATGTCGCCCCGCTTGCCGGAGGTGCGCTCCAGAACCTCGGCGAGTTCCGCCTGGACCTGGAGATAGCGGTCAAACGTCGTGTTGCCGCTCCGGCGCAGGGTTTCCTGGCCCTCGGCGAGCTGTTCCAGCAGCGCGCGGCGCTTGTCGAGCAGCGCGATGGTCTCGCGGGCATTGGCCTCCTGCCGGGCCTGGAGGTCGGTGAACAGCCGCGCCGTCTGGTCCTGCAGCGCGCGGACCTTCTGTTCCTCGTGATTGATGAGATCGAGTTCGCTTTCGGCGAGCTTGAGGTCGGTTTCCAGCACCGGCTCGACGATGCGGGCGATCTCCTGCCCAGGGCTGACGCGCTGGCCGATATCGACGAGGACATCGGTGATGCGGCCGTCGTGGTCGGAGGCGACGGTAAATTCCAGCACGCCCTTGGAGCTCAGGATCACGCCCGTGCCGGAGACGGTGATCGGCACGCGGATGAAGATCGCCCCGACCACCGCCGCCACCACGATGGCGCACAGCATCAGCACCACGGCGGCGTAGCCCGGCTTGACCAGACGCAGCGCGGTCGCGAGCTGTTCGGGCCGTTGCAGCTGCGCCTGCGCCTCGGAGCGGAACAGGTTCGTGCTCATGGTGTCTCCGCCCCGTGGATGTGATCGCTTGTTGCGGTCCCGCCGACTGCCGTCATCGCGTCTCCTCCCCCTCCTCGCCGGCGAAGGCGTCGGGATGGGCGATCTCCACCACGCTGCCCTCGTGCATCATCACCAGCCGATCCACGCGCTTCAGGGCGGAGGGATGGTGGGTCACGAGGATGCGGGTCAGGTCGAGCTTTGCCAGCGATGCGAGAATCCTGTCCTTCGAGACACCGTCGAGGGCGCTCATGGATTCGTCGAGCAGCAGCACCGACGGCCGGCGCGCCAGGGCGCGGGCGATGAGAAGACGCTGGATCTGCCCCTCCGCGAGGCCCGCTCCACCCTCACCGACGATGGTGAGGAGGCCCATCGGCAGGGCGCTCAGCTCGTCGGCGATCGCCGCCTGCTCGGCGAAGGCCCAGGCCTCGTCGATGGTGATGTCGCCGACGCCGCGGATGTTCTCGTAGATCGAGGCCGGCAGCAGCCGCGCGCCCTGCATGACGAGCCCGATCCGCCGCGAAATCTGGCGGCGGTCGAGGCCGGAAAGATCGTGCCCGCCAAGAAGGATACGGCCGCTGTCGGGCTTCTCGAGCCCGGCCAGCAGCGACAGAAGCGTGGACTTGCCGCTGCCCGAAGGGCCGACGAGCCCGACGAACTCGCCCTCGCGCACGGTGAGGTCGACGCCCTGTAGGATGCGGCGCGTGCCGTGGAAGAAGCTGACGTCGGAGACGTCGAGCCGGCTCGACAGCGCGACGGCGGGCGCGCCGGAGGCGAGCGGCTCCAGTTCAAACTCGATCAGCGGCCGCGCGAGCTTCGCCATCGGCATCAGCTTTGAGGCCCCGATCAGGTGGTGCGACAGCTCCTTGCCGGACTGGGTGAGCCGGCCGAGCGCCATCACGAAGACGATGGCCTGCCCCGCGCCGATGCTGGCGGTCGAACCGACATAGGCAATCGCGGCGAACGACAGCGCCAGCACGATGGCATCCCACGCGGGCTCGATGACGGGGAGCCGGTTCGAAATGCGGGCCGAGCGCATCAGGCGCGACTGGAAGGCGAGGAAGTTCTCGCCCCACTGGGTGAAGACGCGCTTCTCCATGCGCATGCCGCGCACCACCGGCACGAGGCGGACGAGATCGTAGACGAAGGCGAGCACGATCACGTCCATCCGCTCGCCCTCATAGATCGCCTTGAACTGCGCCCACCCGAGGAAGGCGGTGATCGCGAGCAGGACGAGCACGAGGCCGATGGAGACAAGGCCGGCAAGCGGCGACACGAACGCGACGACCGCCGCCGCGGCAAGGCCGTTGAGCAGCGCGACGGCGCCGTTGGTGGCAAAGCCGAGCAGCGCGCGGCGGAACTTCTCCACCGTCTCCATTTCGGTCGCCAGGATGAGCGTGGTCGAGGAGCGCAGGCTCGCGGGCGTGAGGCGCAGCAACCGGTCGACCATCGCGGCGTGGAGCGCGAGGCCCGCCCGGCCGTTCGCCCGCAGCTCCGCGAGGCGGCCGACGACGAAGAAGGTTGTTTCCGCGACGAGCGCCATCGCCAGCACGAACAGGAGGTCGACGAGGAACGGCACGTCGGCGGTGTGGACGGCGATGTTGGCGATCTGGGCAGAGGCGAGCGGCGGAAGCAGCGCGAGCAGCGCGCCGACGAGGCCGCAGAAGGCGAGCAGCACGAAATCCCACAGGCTGTCGCCCAGGCCGAAGCCGAAGATCGCGCGATAGGTGAGCCGCGTACCCGGCAGGGTACGGAAGAACATGTAGGCATCGTTCTGGAATGCCGCCCAGCCGTTGCGGCCGAGACGGCGCGGCGGCTCCGCACCCGTCGGGTGCTCGACGACGAAGCCCCCCCAGCGGCGCCCCCGCAGCACCCACGGCCGGCCGTCGGCGTCGAAGACGAGCACGGCGGCTTCCCCCTCCGGGAGGGTGCCGGTCCCGAGCCCGACGCGGCGCAGGCGCAGGCCGTGGCCGGCCGCGAACCGTTCGAGGAAATCCTCCCGGCCTTCGCCGGGTTCCTCGCGCACGGGTGCGGCCTTGACGTGCAGCGCCTCCGCGAGTTTTGCGGCGGCTGCGGTCAGCGGTGTGCGGCTGCCGGCGGGCGGGCGGTGGAATGTGCCGTCGAGAACGCGTCGGAACCCCTTCAGCGTCTCGGCGAAGGCGCCTTCCATGCGCTCTGCCTGTGCCGCGCGCTCGGCCTCGGCGCTGCGCTCCTCGGCGGCGAGGCGTGCGGCGACCGCTGCGAGGAGTTGGCGGCTGATGTCCTCGAAGGAGCCCTCGTCCTCGGGCTCCGGCACGGCAATGCCCCCGGGGGCGACGGCGCGCGCGAGCGCCGCGATCCAGACCTGGGCTCCGTCGGAATTGCCGCCCAGTTCCAGCGCCGCCGCGAGCCGCGGCTTCAGGAACAGCTCGACGCCCGGCACGGCTTCCGGCAGCAGCGCTCCTTCGGGAATGGTGGCGACGAAGCGCTTCGCCTCTGTCTCCGCCAGCGCGAGATAGAGATCCGCGGAGGACCCGGCGAGGGTGTAGGGCACCGGCAGGGCTATCGGCGCCAGCACGCCCCCGGGCAACGGGATGAACTCCGGCACCCCGGTCATAGCTGCTGCTCCGCCGCGGCGAGGATCGAGCTCATCGACGCGCGCGCGGCTGCATGGGCTTCCTCCATCGCAATCGGATAGAGCCGGCCGCCATGGAGCGCCATCACGCGGTCCATGTGCTGGAGGGCGCTGGCGCGGTTGGTGAGCAGAAGCAGCGTGGCGCCGCGGCGGCGCAGGTTTTCGAGCACGCGCGCTTCGGTGTCCTCGTCGAGCGCGCTGGTGGCATCGTCGAGCACGAGGATGCGCGGCGCGTGCACCAGCGCGCGGGCGATGGCGAGCCGCTGCCGCTCGCCGCTGCTGAAGCCGACACCGTTCTCGCCAACCTGCCCGTCCAGCCCTCCCTGCCGGCTGGCGATCGCTTCCAGAAGTTCGGCGTCGGCGAGCGCGCGCGCGATATCCTCGTCGGTCTCGCCCGCATCCCACAGCGTCAGGGCCGACCGGATCGGTCCCTTCGGGAAGAACGGCGCCTGATCGACGAAGCCGACGGCATCGCATTTCGGCACCCAGGCATCGGTCCCGGCGTCTGGGCTGGCCTCGAAGCGGATGGTGCCGCGGGTCGGCGCGGCGAGCCCGACGACCAGCCGGGCGAGCGTGCTCTTGCCGGCGCCGGAACCGCCCATGATGCCGATGCACTCGCCGGGCGCGATGGCAAGCTCGATCCCCGACAGCACCGGCTGGCCGTGGGGGTAGGAAAAGCCGACATCCCTGAGCGCGATGCGCCCGGTCGGTAGCGGCAGGGGCGGGCGTCCGGCATCGTCGGCATCGTCCTGCGCCCCGATATGGTCGAGCACGTCGCCGAGGCGGCCTATGCCGGCGGTGGACTGGCCGATCGCCGTTCCGAAGCCGGTCAGCGCGCCGATGGAGGCGGAAAACAGCCCGGACAGCATGAGGAAGCCGAGCAGCGTGCCGAGCGTGGTTTCCGTCGTCATCACCACGAGGGCGCCGACGCCGAGCACGGCGAGCGTCGTCAGGCGGCTCATGGCAAACGGCAGCGCCATCAGCATCCGGGTGGTCCAGCCGCTCTTCTGCTCGGAATTGATCAACCGCACTTCCGCTTCGACCATATGGCTGAAGAGCTGGGTCTCGCTGCCGTTGACGCGGGCCTGCTCCAGCAGGGCGGCGCCGCGCACGGCGGCGGAATGGGCCTGCCCCGCCGCCATCTGCAGGTGAACCGCCTCGTCCTGCACCCGGCGGGTGACGAGCCTGAGGACGAGAAGCTCCAGCGCCGCGAAGCCGACGCAGACGGCCGTCATGGCGACGCTGTAGAGCAGCATGATGACGACATAGCCGGCGACCGCCAGCACGTTCACTGCGGTCTGGGCGAACGGGCCGGCGACGATGCCGCCGAGCTGGCCGGCATATTGCGTGCGGGCGGAGATCTCCACCGGGCTGCGGCGGACGAAGAAATCGTAGGGCAGATGAAACAGCCGCCATACGAACCGGGCGCTGACGACCGCCGTCACCTTCGTCTGCACGAGCAGGAGGCCGCGGGTATAGAGCGCCGCGATCACCGAGCGGAACGCACCGATGGCGATGATGCCGCCGAGGAGCGGAAGCAGCCATTCCCGGTTGCCCTGCACCAGGTAATCGTCGACGAACACCCGCGTCAGCCCCGGCAGCACCACGCCGAGCGCGACCATCGCGAGGCTCGTGAGCACGATGCAGGCGAACATGCCCCACGAACCGCCGAGCACGGCGGCGAGCCGGCGGGCGACGCCGGGCGGCCGTCGGGTGCGCTGGAACGCGGGGCCGGGGCGGAAGGTCAGCGTCACCCCGGTGAAGCGGCGGCCGAATTCCTCGCGGTCGACGACGCGGCGGCCGTGGGCTGGATCGTTGATGACGAAGCCGTCGCGGCCGACCGCCTCCAGCACCACGAAGTGATCGAAGCCCCAGAACAGGATCTGCGGCAAGCCGAGGGCGGCGAGGCCGTCGACGTCGCGGCTATAGGCGTCGGCCTCCATGCCGCGCCGGCGTGCGGCCTCGACGATGTCGGCGGCGGAGGTGCCGTCGCGCGACACGCCGCAGCTGTCGCGCACGGCATCGAGCGTCTCCCAGCGCCCGTAGGCGGCAAGCACCATGGCGAGGCAGGCCGGCCCGCACTCCGCCGCTTCCATCTGCAGGATGGTGGGAACCCGGCGGGCGCGGCCCCGCCCTGCCCTCACCGCCGCCACGGCCGCGAGCCTCCGGGCGATGCCGCGACGTGGCCGGACTGGAGCGGTATCGTCAGGTGCATGGAAAGAGCCCACTCACTTCCGAAAGCCCGGGAAAGCATCCGGCATTGCCCCGGCGATGATCCATCTGCGTGGAAAGGCCCGGCTGCCCGGATCGATCGGCGAAAACGACGGTGCGGCCCGTGCCGGCCCCGACCGGACCCGCGGGCCGGCCTGACACGGGCGATGTGGCTGCCTCGCTATTGCAGCTTCGCCGCAAGAAGCCGCAGCACCTCGAAACCGGCCTCGATCTGCTCGTTGCTGGAGAGCCCCTTCTCGTTCGCGAGTTCGACAGCGTCATAGGCCTTCTGTACCGCCTCGTCCGAATAGTCCGGCGGAGCGAGATTCGCCCGCATCATGACCTGCTTTTCGAGATCGATGACGGTGAGGAACGCGACGAGCCGGCTCTTGCCATTGGCGAGGGCGTTGTCGAAATAGGCCGCTGTCAGCGCCTGCCGGCCGGCCGAATAGGCGGCATCGACATCCGCCTTCGACGAGGCGCTGGCATCCGGCTTCTCGGCGATCCCGAGCTTGCCGATCC
Organism: Pseudoxanthobacter soli DSM 19599; assembly: GCF_900148505.1. Taxonomy (NCBI): domain Bacteria; kingdom Pseudomonadati; phylum Pseudomonadota; class Alphaproteobacteria; order Hyphomicrobiales; family Segnochrobactraceae; genus Pseudoxanthobacter; species Pseudoxanthobacter soli. Next base: position 198,542 of record NZ_FRXO01000006.1, on the reverse strand, counting down.
AGCCCGCCTGGGAGTCCGACCAGCCGTCGGCTTTCGCGCGGGCGACGAGTTGGTCCTCGACCGAGGCGGTCTCGGCGGCGGCCTGAACGAGCATATAGGCAGGCGGCTGCTGCGGAACGCTGGGAGGCAGGTCCAGAGGGAGAAACATGACTTTTCCGTTTGAACGCGGACAGACGGCGCCTGCGGGTGCGCCGCGCCGGCGGTTCCCGGGAGCGCACCGGGAAGGACCGGCGGGGCGGGCTGGAGGCCGTGCCCGCCGGGAGAGCCGGATTCAGTTCAGGCCCTTGCTCGAAAGTTCCCGGATCACGGCGAAGCCGGCGCCGATCTGGTCCTCGCTGGACAGGCCCTGCTGGGCTGCCAGTTCGACCGCGTCGCAGGCCTGCATCAGGATGGAGTCCGGATAGGCAGGGGCCACCTCTCCGCGGCGCTCTGCGAGCTGCTTCTCAAGATCGATGATCGTGAGGAAGGCGGTGTAGAGGTTCTTGCCCTGCTCCAGGGCGTGATCGAAATAGCCGACGGTGAGCTGGCGCCGGGCGCGGTCGTAGGCGGTTTCCAGCGCCTCCACGCCGGGGGCGCCGTCGATCGCGGCCTGGATGAACGGCTCCTGGGCGAGGCGGTCGATCCACTCGGCCTGGGACTGAGACCAGCCTTCGGACAGCGCGCGCTTGATGATCTTCTCGTGGGCGAGCGCGCTCAGCTTCTCGACCTCGGGGGCCAGCTTGGTTTCGACCTCGGACTTGGCCTCGGCCAGTTCCGCTGCGGTGGGGTTCTTGTCGCTCATGACGCGATCCTTTGAAACTCGATCGATGCCGATCGGTAAATCGTCGTGCCCCCGGCCCGTCCCGGCGGCGGACCGGTCAAGGTCCTGTCCGCGGGGAGCCCGGCGCACCTTACATCAGGGCCGTCCGTCCTTCATCGCCTCGCGGCACGAAGGAAGGCGGCATCAGCCGAACAGGCCGCCGAAGAAGCCGCCCACCGCCTTGAACGGCGACAGCACGGCGTCGCCGACATCCTCGATCTCGGTGAAGGCCTTGGCCACGTTCTTGGTCGCCTTGCCGACGTCCATCGCGAGGTTGACATTGTAGCTCGCGCCGATGCCGAGCGAGGCGCCGATCTGGAAGCCGACCTGCAGCTTGCCGTCCTTGAACTCGACGTCGCCGTCGAACTTCGCGCCGACCTTGCCCGCATAGACGCCGCCGCCGATCTCGACACCGGTGCCGTTGGCGCTTTTCAGGCCGACATTGCCCTCGGCACCCACGCCGGCGGACGCTTCGGCACCAACACCGACCTTCGCCTTGACCTTGCCGTCCTTGGCGAACGGGTTGAACGCGACCTCGGCATCGGCTTTCGCTTCTGCCTTCGCAGCCGCATAGACGGCCGCCTTCTCCTCGATGGTGACGCTGCCGACCTTGGTCTCGTTGGTGATGCCCGCCTTGATCGACGCCTCGGCGACCGCCTTGGCCGACGCGGAGATGCCGTCATAGCCGAGGTGGACACCGGCCTTGGCGCCGGCCGAGGCATCGCCCGCGACCCCGAGGGTCGTGGTGTTTTCCACGTCACCGTTCTTGTAGGCGTAGGACTTGTTGGCCTCGGCGTGGACCGCAACCTTGGTCGAGGCCTCCGCCGTCAAGGCATTGTGGGTGAGCGTGACGCCGGCCTTGTTCTCGAACGAGGCCGAGGCATTCACCTTGTTGGTGGTCGTCAGCGACTTGCCGTCGCCGAGGTCCGTCGTGTTCTTGACCTCCTTGCCGGCCTCTGCGCGCACGGCCCAGTTGGCGCTGGCGCCCTTGCCGAGATCGGACGAATAGCTTGTCGCGCCACCCTCGATCTTGACCTGGGCGACGGTGGTGGACTCGCGCACCTTGTTGCCGTCGGTATCGACGGTCTTGGAGACGCCGCCGGCGACGATCTTGTCGATGGTCGATTCGTGCAGGTTGTTCTCGGCCTTCGCCTTTTCCTTGGCGGCCGAGTTGAGCATGGCCTCAACGCCCTTGGTCGCGACCTTCCAGCCCTTTTCCGAGGCCACGTCCTTGATCTTGTCCTTGGCCTTGTCGACCATGGACTTCTGCGGGTTCTCGGTGATGGCGTTGGCGCGCGGGCGCGTCTCGTCCGGCTTCTCGGCGCCCTTCGCCGAGCCGTCGACGGACTTGGAGCGCTCGCGGCCTTCCTCGCCCTCGGCCTTCTTGGCGGACTTGTCGCTGCCGTCGACCGACTTCGAACGTGCCCGGCCGTCGTCGGAATCGGCGCTCTTCATCGCCTTCTTGCCGGCGTCGTCGCTCGTCACCTTCGCCTTGGCGTCGTCGACGGCCTTCCTGGCGTCGGCAAGCTTCTGCTCGCCGGCCTTCAGCGCTTCGCCGGTGGCCTTCACCTTCTGCTCGCTCGCCCCGTGGGCCATCTGCGCCTTGGCGAGATCGCTGCCCGCCTTGCCGCTCGGATCCGACTTCGGGTCCGCCACGGCGTTCTTGAACTTCGCCTCGGCGGCGTTCAGGTTCGCGGTCGCGGCCTTGTGGTCGTTCTCGGCCTTGTCCTGCGCCTTGGCGAGGGTCTTCACCGCATCGGCGGCGCCGGTCGCGGCGCGGCTGCCGTCGCGCAGGTCCTTGTAGGCGCGGTCGAGATCCTGCTGCGGCTTGGCCTTCTGCTCCTGGGCCTTCTGTGCATCGGCCTTCTGGGCATCCCACGACGTGGTGTGCTTGTCGGTGTTCTCGGCGACGGTCTTTGCCTTGTCAGCCGCCGCCTTCTCCGCGTCGAGCTTGGTCGACTTGGTTTCCTTCTCGACGTTGCCGTCGCTGTCGATCTTGTAGGTGGTCTTCGTATAGGTCTTCGCGGCCTGGAGATGGGCGTCGACCTCCACCGCGGTGGAGCGCATGCTCTTCTCGATGTCCTTGGTGAAGTTCGGATCGGTCTTCTTGCCCTTGCCGTCGAGCTCCTTCAAATGGTCGGAGATCTTCTGGTAGAGCGCATCGCCGGCCTTGGCCTTGAGGGCGACGTCGCCGGCACTCAGCTCGACGGTCTTGCCGGCCTGATCCTGAACCGACACCTTCACGCCGTCGGGATTGCCCTTCACGCCGGAGATCGAAACATCAGCCGTCTTCTGCAGGAGCTGCTTGCTGTTCGGGTCGAACTGCGCCGCGGACAGCGTCAGCTTGGACGTGAATGCACCGCCCTCGCCCACCCGCGTGTCGGCCTTCAGAACGTCCACGGTGGATTTTTCCGCGGCGGCGCCCTTGGCCTCGCCCGCCTTCGCGGCGTCGTTCTCGGCAAGCTTGGCGGCTTCGGCACCGGCGGTCAGACCGATTGCGGTCTCGCCGTCGACATGGGCGTTCTCACCGGAGCGAGCGCCGCCCACGATGGACTTCAGAATATCGGAAGACAGCGCATCGTTGCTGTTCTCCGAACCGGGAACGGCATCGTCATTGTTCTTCATGATCAAACATCACCCTGAGGGATATAATTCACGCGATTGAGACGACGACCGGAGCCGGAGCGAGATCTTGCCGGACGATCGTCCGGTCGAAGACGCCCCGGAACGGATGCGATCCGCATCGTCGCGGCGGACGCCCCATCGGCCTTGTCTCGTTCGAAAAGGAAAACAGCCCGGCATCCGCTCGCAGTCCGCGCCCTTCGACGGGGCCAAACGCACCTGCGGAAACAAGGGAGCCGTTCTCAGCAGTCATGCGGGCTTTGGCGCCCGCGCCCGGGCAAGACGCCCGGCACACGGCGCCGGGAGGCCTCTACACCGATTGGCCGCAGGCGGGACCTCGCCACGGCCGAGCGTTCCTTGGTCTTCACGATCACATCTCCTATGCGACGCCCCCGCCGCATACGCGATGAATTCCGACCTGCGCCCGTCGCCTCTGTACTGAGGTGGCGGCAAACAATCGGCGCCCGCTCATCTGTACGTTTGACTATCATGGACAGATTTATGGCGCAATCCGTTCGAAAAACCGAGTTAATTAATCGTCATGATAAAATGACCCTCTGAAACAATCTGAAAGAAAAAGTGGATTTCCTTCACTGTTGGTTGCAGTGGAGAGGCCGACCCGCTCACGCCGCGTGGTCGTGGTCGTGGTCGTGGTCGTGGTCGTGGTCGTGCGGCGCGAGTGCCCGCTAGCTTCCGCCGATCACGCCCTTTCGCACGCCCTCGTTCGCGCAAAAAGTAAAACTGTATGACTATTAAACCGTGAACCCTTATGGCATAAGGAGGCCGTCAAGCGGCGCTCATCAGAAGCGCGATCAAGTTTCACGGGAGAAGAACGCCTATGGGTCTCAAGACCATTTTGCTCGCGACCGCCGTGGCCTGCGCCCTGTCCACGACCGCCGTGCGGGCGGACGAGCTGACGGTCGGCTTTTCGCAGATCGGATCGGAATCGGGCTGGCGCGCGGCGGAAACCACCGTCTCGAAGTCCGAAGCCCAGAAGCGCGGCGTCAATCTCAAGATCGCCGACGCCCAGCAGAAGCAGGAAAACCAGATCAAGGCGATCCGCGCCTTCGTCGCCCAGGGCGTCGACGCGATCTTCCTCGCCCCCGTCGTCTCCACCGGGTGGGACACGGTGCTGAAGGAAGCCCAGGAAGCCGAGATCCCGGTCATCCTGCTCGACCGTGACATCGATCCGTCCGGCAAGGACCTCTACCTGACCGCCGTCACCTCCGACAGCGTTCATGAAGGCAAGGTCGCCGGCGACTGGCTCGTCCAGACGCTCAACGGCAAGCCCTGCAATGTGGTCGAGCTCCAGGGCACGGTGGGCGCCAGCGTCGCCACCAACCGCAAGAAGGGCTTCGAGGACGCGATCGCCGGCCATTCCAACGTGAAGGTCGTGCGCAGCCAGACCGGCGACTTCACCCGTGCCAAGGGCAAGGAGGTGATGGAGAGCTTCATCAAGGCCGAAGGCGGCGGTAAGGACATCTGCGCGGTCTACGCCCACAACGACGACATGATGGTCGGCGCCATCCAGGCGATGAAGGAAGCCGGCCTGAAGCCGGGCTCGGAGATCCTGACCGTTTCCATCGACGCCGTGCCGGACATCTTCAAGGCGATGGCCGCCGGGGAGGCGAACGCCACCGTCGAGCTGACACCGAACATGGCCGGCCCGGCGCTCGATGCGCTGATCGCCTACAAGAAGAACGGCACCGTGCCGCCGAAGTGGATCCAGACCGAATCCAAGCTCTATACCGCCGCCGACAACCCGCAGGCGGTCTACGAGAGCAAGAAGGATCTCGGCTACTGACGGATCGGCGTCGTGCCGGCCCATTGGCCGGCACGCCTGCGTCCCGGCGATCCGCGGGCCGCGCCGATGCGCGGCCCCGCTGAAGTCCACGTGCTGCAAGGCCGTCCGAAATGACCGTGCTCTCCCCGACAACGACCGCGCCGGAGGCAGGCGCGGAGCCGCTGCTGTGTCTGCGCGCCTTCTCCAAGGCCTTCGCGGGCTTCAAGGCTCTCGACGGCGTGGATTTCACCCTGAGGCGGGGTGAAATCCACGCGCTGCTCGGCGAGAACGGCGCCGGCAAGTCCACCCTCATCAAGACCATGACGGGCGTGGTGGCGCGCGACTCGGGCACGATGACGCTCGACGGGCAGGAGATCGCGCCCCGTTCGGCGGAGGATGCCACCCGGATCGGCATCGCGACGGTCTACCAGGAGGTGAACCTCGCGCCGAACCTGACGGTGGCTGAAAACCTGTTTCTCGGCCGCCAGCCGACCCGGTTCGGCCTCGTGCGCGGCGGCGAAATGCGTCGCCGGGCGCGTGCGGTCCTCGCCGGGTTCGACCTCGACATCGACGTCGCCGCACCGCTGGAGCGCTATTCCGTCGCCGTCCAGCACATCGTCGCCATCGCCCGCGCGGTCGACCAGTCGGCGCGCGTGCTGATCCTCGACGAGCCGACCGCGAGCCTCGACGCCCACGAGGTGGGAACGCTGTTTGCCGCCATGCGGCGGCTCGCGGCACGGGGCATCGGCATCGTGTTCGTGACCCACTTCCTCGATCAGGTCTATGCGGTCTGCGACCACATCACCGTGCTGCGCAACGGCTGCCTCGCCGGCTCGGCGCCGGTTGCCGACATGCCGCGCCGGGACCTGGTGCGCACCATGCTGGGCCGGGAGCTGAGCGAGGCGACTTCGGTGCGGCCGCCGCGCCAGACCGCCGACGGTCCGGCGCTGGCGGTCTTCCGCGGCTTCGGCAAGGCAGGCGAGATCGCTCCGTTCGATCTCGAACTGCACGCCGGTGAGGTCGTCGGTCTCGCCGGCCTGCTCGGTTCCGGCCGCACCGAAACCGCCCGCCTGGTGTTCGGCGCCGAGCGGGCCGACAGCGGCACCGCGACCGTCGACGGGCATGGGGTCAGCCTGTCCGGCCCGCAAGACGCCGTTGCCCTCGGGTTCGGTTACTGCCCCGAAGAGCGCAAGACCGAGGGCATCGTTCCCGAACTCAGCGTGCGGGAGAACATCGTGCTGGCGCTCCAGGCCAAGCGCGGCGTGCTGAAGCCGCTCTCCCGTCGCGAGCAGGACGAGATCGCCCGCCATTTCATCCGCCTGCTCGACATTCGCCCGCCGGATCCCGAGCGCCCCGTCGGCCTGCTGTCCGGCGGCAACCAGCAGAAGGCGCTGCTGGCGCGCTGGCTCGCCACCAAGCCGCGGCTGCTCGTGCTGGACGAGCCGACGCGCGGCATCGATGTCGGCGCCCACGCCGAGATCATCCAGCTCATCCGCCAGCTTTGCGCGGAAGGCATGGCGTTGCTCGTCGTCTCTTCCGAACTGGAGGAGATCGTGACCTACGCCGACACGGTGATCGTGCTGCGCGACCGCGCCCACGTCGCCCGCCTCGACGGGGCGGAGATCAGCGAGGCCGCCATTCTTGCCGCCATCGCCGACGACGTTCCGGCGACCGTCTGAAGGAGCGTTGCGTCATGGCCTTTCGTCTTCCTCGCGTCGGCACGGCTCAAGTCGTCGGCCTCGCCGTGATCCTCGCGATCAACTGGATGGTGTCGCCGCAGTTCTTCGACCTGCGGATGCAGGACGGCCGCCTGTTCGGCAGCCTGATCGACGTGCTGAACCGCGGTGCCCCGGTCGCGCTGCTTTCGCTCGGCATGGTGCTCGTGATCGCCATGCGCGGCATCGACCTGTCGGTCGGCGCGGTCATGGCCATCGCCGGCGCGGTCGCCGCGAGCCTCGCCGACAGCCATGCGCTGCCGGTCGCGGTCGGTGCGGCACTCGGCGTCGGGATCCTGTGCGGTCTCTGGAACGGCTTCCTTGTCGCCATCCTCGGCATCCAGCCGATCGTCGCGACCCTGATCCTCATGGTCGCCGGCCGGGGCATCGCCCAGCTCATCACCGAGGGACGCATCGTCACCTTCTCCTCGCCGGCCCTCGCCTGGTTCGGCGGCGGCGCGGTGCTGGGGGTGCCGGTGCCGGTTGTCCTCACGCTCGCCATGCTGGGGCTGACGCTGCTCGCGGTGCGCGGCAGCGCGCTCGGACTGATGATCGAGGCGACCGGCGGCAACCCGCGCGCCAGCCGGCTCGCCGGCATCGGCACCCGGCTGATCACCGTTTCCGTCTATGTCTGGTGCAGCCTGTGCGCGTCGCTCGCCGGCGTCATCGCCGCCGCCGACATCCTCGGCGCGGACGCGAACAATGCCGGGCTCTGGCTCGAGCTCGACGCCATCCTCGCGGTCGTCATCGGCGGAACGTCGCTGTTCGGCGGCCGCTTCAGCATCGTCCTGGCGCTGGTCGGCGCGCTCATCATCCAGGCGATGAACACCGGCATCCTGCTGTCGGGCTTCCCGCCGGAAACCAACCTCATCGTCAAGGCCGTCGTCGTGCTGGTGGTGCTGCTCGCCCAGTCGCCGCGCATCGCCGGCCTCGGCGTCCTGTTCGCCAGACGCAGCCCGGAGCGCCGGCCATGACCCGCCAGTTCAGCCGTCTCGTTCCGGTGCTCGCCACGACCCTGGTGTTCCTGGTCGGATTCGCCCTCTGCTCGCTCACGTTCCACAACTTCGCGACGCCGCGGGTGGTGATGAACCTGCTGACCGACAACGCCTTCCTCGGCATCGTCGCCGTCGGCATGACCTTCGTCATCATCTCCGGTGGCATCGACCTCTCGGTCGGCTCGGTGATCGGGTTCACCACCGTGTTCCTCGCCGTCGTCATCGAGCAGCACGGCGTGCCGCCGCTCGCGGCCTTCGTGATGATCCTCGTCATCTGTGCCCTGTTCGGCGCGCTGATGGGGGCGACGATCGAATATTTCGCGCTGCCGCCGTTCATCGTCACGCTCGCCGGCATGTTCATGGCGCGGGGCGCGAGCTTCCTGCTCTCGACCGATTCCATCCCGATCAACGCCGAGCTCTACACGACGCTGGCGGACCATGCGATCCGCCTTGGCGGCGGCGCGCGGCTCACGGTGCCGGCGATGATCATGCTCGCCGTCGTCGCCGGTGGGATGGTGCTGCTCCACTTCACCCGCTTCGGGGCCAACGTCTACGCGCTCGGCGGCAGCCGCACCTCAGCCGCCCTGATGGGCATCAGCGTCCCCCGCACGACCGTGCTGATCTACACCCTCTCCAGCACGCTGGCCGGACTTGCCGGCATCGTGTTCTCGCTCTACACCTCAAGCGGTTATTCGTTGTCCGCCGTGGGGGTGGAGCTGGATGCCATCGCCGCCGTCGTCATCGGCGGCACGTTGCTGTCGGGCGGGTACGGTTTTGTCTTCGGCACCTTCATCGGGGTGCTCATCCAGGGCCTTATCCAGACCTACATCAGCTTCGACGGCACGCTGTCGAGCTGGTGGGCCAAGATCGCAACCGGGCTTCTTCTGTTCGCCTTCATCGGATTCCAGCAGGCGGCGCTCGGCCTCGCACGCCGCAGGCGCCCTGCCACAGCGGGGGTATCCTGACCGTGACGGCCGATGTCCTTGTCATTCCAACCCGGCGGGCAAACTCCAATCATGCGGAGGTCGCCCGCTCCGTCGGCAGGGACATCATCGGCGGCCGCTTCGCTGAGGGCGCCAAGCTTCCCGGGGATTCCGATCTGACGGCGCGGTTCGGCGTCTCGCGGCCCGTGCTGCGCGAGGCCGTCAAGACGCTGGTCGCCAAGGGACTTCTCTCCACCAAGGCGCGCGTGGGTACGGTGGTGCGCGAGCGCGCGGCCTGGAACATGTTCGATCCGGACGTGCTGGCCTGGCACCTCGACGCGGGCATCGACAAGCGCTTTCTGCGGGACCTGGCCGAAATCCGCCTCGCGGTCGAGCCGCGCGCCGCGGCCCTGGCGGCGGAACGGCGCTCGGAGGCCGATCTCGCCATCATGCGGCAGGCGGTCGAGCGCATGAAGACGGAGTCGGGAACGGCGAGGGCTTTCGCGGAATCCGACCTCGCCTTCCACCTCGCGGTGGCGAGCGCCTCCGGCAACGCCTTCATGCGGTCGATCGGGGCGGTGATCGAGGTGGCGCTGCGCGCTTCGTTCGCGCTCAGCGCACCGGACGACGACCTTGAGCACGATGTTGTCGTGATCGCCCACGAGCGCATCGTCGAGGCCATTGCCGCCGGCAGCGGCGAAGAGGCCGCCGCCGCGATGACGAACGTGATCTTCAACGGCCTGCGGCGGCAAGGCGCCACCGACCGGCCGGGCGCTCTGGCGGCAGCGGGTGCCGAGATCGCGGCCCGGCCCTGAGCGGCCCCACACCGAAAGGAAGCGATCCGCGCATCTGGCATGCGGCACTTGGCCTGCGCCATCGGTCACCGCATCGAAGGAGGCGCCGGACCCGCGAAGGTCCGGCACGGCGGTGGAACGCCCGCCCGGATCATGGAATCCGGCCGGGCAGGGTCTTCTCAGGTGTGGCGGATCTCGGTGCCGAGCACCTTCAGGCATTCGCGGATGAAGGCCGCGAGCGCGGTCCAGCCCTTGGCCGAGACCATGGTGCCGTCGACATAGGCCTCCGTCGGCGACAGGTCGATATAGGTGCCGCCCGCCAGCGTGACTTCCGGCTCGCACGCCCCGAGGGCGCCGACCTTCTTGCCCCGGACCACGCCGTCGACGGCGATCAGGATCTGCACGCCGTGGCAGATGGTGAAGATCGGCTTGCCGGTCTCGTGGAAGTGACGGACGATCGCCTGCACGCGCTTGTCGGTGCGGATATATTCCGGCCCGCGTCCGCCGGCGCAGTAGACCGCGTGGTACTGGTCGAGCTGCTTCTCGGCTTCCGAGAACGTCTTGTTGATCAGCGCGAAATGGCCGAGCTTCTCGGTGTAAGTCTGATCACCCTCGAAATCGTGCAGCGAGGTCTTGATCAGGTCTCCGGCATTCTTGTCCGGGCACACGACGTGAACGGTATGCCCCACCGCTTCCATCGCCTGCTGATAGACGAAGATCTCGTATTCTTCGGTGAACTCACCGGTCAGCATCAGTATCTTCTTGCCCTGCAAGGTCAGGTCCTCCTCACGTTTTGTTGGTGGCGGGCGATTTCAGCCGCCCGCCCTTGAAGCGCTTTCCGGTGCTCAGAACGGAGAGTCCGGGAAGTAATATTCCTGGGCGTTTTCCTTGGTGATCAGCGGCGCGTCGAGCTTCACGGTTCCGCGAGCGGGCGCGTGGCCGACGAGATGCGCGACGGTCAGGTAAACCGCCGTCTTGATCATCGAGGGCGGATAGGGCGTCTCGACGGGCGTCATCGCGTCGCCGTCGATGACCTTCTTGATGATCTCCTTCATGCCGTTGCCGCCGAGCGCGAACTTGATGTCGGTGCGGCCGGACTGCTTGATCGCCTCGAGCACGCCGAGCAGCATGTCGTCGTCGTTCGCCCACACCGCATCGATCTGCGGATACTTGGCGAGATAGTCCTGCATCAGCTTGAAGGCGTCGTCGCTGTTCCAGTTGGCGTACTGGATGTCGAGGATCTTGAGATCCGATCCCTTGATGCCGTCCTGGAAGCCCTCGATGCGCTCGTCGTCGATCACGGTCGGAATGCCGCGCAGCACGACGAGGTTGCCCTTGCCGCCGAGTTTCTCCACCAGGAACTTCGCGGTGTTGCGGCCGACCGCGATGTTGTCGCCGGCCACATAGAGGTCCTGGATGCTCGGGTCGTTCAGGCCGCGGTCAACGACGGTGATGAAGGTGCCGGCATCCTTGACCGCCTTCACGGGGGCGGTCAGCTCCTCGGAGGTGTAGGGCAGGATCACGAGGGCGTCGAGCTTGCGGCTCGCCGAGAGGTCCTCCAGCGCGCTGACCTGGGCGGAGGCGGACGGAGAGGTCTTCACGACCACGTCGATGTCCGGGAACGCCGCGTTGAGTTCCTTCGCGGCGGCCTGGGCGTGATAGACCACGCCCGCGGTCCAGCCGTGGTCGGCGGCGGGGATCGACACCGCCACCACCTTCTTGTCAGCGGCCCAGGCCTGCCCGGTCACCAGCATCGCGCCGAGCGCTGCGGCGGCAATCCATGTCTTCTTTTGCATTCGTTCCTCCCTGTTTTTAACCGTTGTGTTGACCCGTTATGTCGACGTCACACCGCGCGGGGTCCTGGCGTGGCGCTATTTCGAGAACCTCTGGATGAGCATCGCGATGATGATGATGACGCCCTGCACGGCGGCCACGAGGTACTCGGAGACGAAGTCCGAGAGGACCATCAGGTTCGCGATGAGTTCGAGGATGACGGCGCCGGCGACGGTGCCCCAGATGCGGCCCTTGCCGCCGCGCAGAGTGGTTCCGCCGATCACGACCGCGGTGATGACCTGAAGTTCCCAGAGCTGCCCGGTGGTGGGCGTCGCGGCGCCGAGCCGGGGCACGTAGCAGATCGCGGCGATCGCGACGCAGGCGCCCTGGATCACGTAGGCGATGGTGCGGGTGCGGACCACCGAGATGCCGGAATAGCGCGCGACGTCCTCGTTGGCGCCGGTGGCGGCGCAGCGGCGGCCGTACTTCATCTTGTAGAGGACGACGGCGCCGATCGCGGCAACGGCAAGCGAGATCAGGATCGGGATCGGGATGCCCGCGACGGTGCCGAAATAGACCGGCCGGTAGGCGTCGCGCAGGCTGCGATCGATCGGGATCGTGCCGCCGTCGGACATGTAGGTGATCAGCGCGCGGAAGATGCCCATGGTGCCGAGCGTGGCGATGAACGGCTCGATCTTGCCGACCGTCACGATCGCGCCGTTGACGAGGCCGCAGGCGAGCCCCACGACGAGCGCGAACGCCATGCCCGCGGGGATCGACCAGGTGCCGAAATCCGGCGCCATCATGTTCATGAACATGATGGTGACGCCGGTGATGAAGGCCGCCATCGAGCCGACCGAAAGATCGAGCCCGCCGGAGGAGATCACGAAGGTGGCGCCGACGGCGATGATGGCGATGAACGCGCTGCGCGTGATGACGTTGCTGAGATTGGTCACCGACAGGAAGTCGGGATTGATGATGAAGCCGATCAAAAGCAGCGCCGCGAGCGCGAGGAAGGGCCCGGCATCGACCCAGGAGATATTGAACTCCCTCTCGTGCGTCAGCGGGGCGGTCTGCGTGACGGCCGTCATTATCTTCCTCCCTGAAGGCTGCGCTCGGGCTGCCACGCCGCCGGCTCTGCGGCCGCGTCGCTGGTGGCAAGGAACGCGATGTTGTTTTCAGTCATCTCGTCTCCGGAGACCTCGCCGCTGACGCGGCCACGCCGCATCACGATGATCCGGTCGCAGATGCCGATGAGCTCCTGCATCTCCGACGAGATGACGATGCAGGCGCGCCCTTCCGCGACGAGGTCCTGGATGAAGGCGTAGATCTGGGCCTTGTTGGCGATATCGATGCCGCGCGTCGGCTCGTCGATGATCACGACCGACGGGTCCGTCAGGAGCACCTTGGCGAGCAGCAGCTTCTGCTGGTTGCCGCCCGAAAGCTGGCCGGCGCGGACCTTCAGGCTCTTGAGGCGGATGTCATAGGATGAAACCGCCTCATCGAGCGCGGCGGCCTCTCGCCGGCTGCGCAGATAGAGCCCGGGATGGAAGGTGCGCAGCGCCGACAGCGTGAGGTTCGGCGCCAGCCGTTCCTGCAGCAGCAGCCCCTTTCCCTTCCGGTCTTCGGTGAGGTAGCCGATGCCGGCGGCGATCGCCTGCTGCTGCGACCGGATGGCGATCGGCTTGCCGTTCAGCTCGACTTCGCCGACGGCGTGCCGAAGCCCGATCAGCCCCTCGAACAGTTCCGTCCGCCCGGCACCGATCATCCCCGCGAAGCCGAGGATCTCGCCCCGGCGCACCGAGAAGGATACATCCTCGGCAAAGCCCGCGACGGTGGCGTTGCGGACGGCGAGGATCGGCTCACCGCTCGGAACCGCCTTCTTCGGCGGGTAGAGCGCGGCGAGTTCGCGCCCCACCATCAGGTGCGCCATCTCCATCTGGCTCAGCGTCTGGCCGGGATAGGTGCCGACCATCCGGCCGTCGCGCAGCACCGTCACCTTGTCGGCGAGCCGCTGCACTTCCTCCAGGCGGTGGCTGATATAAAGGACCGCGATGCCCTGTTCCTTGAGGAGCAGGATGATGTCGAGGAGCCGGTGAACCTCCTCGTCCGTCAGCACCGCGGTCGGCTCGTCGAAGATCACGAGCCGGCGGGCATCGAGCAGCGCGCGGGCGATCTGCACGAGCTGGCGGTCGGCGAGCGCGATGTCCCGCACCAGCGCGTTCGGCGAGATGCGGCATCCGAGTTCGGCGAGCTTGGCGGCGGCGATCCGCTTCATCGTGCGGTCGTCGACGATGCCGTTGCGCGTGAGTTCGCGGCCGAGGAACAGGTTCTCGGCGACGGTCAGTCCGTCAGCGAGCAGAATTTCCTGGTGAACGAGGACGATGCCGGCGTCCTGCGCCTGATGCGGGTTGGCGAAGCGGACCGGCGCGCCGTCGAGAAAGAGGTCGCCGGCGGTCGGGTCGGCATAGCCGGCGAGCAGGCGCATCAGCGTCGACTTGCCGGCGCCGTTTTCACCGATGATCGCGTGGATCTCGCCGGCCACGATGTCGAGCGTGACGTCGGAAAGGACGGTCACCGGCCCGAATTGCTTGGAGAGTCCCTCCGCGCGCAGCACGACGTTCGCCGATATGCGTCTCTCGTCCCCTGGCACGGTTAAGCCTCCCCTTCTTCGTTTGTTGCTTTTCGTGCGGCGATGCCGGGCGCCTGCCGGTCGCTCAGTCGAATGCCGGCAGCAGCCGGTCGCGCGAATGCTCGATGTGCGCCCGCATCGCCCGCGAGGCGGCATCGGCATCGCCTGCGGCGAAGGCGTCGAGAAGGGCCTGATGCTCGTCCAGGGCTTCTTCCGTCACCCGCCAGTGGAACATCAGCCTGAAGATGTGGAAGTGGGTGTGCTGGAACCCGATGGTCTCGCGGATCAGCTGGTTGCCCGCAAAATCCATGATCTTGTCGTGGAATTCGGCATCGTGGCGCGCGAAGGTCGAGTAGTGCAGCCGCTCGTCCTTGCCGTCGCGGCGGCTCATCACGCCGGCGGCCTCGCGCAGGATCGCCAGCCGTTCGTCCGTGATCGAAACCGCCGCCTTCGCCGCGGCGTCCGGCTCCAGCAGCAGGCGCAGTTCGTAGAGTTCGGCGAAGCGCTGCCGCGTGATCTGCGGCGCGGCGCGATAGCCGACGAGATGCGTCTTCACGACGAGCCCTTCACCCTCCAGACGGCCCAGCGCTTCGCGGATCGGCGTCTGCGAGACGTTGAATTCCTTCACCAGCGTGTCGACCGTGATCCGCGCGCCCGGCGGGATCTTGAGCGACATCAGCTGCGCGAAGATCGCCTCGTAGACATCGTCCGACAGGCTGTTGGCCCGGTGGATGGGGGTGCCGCCCTGAGGGGCGTCCGTGAGTTTCGACGAAAGCATGGCTGCCGACTTTTGCCTCTTGACACCATCAACCGCTAACACGATGCTCCGCCCAATTCAATACTATATCCTATAGGATTTTTTATAGGGGCCACCGTGAACGTCACCGAACGAGCCTCGCTCGATCTCGGCACCGAGCTTCTGGAGGCGCGCGGCGCCCCTAAGGCGGCTGCGCGCCTCCAGGCCGGCGTGCTGGTCGAGGCCGAGTTGAAGGGGCATCCGTCCCACGGGCTGCAGCGGCTTCCCCGCCTTCTCGCGCGCATCGAGCGCGGCCTTGCCGATCCGCGCGCGGAAGGTCGTGGGCATTGGCGGGCCGAGGCGCTTTATGAGGTCGATGGCGAGAACGGGCTCGGGCCGGTGGTGGCGATGGCTGCGCTTGCCCGCCTCGACGAGCGCGTGGCGGCGTCCGGGCTCGCGCTGGCGGCCATCCGCAACAGCAACCACCTCGGAATGCTCGCCTATTATGTCGAGCAGGTCGCGGCGGCCGGCCGCATCGGCGTGGCGATCTCGTCGAGCGAGGCGCTGGTGCATCCCTTTGGCGGCACGCGGGCGATGCTCGGCACTAATCCGATCGCCATCGCGGTGCCCACGGGCGCCCGCCCCCTCGTGGTGGATCTCGCGACCAGCGTGGTCTCGATGGGCAAGATCCATCACTACGCCGCGACCGGCCGGCCGATTCCCGATGGCTGGGCGCGGGACGCCGACGGCCTTCCAACCACGGACGCGGCCAGTGCGAGCCACGGTGCGATCGCCCCGTTCGGAGAAGCGAAGGGCTACGGCCTCGGCATTGCGCTCGAACTTCTCGTTTCGGCGATCGCCGGTTCGCCGCCGGCGCCGGAGGTGCGCGGTACTCTCGACGCGGATTCGGTTTGCAATAAGGGCGACATCCTGCTCGTGATCGAACCATCGGCTGCGCCGGGCGTCGCCGCCGGTCTTGCCGCCTATCTCGATGCCGTGCGGGCCTCCCCGGCGGCCGATCCGGCCTGTCCGGTCCGCATTCCCGGCGACGATGCCTCAAGACGGCGTGCCCGTGCATGCGAAGACGGGTTCGAGATCGATTCCCGCCTCTGGGGCGAACTCAACGCCCTCCGCATCCGGGCCCCGTCCCATCTCGAAGGATAACGACATGACCTTGTTCGCCGCCTTGAGGCTGCCGCGCGAAATTCTCTTCGGCACCGGCCAACGCCATGCCCTGCCGGCAGTCGCGAGCCGGATCGGCAGGCGGGCGCTGATCTGCACCGACGAGCGGTTCGCCGGAACGGCAACCTTCGCGGAGATCCGGGCGGGCTTGCATGCGGCCGGCATCGAGGTGTTCGTCCACGACCGCGTCCTGCCCGACGTGCCGCGCGACAGCGTCGCAGTCGCCGTCGAAGAGGCCCGTCCGTTCGCACCGGACATGGTGATCGGCATCGGCGGCGGAAGCTGTCTCGACGTGGCGAAGTGTGCCTCGCTGCTGCTCGCCCACGGCGGCGCGCTCCAGGACTATTACGGCGAGTTCAAGGTGCCCGGCCCCGTGCTTCCGGTGATCGCGGTGCCGACGACGGCCGGCACCGGGTCGGAAGTGACCCCGGTCGCCGTGATCTCGGATTCCGACCGGGTGCTGAAGGTCGGCATTTCGAGCCCGCACCTCATCGCCGCCGCCGCGATCTGCGATCCTGACCTGACACTGTCCTGTCCGCCCGGCCTGACCGCCATCGCCGGCGCCGACGCGCTGACCCATGCCATCGAGGCCTATACGGCCGTGCGACGCGACGGCGGCCCCGACCTTGCCCAGCGGCACGTCTTCGTCGGCAAGAGCGCATTGACCGACCATTTCGCGCTCCTGGCCATCCGGCTTCTTGGCCGCAGCCTGGAAAAGGCCTGCCGCGACGGATCCGACGCGGCCGCGCGTGCCGACGTGATGATGGGTGCCCTTGCGGCGGGCTGCGCGTTCGGCACGGCCGGCACGGCGGCCGCGCACGCGATCCAGTACCCGGCGGGCGCGCTGACCCACACCGCCCACGGACTCGGCGTCGCGACCATGCTGCCCTATGTCATGAGCTACAACCGCGCGGCGGCGGCCACGGAGATCGCGGAGGTCGGCGCCGCCCTGGGGCTCGAAGCCGGCGGACGCGATACCGGCGCCCTCGCCGAGGCCACGATCGGCGAGGTCAGCCGCCTGTTCGCGGCCATCGGCATCACGCCGACCCTGGCGGCGCTCGGGCTTCCCGCCGACAAGCTCGACTGGACGGCGGAACAGGCGCTCGGCATCGACCGACTGATCAAGAACAATCCGCGTCCGTTCGACCTTGCCGCCATGCGCCGCCTCATCCAGGCGGCGTTCGACGGCGATCTCGCGGCCGCCGCCCTCTGATGGCCCCCAATCCGGCAGACGACAGGTAGAGAGAGATGAACATGTCCCCGCACGCTTCCGGCGCCGCTGCGCTCGATCCTGCCGCGTTCGCCCGCGGCCTCCACATCGCGGGCGCGTGGAAGCCGTCAGGGAGCGGTGCCTCGATCGACGTGGTCGATCCCTCGACGGGCGCGAAGATCGCGACCGTGCCGGATGCCACCGTCGAGGACGCCGCCTCAGCCGTCGAAGCCGCCGCTGCCGCGGCACCGGGCTGGCGGGCGACCGCGCCCCGCAAGCGCTCGGAGATCCTGCGGCGCTGCTTCGAACTGATGACGGAGCGGGCGGAAATGCTCGCCACCCTGATCTCGCTCGAGAACGGCAAGGCCCTGTCGGACGCGCGCGGCGAGGTGGCCTATGCCGCGGAGTTCTTCCGCTGGAACGCCGAGGAGGCAGTGAGGATCACCGGCGAGTTCGGCCTCGCCCCCGGCGGCGCCAACCGCATCGTGGTCGACTACCAGCCGATCGGCATCTGCGTTCTCATCACGCCGTGGAACTTCCCGGCTGCGATGGCGACGCGCAAGATCGCGCCGGCCCTTGCCGCGGGCTGCACCGTGATCCTGAAGCCCGCGACCGAGACGCCGCTCACGGCCTACGCGCTCGCGGCGCTCTATGAGGAAGCCGGTGTGCCGCCGGGCGTCGTCAACGTGCTCACCACGTCGGCCCCGGGTCCGGTGACGGCTGCCATGCTGGCCGATCCGCGCGTCCGCAAGCTGTCGTTCACCGGCTCCACCGGCGTCGGCCGCACCCTTCTCGCCGAGGCGGCGAAGCACGTGATTTCCAGTTCCATGGAACTCGGCGGAAACGCGCCGTTCGTGGTGTTCGACGATGCGGACCTCGACGCCGCGCTCGACGGCGTCATGATCGCGAAGATGCGTAATGCCGGAGAAGCCTGTACTGCCGCAAATCGCATCTATGTGCAGTCCGGCCTGTACGACGCCTTCGCCGAGCGGCTGACGCAGCGCATGTCGGCACTCCGGGTCGGCCCGGGCACCGATGCCGCCACGGAATGCGGGCCGATGATCACGCGCAAGGCCGTCGACAAGATCGACCGCCTCGTGCAGGACGCGGTCTCGCGCGGCTCGCGCGTGCTCTGCGGTGGCAGCGTCCCGCAGGGATCCGGGTTCTTCTATCCGCCGACGGTGCTCGCCGACGTCCCGCCGGAGGCCGAGATGGCGCACGAGGAAATCTTCGGCCCGGTGGCGGCACTGTCGCGCTTCGACACCGAGGCGGAGGCGATCGCGCGGGCGAACGACACCGAATACGGCCTCGCCGCCTATGTCTATACCCGCGACCTCGCTCGCGGAATGCGGGTCGCAGCGGGGATCGATGCGGGCATGATCGCGCTCAATCGCGGCCTCGTGTCGGACCCCGCGGCGCCGTTCGGCGGCATGAAGCAGAGCGGGCTCGGCCGCGAAGGCGGGCAGCATCACGGCATCGCGGAATTCCTGGAGATGAAATACATAGCGGCGAGCTTCTGAGGGAGACGCCGCCGTGAGCCTCGATCCTTTCCGCATCCGCGATCATGTCGCGGGCTTCGATGCCATCGTGGGCGACCTTCTCGCCCGCAGCGCCGCGACGCGGCAGCGGGTGCGCTTCCTCGCCGGGGTTTCCTATGGAGAAGCCCCGACCGAGACGCTGGACATCTTCTTCCCGCCGGAACCCCGGGCGGATGCCCTGCCCGTGCATATCTTCATCCATGGCGGCTACTGGAGGATGTTCTCCAAGGAGGACTATTCCTGCGTGGCCGACACGGTCACGGCTGCCGGGGCGATCGCGGTCATCGTCGATTATGCGCTGATGCCGTCGGTGCGGATGGACACCATCGTCGACCAGGTGCGACGGGCGAAGGTCTGGGTGACCGGGCATATCGCCGAACACGGCGGAGATCCCGGCCGTCTGACGATCAGCGGCCATTCGGCCGGGGCCCATCTCGCCACCTTCCTCTTCAACGAGGGCGGCGGGTCGTCAGGGGTCAAGGCGGCACTGCTGCTCGGCGGCCTCTACGATCTCGCGCCGCTGCAATCGTCGTTCCTGCAGGCGGAGATCGGCCTGACCGACGCGGAGGTGGCCTCGTTCACGCCGCTCGGCCACCGTCACGATCCTTCGACCGCGGCGGCTGTGCTCGTCGGCGCCGATGAGACGCCGCCGTTCCATGCGCAGGCCGATGCGTTCGCCGCCCTGCTGCGGGAGCAGGGCCTTTCCGTGACCCGGCGCGCTATCGCCGGGCGCAATCACATGGACAGCGTGCGGGATCTCGGCTTGCCGGACTCCGAAGCGGGAACGGCGCTCGCCTCCCTCATCGAGGCCGCCTGAACGGCGGTTGAAAATCCGGCGCGGCGACCCGCGCCGGGGTGGCTTCAAAAGCCGCTCGCGCGGGACATCGCGCCGTATCCGGCGATGCGGGGCGTCCGCCCGCCCTCAGGCCGAAACCCTTTCGAGCCACCCGAGGCCCTCCACGGTGCCGGCGGCCGGGCGGTATTCGCAGCCGACATAGCCGTCATATCCCAGCCGGTCGAGGGCCGCGAACACGCGGAAATCGTCGAGTTCGCCCGTGCCCGGCTCGTTGCGGCCGGGGACCGACGCGGTCTGCACGTGGCCGATCACCGGCATCAGAGCCTCCAGCGACTTGAGAACGTCGCCGTGCAGGATCTGGCGGTGATAGAGGTCGTATTGCAGGCGGATGTTCGCCCGGCCGAGCTCCGCGATCAGGTCGGCGGCGCGCGAGAAGTCGTTGAGGAAATAGCCGGGCATATCGCGCCCGTTGAGCGGTTCGATCAGGATCGTCCGCCCGGCCTCGCCCGCCCGGTCGGAGGCAAACAGCAGCGCATCGCGATAGCGCGCCGCGGCGGCGCCGTCCTCCGGATCGGCGAGACCCGCCATCAGGTGCAGGCGCCGGCAGCCGGTCGCGGCGGCATAGCCGAGCGCGAGATCGACGGTCGCACGGAATTCCGGGCTGTCGCCGAGGCGGACTGCGATACCGCGCTCGCCCTTCGCCCAGTCGCCCGGCGGCAGGTTGAACAGCGCCAGTTCAAGTCCGTTGGCCGTCAGCCGGTCGGCGATCTCTTCCGGTGCGTGCTCATAGGGGAACAGGAACTCGACCGCCCGGAATCCGGCGGCGGCAGCGGCCTCGAACCGGTCGAGAAACGCGTGCTCGTTGAACATAAGGCTGAGATTGGCAGCGAAGCGGGGCATCAGTGGGCGCCTTGTTCGGGAAGCTCGAGGCCGGCGATGAGTGCATAGAGCCGGGCGACCGAGGCGTCGTCGTCCCGTCCCATGCCGGCCGCCGCGGTCATGATGAAGAGCTGGAGTGCCGCTCCGGTGAGCGGCAGCGGAAAGGACAGCCTGCGGCCGATGTCCGAGACGATGCCGAGATCCTTGGTGAAGATGTCGACGGCGCTGCGCGGACGATAGTCGCCTTCCAGGATGTGGGGCACGCGGTTCTCGAACATCCAGCTGTTGCCGGCGGAACCGGTGATGACTTCGAACACGCGGGAGATGTCGAGGTCGAGCCGGCTCGCAAACGCGACGGCCTCGCAGGCGGCGGCGATGTGGACCCCGGCCAGAAGCTGGTTGACGATCTTGAAGGAGGAACCGATGCCCGGCGCCGAGCCGAGATCGTGGACTTTCGCGGCCATGGCGTCGAGCACGGGCCGCGCCGCTGCGAAGGCCTCGGCCGATCCCGAGGCCATCACGGTCAGGTCGCCGCTTTCCGCCTTGGCTGCCCCGCCGCTGATGGGGGCATCGAGGAAATGCAGCCCCGCTTCGGCCGCGCCGGCGGCCAGCCGCTTGGCCTCGTCCGGCGCCATGGTGGCGCAGGAAATGACGACCCCGCCCGGCCGAAGCGCGGATGCGGCGCCGTCCGGTCCGAACAGCACGGCCTCGGTCTGTGCCGCGTTGACGACGACGCAGACGAGCGCGTCGGCGCCGGCCGCGGCCTCTGCGACGGTTGTGGTGACACGGCCGCCCGCCGCCGCGAAGGCGGCTCCCGCTGCCTGCGAGACGTCGAAGCCGACGGTATCGAGCCCTGCTCGCAGGAGCGATTTCGCGATGCCGAGCCCCATAGAGCCAAGCCCGGCGACGGCGACCGTCCTGATCGATCCGCCCATGAAGTCTCCCCGGAATGATTTTGTGTTAGCGCTGTCATTTTCTATGGCACGGAAGGCTAGCCCCTTACAATCGTTTTGTGTTAGCGCTGTCATAAGCGTGGAACGGACACACGGGAAGGCAAGCGGTCGTGCGCAAGGGCACGCGCCGGAAGGTGCGATCTCCAGAGGTCGGGGACGAAGGGACGCCGCGCGGCCAGCCGCTGCTCGCCGACGTCGCGCGCGTGGCCGGTGTCAGCGAGATCACTGTCTCGCGGGTGGTGCGCGGCCTCGAACGAATCTCGCCGCAGACGCGGGCGCGCGTGCTGGCCGCGATCGAGACGGTCGGCTACGTGCCCAACCGGCTTGCCGGCGCGCTTGCCTCGTCCGGCTCGATGCTCGTCGGTGTGGTGCTGCCCTCCCTCTCGAACATCGTGTTCGCGGACGTGCTGCGGGGCGTCCATGCGGCGCTGGCGGGCACGGGCTACCAGCCGGTGGTCGGCGTGACGGAATACGCCCCGAACACCGAGGAACGGGTGGTCCGCTCGATGATGGCGTGGCAGCCGCGCGCGATGATCGTTGCGGGCTTCGAGCACACCGCCCCGGCGCGGCGGATGCTGGAGGCGAGCCCGGTCCGGGTCGCCGAGATCATGGACATCGACGCCGCACCGATCGACGTCGCCGTCGGGCTGTCCCATCGCAAGGCCGGCTACGATTCCGCCCGTCATCTCGTGTCGCGCGGCTATCGCCGCTTCGGCTATGTCGGCCACGACTGGGAGCGCGACCGGCGCGCGCGGCTTCGCTACGACGGCATGCGGGCCGCGCTCGGCGAGGCCGGGCTCGACCTCGTCGACGAACGGCGGGTGGACGGACCGAGCACGACCGCCGACGGCCGCGCCATGACCGCCGCCCTCCTCGCCGGCGACGGCCGGCCGGACGTCGTGGTGTTCTCCAATGACGACATGGCCGTCGGAGGCGTATTCCACTGCTTCGCGACAGGCCTCGTGCCCCGCCGCGATATCGGGCTGTTCGGCTTCAACGGCCTCGATATCGGTCAGGCCCTGCCGCTGCGGCTTTCCACGGTGCGCTCTAACCGCTTCCTGATCGGCCGATCCGCCGCCGAGACGCTGATCGCGCAGGCGGCGCGCCCCTCAGACCCCACCATCATCGACACCGGCTACGAGATCGAGGCCGGCGAAACCGCGTGACCGCGTCGCGCGGCGGAACAACCAAGAGACCAGCTTTTCGGGAGGAATTTGCCATGTTGCTCGGGGCGATCGCGGACGATCTGACCGGCGCGTCGGATCTCGCGCTGATGCTGTCGCGCGAGGGCATGAAGACGGTGCAGACGGTGGGCATTCCCCCGGCCGGCTTCGATGCCGGTGCAGCCGATGCGGTGGTGGTTTCGCTGAAATCGCGCACCATCCCGGCGGCCGAGGCGGTCGAACAGTCGCTCGCGGCGGCGGAATGGCTGCTCGCCACCGGGGCGCGGCAGCTGTTCTTCAAATATTGCTCGACCTTCGATTCGACCCCGGTCGGCAATATCGGCCCTGTGACGGAAGCCCTGCTCGGCCGCCTCGGTGCCGGGCTTACCCTCGCCTGCCCCGCCTTCCCCACCAACCGGCGCACCGTCTATCTTGGCTATCTCTTCGTCGGCGACGAACTCCTGTCGGAGAGCCCGATGAAGGATCATCCGCTGACGCCGATGCGCGATCCGAGCCTCGTCCGCGTGCTGCAGGCCCAGACCACCCTGCCCGTGGGCCTCGTCGCCCACGAGCGCGTCCGCCGCGGGGCGGATGCCGTCGCGGCCGCCTTCTCCCAGGCCGAACGCGCCGGACAACGCATCGTCATCGTCGACGCCATCGACGACACCGACCTCAGAGCCATCGGCACCGCCGCCCGCGACATGGCGCTCGTCACCGGCGGCTCCGGCATCGCGATCGGCCTGCCGGAGAACTTCCGTCGTGCCGGTCTACTCGCGGCCGCCGCGCCGTCGGCGCGGATGGTGGCCCCGCCCGGCCGCGCGGTGATCCTTGCCGGCTCCTGTTCGGCCGCGACGCGCAAGCAGGTCGCGACCGCCGTCGCCTCCGGCACGGCGGCGCTCCGCATCGATCCGCTCGCGGTGGCGTCGGGTTCGCTTGGCGTCGAGGAGGTCGCCGCCTTCGCCGAGACCGCGACCGGCGGTCCGCCGCTGATCTATGCCAGCGCCGATCCGGCCGAGGTCGCCGCCGTCCAGGAAAAGCTCGGGCGCGAGCATGCCGGCGCGCTCGTGGAAGGCCTGATGGCGGGCGTCGCCTGCCGGCTCGCCGAGCGCGGCTTCACGCGCTTTCTCGTGGCGGGCGGCGAGACCTCCGGGGCGGTGGTTCAGGCGCTCGGCGTCGAAGGCTTCGCCATCGGTCCCGAGATCGATCCCGGCGTTCCGTGGATGCTGAGCCTTGGTGCCGGGCGGCCGCTCGCGCTTGCGCTGAAGTCGGGCAATTTCGGCGCGCCGGACATCTTCGCCAAGGCCTGGGACCTCCTGGCATGACCGCGCTTCTTTCCGAGGAAACCCGCGCCCGCGACGAGATCGCCCGCATCGGGGCATCGATCTTCTCACGCGGCCTCACCTTCGGCTCCACGGGCAACATCAGCGTGCGGCTTTCCGACGGCAGCCTGCTGATGACGCCGACCAACGCCTGCCTGGGCGAACTGGAGCCGGCGCGGCTGTCCCGTTTCACCGCCGAGGGCGTGCATGTGGACGGCGACAAGCCCACCAAGGAAGCCTTCCTCCACCGCTGCATGTATTGCGCCCGGGCGGATGCGGGCGCGGTGGTCCATCTCCACTCCACCCATTCGGTCGCCGTCAGCATTCTGGCCGATGTCGATCCCGCGGACGTTCTGCCGCCGTTGACCGCCTACTATGTGATGCGGGTCGGCACGCTGCCCCTGGTGCGCTATTTTCCGCCGGGCGACGCGCGCCTCGCCGAGGCGGTGGGCGAGGAGGCCGGCCGCCATCACGCGGTGCTGCTTGCGAACCACGGCCCCGTGGTGGCGGGCAAGACGCTGCGCGAGGCGCAATATGCCGTCGAGGAACTGGAAGAGACCGCGCGGCTGTTCCTGATGCTCGACGGACGCCGGGTGCGGCCGCTCACCGCCGATCAGGTCGCGGAGCTTCGCCGGCGCTGATGCCGACAGACGTGGATGCGGATGCCCCACAGTACCGGCGCGCCGGATAGACGCGTCGCGCGGGCTGTGGTGCAGTCGCGGCCGAATCGATGATGTCGCGCCCGGCGGGCGTCTTGAGCGACCGCTGCTCGCGGCGGCCATCGGAAGAAGACGGATTTGGGAGGAAGACGGAAATGGGTGCGTTGAACGGCAAGGTCGCCTGGGTCACGGGCGCGGGAAGCGGCATCGGCGCGGCAGCGGCGGCGGCCCTCGCGGGCGCCGGCGCCCGGGTCTTCCTCACGGGAAGGCGTGTGGATGCGCTTCAGGGCGTCGCTGACCGGATCGATGCCGCTGGGGGCCAGGTGAGCGTTCTGCCGGGCGATCTGTCTTTGCCCGGCGTGGCGGCCGGGATCGCCGGCGCCATCGAGCGCGAGGCCGGGCGGCTCGACATCGTCGTCAACAATGCCGGCACCAACATTCCGCGCCGGAGTTGGCAGGAACTCGACGAGGCCGGCGCTGAAGAGGTGCTGGACGGCAACCTGAAGCTCGCCTTCCACACCGTCATCGCTGCGCTGCCGATCATGCGCCGGCAGAAGCAGGGCCTGATCATCACGACCGGCTCGATTGCGGGCCGCCATGTCGGGGCGATATCCGGCTCGTCCTACACCGCGGCGAAGCATGGCGTGGTGGCGATGAGCCACAGCATCAATCTTGAGGAAATGCACAACGGCATCCGCGCGACGGTGATCTGTCCGGGCGAAGTCGCCACGCCGATCATCGACAAGCGGCCCGCACCCGCGGATGCGGAAGGCCGGCGGCGCATGCTGCGCCCGTCGGACCTCGCCGATCTCGTGCTGCACGTCGCAACGCTGCCGGCCCACGTCTGCGTCAGCGAACTCGTCGTCATCCCGACCGGCGCCGTCGCGGAGACGGAAGGCGCCTGAGACGGCGGCACCGGAGCCGCGTCATCCCGTAAACGAAATCTGCCGGGGGAATGCCGTTCTGAACCCCCCGGCAGGATGTGCGCGTGCGCGTTGTCGTGGTCAGCCGCGGCCGACGAGCGGCATCTTGGTGGCCATCACCGTCATCTGCAGCACGTTGGCGTCGAGCGGCAGCCCGGCCATGTAGAGCACCGCGTCGGCGACGTGGCTGACGTCGAAGGTCGGCTCGACCTTGATGGAAAGGTCGGGCTGCAGCACGCCCTTCTTCATCTGCGAGGCCATTGGCGTCTCGGTGTTGCCGATGTCGATCTGGCCGCAGGCGATGTCGTACTTTCGCCCGTCGATGGCCGTCGAGCGCGTGAGTCCCAGCACCGCATGCTTGGACGCGGCATAGGGCGCCGAATTCGGCCGCGGCCTCTCGGACGAGACCGAGCCGTTGTTGATGATGCGGCCGCCGCGCGGGTTCTGGTCCTTCATCAGCCGGAACGCCGCCTGCGTGCAGAGGAAGACGCCGGTGACGTTGGTATCGATCACCGTCTTCCACTGCTCGACTGGCAGGTCCTCGATATTGACCGGCGGCGCGATGGCACCGGCATTGTTGAACAGCACGTCGAGCCGGCCGAACCGCTGCCGGATCGCCTCGAACAGCGCCGCGACCGAGGCCGGGTCCGTGATGTCGGCCGGGATGGCGACGGCCTCGCCGCCCGCCTCGGCGACGACGGCCTCCAGCGGCTCGCGGCGCCGGCCGGTCACCACCAGCCGGTACCCGGCGGCTGCGAGCGCCAGTGCCACGGCCTTGCCGATGCCCGTGCCGGCGCCCGTGACGAGGGCGACCTTTCCGCTGTCAGTCATGATCGATCATCCTGCTTTCTCGATTGTCGGGTGCCGCGTGAGAGCGCTTGCCGATCTGATGGACCTCATCAGACCGGAAAGACATCGCTCCAGATTCAAAGACTTGAGCCTATCCTTGTCGTTCGGAGCGGTTCGATCCGAACGGGATATGTTCTAGGCGGCGATGCGGCCGCCGAGCTCGTCCTCGATGTGCACGCGAATGATGTCGTCGAAGCTCTTGTCGGCCGTGAAACCGAGCGCGATCGCGCGCGCGGGATCGAAATCCTGCGCCCAGCCGTCGACGATGCGGATGATGGTCTCGTCAGGCTCGCGGCGGATCAGCTTCACGGCCCGCTCGCCTGCGACACGGCCGAGCGCCGCGATTTCCTCACCAACCGTGGTCGAGAGGCCGGGCATGTTGAGGCTGCGCCGCGGTCCGACGCGGCCGAGATCGAGCGTCGCGGCGTGCATCAGGAAACCGACCGCCGCCCGCGGGCTTGCGAACCAGTGGCGGACGTCGGGCGACACCGGCAGCACCGCTTCCTCGCCGTTCAGCGGCTCGCGCAGGATGTTCGAGAAGAAGCCGGAGGCGGCCTTGTTCGGCCGGCCGGGGCGGATGCAGATGGTGGGAAGCCGGATACCGATGCCGTCGAAGAAGCCGCGGCGGGAATAATCGGCCAGCAGCAGCTCGCAGATCGCCTTCTGCGTGCCGTAGCTCGTCAGCGGCGTCTGGAAGAACTCGTCGCCGATCTTCTCCGGGAACGGGGCGCCGAACACCGCGATCGACGAGGTGAACACCACACGGGGACGATAGGGCGAGGCGAGCCCGGCAAGCCGGATCGCATCGAACAGCTGTCTGGTGCCGTCGAGATTGATGCGGTAGCCCTTGTCGAAATCGGCCTCGGCCTCGCCGGACACGATGGCGGCGAGGTGGAAGATGAGATCCGGTCGGCCGGCGATCAGCGTCTCGGCGGTGGCGGGCGCGGAGAGGTCGACGGTCAACGTCTCGACCTTACCGCCGAAGCCTGCAGGCCGCTCAGGCGCGACCACGTCGGCCAGCGTCAGGGCGGTGACTTCGCGGCCGTCGATCTGGCCGGCCTCGACCAGACGGCCGATCAGCTTGCGGCCGACCATGCCGGCGGCGCCGATGATGAGAACATGCATGGGAAAGAACCTCGAAAGAACGGAAATTCAGGAGAAGCGAACGCGCGCGATGGCGTAGGGGCCGAGCCGGAGCGTGCCATTCTGGAGCGGACGGGCGAGAACGTCGATGGCATCCGTCATGCGGGCGGCCTCGACGAAGCTGTCGGCATCGATCACGCTCGCATCGCGCACCGCGCCGTCCATGACGACGCTCTGCGGCTCTGCCGTGCGGTTTGCCAGCCACAGCGTGCGGCCGCCATCGGTGTCCGCGGCGATCGCTTCCAGCGCGGCCGGCGCCTCGACGGCAAGCCGCGATGCGCCCTTCAGCGCCGCGAGCCCGCGCAGCACATGGTACATCGGGAACAACCCGCCCTCCTCGTCGAACCAGGGCTGCGGCCACGATTGCGGCGTGTGCAGGAGGCCGAACGGGCCGGTGGCACCGCCGAGCGACACGGTCTCGGCGCCGCCGTCCGCGAACCGGGCGAAGAAGCCGAGCGCCCACGCGGCGCCAAGCAGGCCGCGATGGCGCGGGTCGTTATAGTTCATCGCCTGGCGGATGTTGCCGGGATTGGCCATCGGCGCGTCCCCGTAGGGGTTCATCCGCATCCCGATGGCGCTCGGCCCGACCGCATAGGGCTTCTCCCCGGCGATCGCCCGGGTGCTCGCCGCCATCGCCGGCAGCGATTCCAGCCCCTCGACGATGGAATGGTCGTCGCCGGCGTGGAGCGTCGCGGTCGTGGTGAAGCTCAGGAGATCGATGAGGTCCACCGGCGGGCGCTTGCGGTTCATCTCGGTGAAGTAGCTGAACATACCGCCGCCGAGCCGCACGCCGGGGAAGGCCGCGCGGGCTGCGGAGAAGAAATCGCGCGGCGGCGGGGCGGGCGGCCACGGGCTGCCGGGCAGCGTGCACTTCAGGTCCGGCGCCGGAGACACGAGCACGGTGCGGAACGGCCTGCCGATCGAGGCGACCGCCTCGCCGAGCGCTGCGATCTCCGCTTCGAAACCGTCGACGGAGGCGACGACCGCCTCGAGCCACGGCTCCGCGCCGATCTTCGCGGCCGTCTCCGCCAGCCGCTTCAGCACCTCGCGGTCGTGGCCGCGGCGCGGATCGTAGTGGCAGACGGCGACGGCGACGCCTGCGGCGGCGATGGTGGCGATATTGGCGAGGGTCGGCTCGATCTCGTCGGGATCGAGGCCGAGGCCGAGGCCGGGGACCGTCCCTTCCCGCGCGCCGATGGAGACGCGTGCTGCGCCCGTGTCGGCCGTCGCCGCGGGCCTGCCCGTCACGGTGACGCCGACCGACTGGGCGATGGTCTCACCGGCCGGGATGGTGTAGGGCCACGGCCGCGCGAGCGGGCGCACATAGGTCTTGTAGGAGGCGTCGGTCCAGTTGCGCTGGTCCTCCATCTCGTAGGCATCGCCCTCCATCCGGCAGGTGACGCCGAGGCCCGGCGCGGCCTCGTGAGTGAGCGCGCGCAGATCCTTCATCGGCTGGACCGGATCGATCAGCGCGGGAAAGACGCTGTCCTCCACGGTCCCGTCGACATGCTCCACGGTCACCGGCCGGCCGCTGACCCCGACCAGCGGATGCAGCACGACGAAGCCGGTGCGGTTCGTCAGGAAGTCCGTCTCGGTGACGGCTTCGGCCGAGAACGTCAGGCGGCCGTTGGCGTGGCCGTCGATGGTGGCGCGGTAGCGCAGGCGCTGGGTATCGTCCTCGGCGACCGCATCATAGGAGACGCGGAAGCCTTCCGGCATCTCCGTGAGTTCGAAATTGGCGATGCGGGGATTGTAGGTGCCCCAGTTGCGGTCGCGTACGATGAAGGACACCGCGCGGATGATCTCGACACCGCCATAGCGGATGTGGCGCAGGTTGCCGGCATCGAGTTCGGCGGTGAAGTCGCCGGCCTTGAGGATGTGGAGCGGGGCGACCGGCTCCTCGGTGCCGAACAGGCGGACGGCCAGGGAGGGGGTGTCGACGGATGGGGTTTCGGTGCTCATCGTTCCACCCGGCTGCTGACGAGCCGCTCCGCGAGCAGCGCGACGATGATGATGGTGCCGATGGCCGAGCCCTGCCAGAACGGCGAGACGCCCATCAGGTTGAGGCCGTTGCGGATCATCACCATGATGAACACGCCGATCAGCGTGCCGATGACCGAGCCGCGGCCGCCATAGAGGCTTGCGCCGCCGATCACCACCGCGGCGATGGTGTCGAGTTCCATGGCGTTGCCCATCAGCGGGTCGGCCGACAGCAGCTGGCTGATCGAGAACGTGATGGCGACCGCCGACAGCGCGCCCGACAGCACATAGGGCAGCACGGAATAGAACAGCGTGTTGAGGCCCGCCGCACGCGCCGCTTCCCGGTTGGAACCGACCGCGTAGATGGTGCGCCCGCCCTTAGTATAGGTCAGGTAGAGCCAGGCGGCCACGTAGAGCGCAAGCAGGAACAGCACGTTGGTCGGAATGCCGAACACCGTTGTGTAGACGATCTGCTGCATCGCCTCCGGGATGTCGGAGATCGCGGTCTGGCCGGACAGGATGTAGGCGAGGCTGCGCGCGATCGCCATCATGCCGAGGGTGACGACGAACGCCGCGAGCCCGAACAGGTGGATCAGCAGTCCGGAAATCAGCCCGATCGCGGCGCCCGCGGCGACCGCCAGCATGATGGCCGGCACGATCGGCATCTCGCGCAGCGCCAGCCCGAGGATGATGCCCGTCAGGCCCGCGACCGAGCCGACCGAAAGGTCGATGCCGCCGGTGAGGATGACGAACGTCATGCCGACCGCGACGATGCCGATCACCACCGACTGGTCCAGCATGTTGAAGATGTTGGACTGGGTGAGGAAATAGGGCGACAGCATCGACAGGCAGATGGCGATGACGGCCGCCAGCAGCACCATGCGCACTTCGAGCCGGCGGAAGACGGATCTCATCCGTGTCTTCGGCGCGGGGGAAGCGAGGGATGCGGTGCCCATGGATATCGGCTCCTTGCGGCTCATAGCGTTGCCGCCATGGTTGAAATGCGGGATTTGATGGCGTCCGGCGACGGCAGCGGGCGGCCTTCCGGCAGGCTGAGGCCGACCCAGCCGAGATCGTGGCCGCGCGGGCTGCGCATCGGCATCATCAGCGTGCTGCGACGGCCGCCGGCGGCCTCGGTCACGAAGCCCTCGTCGCGCCGGCGAAGCGCCTCGGGAATGCGGGTGTCGGCCATGAAGGCGGCATCGCCCGCCTTGAAGCCGGGATCGGCATCGGCGTCTGCGACGACGGCGTTGAGGCAGATCAGGCGGTCGTCCTCCAGCAGCGCCCAGAACCCGGCGCCGCCATAGCTGCGGGTGAGGTCGCCGAGCAGGGCGGTGTTGCGCGCCATCGAGGTGCGCGGCGCGGCGAGAAGGGTGAGCTTCTCCTCGTCGAGCATCGCGCTCGGCAGATCGGCGACCGAGCGCCCGTCGCTGATGACGACGATCCGGTCGCTGAGGCCGAGCAGTTCCTCGAAGTCGGAGGAGACCACGACCACGGCGACGCCCCGCCGGGCGACCTCGCGCAGCATGGCGTAGATCGAGGCGCGGGCGCCGATGTCCACGCCCTTGGTCGGCTCGTCGAGGATCAGCACCTGCGGATCGAGCAGCAGCCAGCGCGCGATGATGATCTTCTGCTGCATGCCGCCGGAGAAATTCAGCATGGAGGCATCGAGCAGCCGGTCCGCCGGCAGGCCGAGTTCGGCCAGGAGTTCGGTCGCCTTCCGCTCCCGGGAGCGGTAGTTGCAGAAGAAGCCCTTGTGCGCCCCGAGATGGGCGAGCAGCAGGTTCTCCTTCACCGAGAGATCCGGCACGATGTTCTGGGTGCGGCGGTCTTCCGCCACGAAGCCGACACCGGCGCGGATGGACGCCTGGGGACGGTGGTCCGGCAGCGGCTTGCCCGCGACCGAGACCGTTCCGGCGCTGCGGCGGCGCAGCCCGAACACCGCCTCAACCGTCTCCGATCGGCCGGCCCCGACGAGGCCGCCGAGCCCGACGATCTCGCCCTTGCGGACGGTGAACGACACGTCCTTCACCTCCGGCGCCGCCGCGAGGCCTTTCACCTCCAGTGCCACCGGGCCGAAGGCGCCGTGCTCGACCGCGCCGCGATGCTCGTAGATGGAGCCGAGTTCGGCGCCCACCATGGCGCGGATCAGCTCGGGCTGGGTGAGATCCGCGGTCGGGCGCGACTTCATGACGGTGCGGCCCTCGCGCATCACCGTCACGCGGTCCGTGAGCGAGAACACCTCTTCGAGGCGATGGGAAACGAAGATCAGGCCGCGGCCGGAGGCCCGGAGGCGGCCCATGATGTCGAACAGCCGCTCGACCTCGCCCGGGCTGAGCGACGCCGTCGGCTCGTCGAAGATCATCAGCCGGGCGCTGATGCCGAGGGCCTTGGCGATTTCGACGAGCTGCTTCTGGGCCGAAGACAGCCACCGCACCTCGAGATCGAGCGGCAGAGTATCGTTCTGCCCGAGTTCTTCCAGAATCGCCTCTGCGCGCTTCCTGAGCGTGCCGCGGTCGAGACGGCCGCGCGTGCCAAGCTCGGGCAGGAAGATGTTCTCGAGCACGGACAGGTCCGGGACGAGGCTCGTCTCCTGCATCACGATGGCGATGCCGTTGCGGAGCGCGTCGCGGGTGCCGTTCAGGACGATCGGGCGGCCCGCAAAGGTGAGCGTGCCGGAATCGACGGTGTAATGGCCGGAAATGACCTTGGAGAGGGTCGACTTGCCGGCGCCGTTGGCGCCGAGGAGGCCGTGAATCTCGCCTTCGACCAGTTCGAAGTCGGCGCCCGCGAGCGCACGCGTGCGGCCGAACGTCTTCGAGATGCCGCTGGCGACAAGAAGCGGCGCGCTGGATGGCGGGGAGGACTGCATCGTCGGAACCTCGATGCCCGCAGGCGCCGTCCCGGGTGTGAGATCGGGACGGCGCACCGGGCGCGTTTGCACGGACGGACGGGGGGAATCTGCCGGCACGGCCCGGGTGCCGCCGCGGAAACGGGTCGTCCGCGGCGGCGGAGGGCTGTGCAGGGATCAGACCTCGTTCGCGAACACCGTGAGGCGCACGGTCGGCAGTTCCTTCTCGATGTTCTCGCTGGTGACCGCGAGGATCGGCACCACGATCTCCTTCGGCGGCGTCTTGCCGGCCAGCACCTCGAGCATCGCCTCACCCGAACGCTCGCCCATGAGGTAGGGCTGCTGCATGCCGGAGACGACGAGTTCGCCCGACTTCAGGAGATCGACGAACTCGGGGATGCCGTCGAAGGCCGCGACCAGCACCTCGCCGTTGCGGCGGGCCGCCTTGATGGCGCGCAGCGCGCCGATGGCGGGCTGGTCGGTCTGCACGAACAGGCCGCGCATGCCGGGGTTGGCGGTCAGCATGTCCTGGGTGAACTTGAAGGTCTCGTCGGCGGTGTAGCTCTGCATCTGCTGCAGGCCGGCTTCCTTGCCGGTGAAGCCGCCTTCCTTCAGGCCGTCGAGGAAGCCCTTGGTGCGGGCCTGGCCGTTCTTGCGCGCCTGGGAGATCGCCACGATGCCGACGGAACCGTCCTCCCAGCCCTTCTTCTTCAGGGCGGCGGCCAGCGCCTTGCCCACATCGAACGCGCCGCGATAGTTGTCGGAGATGATGAACGAGGCGTAGTCGCCGCTGTTGGTGCCGATATCGGCGATCACCACCGGGATGTTGGCGCGCTTGGCGAGCGTCAAAACGCTCGGAGCGGTCGAGGAATCCGTCGGCGAGATCACGATGCCGGCGACGCCGCGGGCGATCGAGTCCTGGGCGTTCTGGAGCTGCGTCTGGGCGCTGTTGTGGGAATCGAGCGCCTGGAACGAATAGCCCTGCTTGGTGACCGCCGCCTCGACGCCCTTGGACAGGAAGCGCCAGAACGGCAGGTCCAGGCCCGGGGTGAGATAGACGATGCTCTTGCCGGCCGCGGCGGCCGGGAACAGGCCGGCGGTGCTGGCGCCGGCGACGGCGAGGGTGCTGGCGGCGATCTTCAGGAATGTCCTGCGTTCCATCGTGAATTTCCTCCCATATGTGATTTTTCGGCTCGCGCGCCTTCGGGATGGCGTCGCGGCCTGTTGCTTTCTGGTCTCCGGAGCGCTTGGCCGGATGCCGGCTCAGGCCGGCAGGGACCGGTCCGCGCTTCGGACGGTCGGGCATTGCGCCGGCGCCGCCGTGCATGCCCCAAATCGTGGAATGGAGCGCTTCCCGTCGGGCGGACGAAGCCGTCCGAACGCGAGGCGCGCCTGAGTGCCGGGGCTTGGGCGCCCCTCAATCCTCCGCCGTCAAGATGGACTGGGTGGTGCTGTAGATGCGCCCGGTGTGGATGGCGAACGCCTCCACGGCGCGTTCCGGATCGTGGAGGCGAAGCGCCGCCACGATGGCGAGATGGTCGTCGTAGCTGGCGGCGATGGCGCCCGGCCGCGCCACGACGCGACGGCGATATTCCATCATGTAGCCGTAGAGATCGGTCGAGAAATCGGCGAGCAGCGGGTTCGCCGACACCCGGTAGATCGTGGTGTGGAACTCGCGGTCGCAGATCAGGAACCGCACCGGGTCGTCCAGCGACAGCCGCTGCGCCTCCAGCAGGCTCTCCAGCGTGGCGAGGGTTGCGTCGTCGATGGCGCGCGCCGCATCGGCCACCACCTGCCTCTCGACCAGAAGCCGTGCCGAATGCACCGAGTCGATGTCGTAGGCGTCGACCGCGCGGGCCATCGCGAGACCGATCGTGACCGGCCCGACATCCGCCCTGAGCACGCGCGTCCGCGCGCCGTGGGAGACCTCGAGCACGCCCTGGGTGGCGAGGATCTGGATGCCGCCCCGCACCGCCTCTCGGCTGACATTCAAAGCGGCCGCAAGCTCCCGCTCGCTCGGAAGCGCGTCGCCGACCTGCAGGATGCCGGAGGCGATCAGGCCGGCGATCTTCTCGCTGATGACGGTCTTGATCGAGCGCTTCACGATACCATCGCGAAACGCCCTGATCTCCGTCAGCGGAATGGCCGGCGATGAGCTGGCAGGCTGGGGCATGGTTCCTCTGATCAACTGGTTGAACCAGTAGACCAGCTAAGGAAGCGGGAGGACGGGTGTTTTGTCAAGCGGGTGAAATCGGGCGGCTGGGGACATCCGGAAGGCACGATCATGAGCGCCACGAGACCGGTGGCCAGCCCGCGAGGCGAGACGCCGCAAAAGCCGCTGCGGCCGTATCGCCGCGTCGGGATCTCCGTCCATTGCCGGATCGAATCGCAGGGTCCCGCCGCACAGGTCGTCCCTCGCCTATAGGCGCCGCTGCGGCCGCTCCGGACTCATCGTCCCCCACCCCGACCACGCCCGGAAAAGCCGGGTTCACGGCATTATCATCGCGGGAAAGTCTCCACGGCGCGCGCCATGACATCCGTGCGGCGATGGAGCCTGCGGGTCAGATTCGTGCGGCGCGAAGGGCGAAACCAGCGGTGGCGCGATGTGCCGGAGTTCGGAACCGGTCGCCACCACAACCGTTCTGTCGGGGCCGGAGACGATTGCATCGCCTGCCGTAATCGGTGACATTGGGCGGTATCATTTCACATCCATTCAAAGGTGATTGCCTGAATGCAGGGTGGCGCGTCCCTCGTCTTGCTGATCGTGCTGCCTTTCATCGCCAGCCTCGCCGCCATCTCGCTGCGGGCCAAGGCACGGGATGCCGGGGCCTGGCTGTCGGGCCTGACGACGTTCGGTCTCCTCGCGCTGATCATCGCGTCCTATCCGGCGGTCGATAACGGCGGCGTGCTGCGCTACGTTATCCCGTGGGTTCCCGAGCTTGGGCTCGACATCATCCTGCGCCTTGATGGATATGCGTGGATGTTCGCCGTCCTCATCACCGGGATCGGCCTTCTGGTGGTGCTCTACACGCGCTACTACATGTCGCCGGACGATCCGGTGCCGCGCTTCTACGCCTTCTTTCTCGCTTTCATGGGATCGATGCTCGGCGTCGTTTTGTCGGGGAACATCATCCAGCTCGTCGTCTTCTGGGAGCTGACGAGCCTGTTCTCGTTCCTGCTGATCGGCTACTGGTCGAGCAACGCGGGCGCGCGCGACGGCGCGCGCATGGCGCTGACCGTCACCGGGGCGGGAGGACTGGCGCTGCTCGCCAGCATGCTGCTGATCGGCCACGTCATCGGCAGCTACGATCTCGACACCGTGCTCGCCTCCGGCAACGTCATCCGCGACAGCAGCCTCTATCTGCCGATCCTGCTGCTGTTCCTGCTCGGCACCTTCACCAAGAGCGCGCAGTTCCCGTTCCATTTCTGGCTGCCGAACGCGATGGCCGCGCCGACGCCGGTCTCCTCGTTCCTGCATTCGGCGACGATGGTGAAGGCCGGCGTGTTCCTGATGGCGCGGATGTGGCCGGTGCTCGCGGACACCTACGAATGGTTCGCCATCGTCGGCTTCGCGGGCATGGCGACGCTGCTGCTCGGTGCGTACTTCGCGATCTTCCAGCAGGACATCAAGGGGCTGCTCGCCTATTCCACCATCAGCCATCTCGGGCTGATCACGCTGCTCATCAGCCTCGGCAGCCCGCTCGCGCTGGTGGCGGCGATCTTCCACATGATGAACCACGCCACCTTCAAGGCGTCGCTGTTCATGGCCGCCGGCATCATCGACCACGAGGTGGGCACGCGCGACATGCGCCGCATCGGCGGGCTGTTCCGTTTCATGCCGATCACAGCGACGCTGGCCATGGTCGCCAGCGCCTCGATGGCCGGCGTGCCGCTGCTCAACGGCTTCCTCTCCAAGGAGATGTTCTTCGCCGAGGCGATCGAGACCCACGCCGATTCCGTGTTCGATACCGCCGCGCCCTATGTCGCCGTGCTGGCGAGCGCCTTCGCGGTCACCTACTCCATCCGCTTCATCCACGGCGTGTTCTTCGGCAAGCCGCCGGAGGCGTTCGAGCACACGCCCCACGAGCCGCCGTTCTTCATGCGGCTGCCCGTGCTGCTTCTGGTGCTGATCTGCCTGATAGTCGGCATCGTGCCGGGGCGGACCGTCGGTCCCTATCTGCACAGCGCCGTCGTCTCGGTGCTCGGTGCCGAGACGCCCGCCTACAGCCTTGCGGTCTGGCACGGCTTCAACCTGCCGCTGGTCATGAGCCTCGTCGCCCTCGTGGCCGGCACGCTCCTGTTCTTCGCGCTGCGCCGCTACCTCGCGACCAGCGAGGAGGGGCCGCCCTATTTCCGGCTGCTCAAGGGGCAGCGCATCTTCGAGCGCGTGATGGTGCTGGTATCCTGGCGATGGGCGCGGCTTGCCGAAAGCCGGCTCGGCACCCGCCGCCTTCAGCCCCAGCTGAGGCTGCTCGCCGGCTTCGCCTTCATCCTCGCCCTGATGGCGCTGTTCACCGGGCCGTTCGGCGCGGAAGTCACCGTCTCGGCCGGAAGCGATCCCGTCTTCACCGGGCTCTGGGCCATCGGCGCGCTCTGCGCCGTGGGCGCGGCCTACCAGGCCAAGTTTCACCGTCTGGTCGCGCTCATTCTCATGAGCGGCGCCGGCCTCGTCACCTGCATCACCTTCGTGTGGCTGTCCGCGCCCGACCTTGCGCTAACGCAGCTCGTCGTCGAGATCGTCACCACCGTCCTGATCCTGCTCGGCCTGCGCTGGCTGCCGAAGCGGCTGGAAGACGTCGACCCCGTCAGGGAGTTCTCGGCCAAGGTGCGCCGCTTCCGCGACCTCGCCCTCGCCGCCGCGTGTGGCGCCGGCGTGACGGCGATCGCCTATGCCGTGATGACGCGGCAGCCGCCGCAGAGCATCGGCGACTATTTCCTGGAAAACGCCTACAGCCAGGGTGGCGGGCGCAACGTCGTCAACGTCATTCTCGTCGACTTCCGCGGCTTCGATACCTTCGGCGAGATCACTGTGCTCGGCATCGTCGCGCTCACGGTGTTCGCCCTGCTCCGGCGTTTCCGCCCGGCGCCCGACAACGTGGCCTCCCCCGACCAGCAGCTCCATCAGGCAGCCTCTGACGATCCCCAGGCGCGGCCGGAGGCCGGCAGCATCGCCAGCGACTATCTGCTGGTGCCGGGCGTCATCATGAAATGGCTGTTCCCGGTCATCATCGTGCTGGCGGCCTATCTGTTCATCCGCGGCCACGACGTGCCGGGCGGCGGGTTCATCGCAGGCATCGCCATGGCCGCCGCCTTCATCCTGCAATATATGGCGGCCGGCACCACCTGGGTCGAAGAACGGCTGCGCGTTCTTCCCGTGCGCTGGATGGGCTTCGGCCTGCTCATCGCCGCCGCCACGGGCATGGGCTCGTGGCTGTTCGGCTATCCGTTCCTCACCTCCCACGCGCAATATGTCGCCCTGCCTTTGATCGGGAAGGTGCCGGCGGCGACCGCCATGGCGTTCGACCTCGGCGTGTTCTCGCTCGTGATGGGGGCGACGGTGCTGATGCTGATCGCGCTCGCCCACCAGTCGATCCGCAAGCTTCGGGCGGCGAAGCTGCCGGCCGCGCCCGAGACGGAGACCCCGCGATGGAACTGACGCTTGCCATCGGAATCGGCGTTCTCGTCGGCTCGGGCGTGTGGCTGATCCTGCGGCCGCGCACCTATCAGGTCATCGTCGGGCTTTCGCTCATCGCCTATGGCGTCAACCTGTTCATCTTCTCGATGGGGCGGGTGCGCGTCGGCGCGCCGGCGGTGCTGGACGCCGCGGGCCCCGTGAACCCGGCCGATTATGCCGACCCGGTTCCCCAGGCGCTGGTGCTGACGGCGATCGTCATCGGCTTCGCAACCACCGCGCTGTTCCTCGTGGTCATGCTTGCCTCGCGCGGCCTCACCGGCAGCGACCACGTCGACGGCAGGGAGTCGTGAACGTGCTGCCGATCGAGCATCTTCTCATTGCCCCGATCGTGCTGCCGCTGGTCACCGGCGCGCTGCTCCTGCTCTATGACGAGCGGCGCCACACGCTGAAGGCGGTGATCGACGTCGTCTCCACCGTCGCGCTCCTCCTCATCAGCCTCGTGCTGCTGTGGGCCGCCGATGCGGTCGGCGGACCGGACGCGCACGTCAGCACCTATCTTCTCGGCAACTGGGCGGCGCCGTTCGGCATCGTGCTGGTTCTGGACCGCCTGTCCGCGCTGATGCTGACGATGACGAGCATCCTCGCCGTCGCGTCGCTCACGTTCTCGCTCGCTCGCTGGCACAGGGCGGGGCCGCATTTCCACACGCTGTTCCAGCTCCTGCTGATGGGGCTGAACGGGGCGTTCCTCACCGGCGATCTCTTCAACCTGTTCGTGTTCTTCGAGGTGCTGCTTGCCGCGTCCTACGGGCTGCTGCTGCACGGCTCGGGCGTCACGCGCGTGCGGGCGGGGCTGCATTATGTCGCCATCAATCTCGCGGCCTCGTTCCTGTTCCTGATCGGCGTCAGCCTGATCTACGGCGTGACCGGCACGCTGAACATGGCGGACCTCGCGGTGCGCATGGCGAGCATCCCCGCGGACGACCACGCGCTTCTCGATGCGGGCATCGTCATCCTCGGCGTCGCGTTCCTGGTGAAGGCCGGTATGTGGCCGCTGTGTTTCTGGCTGCCGGGGGCCTACGCGGCGGCTGCGGCGCCGGTCGCGGCCATCTTCGCCGTCCTCAGCAAGGTCGGGGTCTATGCCGTGCTGCGGCTGTCGCCGCTCCTGTTCGGCGTCAATGCGGGCCGCTCGGTCGGGCTCGACGACGCCTGGCTGTTCGCCGGCGGCATGGTGACGATCGCGTTCGGCACCATCGGCGTGCTGGCCTCCCAGGCCATGGGCCGGCTCGTCGCGTTCAGCGTTCTCGTTTCCAGCGGCACCATGCTCGCCGCCGCCGGCATCTCCAGCAGCGCCGTGACGGCGGGCGCCCTCTACTACATGGTCAGTTCCACCCTCACGATCGGCGCGCTGTTCCTGCTGGTCGAACTGGTGGAGCGCACCCAGAACCCGGCCGCGAACGTGCTGGCCGTGACCATGGAGGCCTATGGCGAGGACGACGAGGAAGCGGAGGAGCGCGAGGTCGGCACGTCCATCCCCGGAACGCTCGCGATCCTCGGTGCATGCTTCCTGTTGTGCGGATTGCTACTGTCGGGTCTGCCGCCGCTCTCGGGCTTCGTCGGCAAGTTCGCCGTGGCTTCGGCGGCGCTTTCGGTCGGTGGGGGCGGGCCGCTCTCGACTGAGGGATGGTCGTTCATGGCCATGCTTTTGGTCTCCGGCCTGTTCGCAATGGTCGCGATGGTCCGGGCCGGCATCCGCATGTTCTGGTCGCCGGTGGAGATCGTCGTGCCGCGGGTGATGGTGGTCGAGTTCCTGCCGGTGGTGTTTCTGCTGGTGGTGTGCGCGGCCATGACGGTGCAGGCCGGCCCGCTGATGCGTTACGCCGAGGCGACCGCCGGTGCCCTGCACCAACCGGACGCCTATATCCGCGGCGTGCTCGAAAAGCGGCCGGTCCCGCCGCCCGCCGGGTCGGCCCCCGAAGCGGAGGCCTCGCCATGACGCGTCTGCTGCCCTATCCGCTGCTCGCCGCGTCGCTGGTGCTGATGTGGCTCCTGCTCAACGGCTTCTCGCTCGGGCACCTCATTCTCGGCGTGGCGATTGCCGCCGTCGCCACGCGGATCATGGCGGCGCTCGAGCCGGAAAAGCCGCGCGTGCGGCGCTGGGGCGCCATCGTCCGGCTTTTCGGCCTCGTGTTCGTCGACATCATCCGGTCCAACATCGCCGTCGGCCGCATCGTGCTGCGCGGTCGGCCCGAGCGGACCGGCTTCGTGGCGATCCCGCTCACCGTCCGCGACCGCACGGCGCTCGCCGTGCTCGCCTGCGTGCTGACCGCGACGCCGGGAACGGCCTGGGTCGAGTACCGCTCCAGGACGGGCACGCTGCTGCTTCACGTGCTGGATCTGGAGAACGAGCAGGACTGGATCGACCTGATCAAGAAGCGCTATGAGCCGCGCCTCATGGAGATCTTCGAATGAGCGCCATGATCCTGCTCTGGTCTGTCACGCTCGC
Source organism: Pseudoxanthobacter soli DSM 19599 (assembly GCF_900148505.1). Classification (NCBI taxonomy): domain Bacteria; kingdom Pseudomonadati; phylum Pseudomonadota; class Alphaproteobacteria; order Hyphomicrobiales; family Segnochrobactraceae; genus Pseudoxanthobacter; species Pseudoxanthobacter soli. The sequence continues at coordinate 158,187 of NZ_FRXO01000006.1, read as the reverse complement.
GCAGCTCATGTTCGTTCTGGCCATGGCGTGCTGCGTGTTCCGCCTGTTCCGTGGTCCCCGGGCGCAGGATCGCGTGCTCGCTCTCGATGCGCTCTATATCTGCGCCATGCTGCTGCTCCTGACCTTCGGCATCCGCACGGGCAGCACGCTCTATTTCGAGGCCGCGCTGGTCATCGCCCTGCTCGGCTTCATCTCCACGGCTGCGCTCGCGAAGTTCCTGATGCGCGGGGAGGTGATCGAATGAGCCACGCGGCCGATCTGCCGCTCTGGGCGGCCGTCCTCGTTTCCCTGTTCCTCCTGCTCGGCGCCGGCGTGACGCTGATCGGCACGATCGGGCTGGTGCGGCTTCGCAGCTTCTACCAGCGCCTGCATCCGCCGACCCTCGGAACCACCTGGGGCGCCGGCGGTGTACTGATCGCCTCGATGATCTTCTTCTCCGTGCTGGATTCGCGGCCGGTCATTCACGAGCTTCTGATCACGGCGTTCGTCACCGTCACCACGCCGGTCACGCTGATGCTGCTCGGCCGCGCCGCGCTTTATCGCGACCGCACCGAGGGACGGACGGACGTGCCGCCGTTCAATCCGGAGGGCGGCGACAGCGGCAACGGCGCGCCGCAGGAGAGCTGAGGGGCGTCGCCGGCCTCTGGACAGCGGGCGACAAGTCCGTTGACATCAGTGCGTCAGCCTATATTGTACGCATGGCTATCCGGTAGGCACTCGGGTGGCTTGACATAGGCCGCAGAGGCCAAGGGCAATTTCGCCCCGCGAGACCCCGCCGAACCGGCGTTGCGGTTTCGTGGGGTTTTTTGCGTTTGGGTCCCTGCGCAGGTTTCGAATCCGGAGCGCGGTGCACGCACCATGAAAACGCCCCTTCGCATCGGCATCCTCTACTCGACGACGGGCCCTTACGGTGCCTTCGGCCGCGAGTGCCGCGACGGCGCCGAACTGGCCGCCGCCGAACTCGCCCGCGAGGGCGTGCCGGTGGAACTCGTCGTCGCCGACCCGCAGGGCGAGGCGGCGCGCTATGTGACGCTCGCCCGGGAACTGCTGCGCGAAAAAGGCTGCCGGCACATCGTCGGCACGGCGCTTTCGGCCGCGCGCAAGGACGTGACGCCGCTCGTCGAGAAGCACGACGCGCTGCTGTGGTACATCTGTCCCTACGAGGGTTTCGAGGCGAACGAGAACATCATCTATACCGGCGCTTGCCCCAATCAGCACCTGGTCCCGCTGTTCGACTACCTCATGCCGCGCCATGGCGGCCGGGTGTTCCTGCTCGGCGCGAACTATGTGTGGGGCTGGGAGATGAACCGCCTCGCCCGCGAACTGCTGGCAAGGGGCGGCGGCGAGGTCGTCGGCGAGCGCTTCCTGCCGATCGAGGAGACCGAGATCGGCCGCCTGATCGCCGAGATCCGTGCGCAACGGCCCTCGTTCATCCTGAACAATCTCATCGGCCCGTCGAGCTACGCCTTCCTGGCCGCCATGAACGAACTCGCCCGCGAGGATCCCGCGTTCCGCCCCGAAAACTGCCCCGTCGTGAGCTGCGACCTGACGGAATGCGAACTGGGCGAGATCGTCCCCGGCGCCGCCATCGGGCAGCTTGCGGCGGCGTGCTATTTCGACAGCCTCGACACGCCGGAAAACCGGGCCTTCAAGGCGGCGGCGATGGCGCGGTTCGGTGCCGACCGGCGCTTCTCCTCCTTCTTCTCCGGCGCCTATGCGGCCGTCCGGCTCTGCGCCGAGGCGATCCTGTCCGCCGGCACGGACGAGCCGTCCGACGTCCGCCAGGCCGTGTGCGGCAAGGTTCATCACACGGTGCAAGGTCCGATGCGGATCGACCCGCGCACCAATCACGCCGCCCTGCCCTTCCATCTCGGCCGCATCAACGGCGAGGGCGGCTTCGACGTGATCGCCTCCCGTCCGCCGATCGCCGCCGATCCCTACCTGACCGGCGCGCGCGACGTGCGCCCGTCGTCTCACCTGCGGGTCGTCTCATGAGCACGCCGAACTTCGTCGGCCTGAGCGCCGTCATCCTCCACCGCCCCGACGAGGGCGTCGACCGGCTCGCCCGCCAGCTCCGGCTGCTCGGGCTCAATGTCGAACGCCACTGGTCGCCGCTCGGCCAGGACGAGCCGTGCGATATCGTGCTGGTCGATGCCGATCAGGGCTGGAACGGCCTGCTGCCGTGGAATCCCGGCGAGGCGCGCGTGCCCGTGGTCGCCCTGCTCGGCTCCGAAGCCCCGGGCCGCATCGCCTGGGCGATCGAACAGGGCGCCGGCGCCATCATCACGAAGCCCGTCACCGCGGCCTCGATCTATCCGGCGCTTGTGCTGGCGATGCACGTGTTCGCCGAGCGCCGGGCGACCGGTGAGAAGCTCGCCGAACTCGCCGCGCGGCTGCGGCTGCGCGGCGTGGTGCTCCATGCCGTCGAGACGATCGCCCGGGCCTTCGAGATCGACGAGGAGGCTGCCTATCGCCGCCTTCGCCAGTCGGCGATGCGCCGCCGCATCACGCTGGAGCAGGCGGCCGTCGAACTCCTCGCGGGCGGGCATCGCCTGCCGGAGGTCGGCTGATGGCGGTCGGCGCTCTTCTCCGCGGGCTCGTCAGGCGCCCGGTGCTGTTCGCAGGCATCGTCGTCATCGGATGCGTGGTCGCGGCGGCGCTGTTCGCGCCGTGGCTCGCCCCCTACGCACCGGACAACCAGATGTTCGACGGGCTGTCGCTCGAAGGCGCGCCCCTGCCGCCGTCGCACCAGTTCTGGCTCGGCACCGACACCCTCGGCCGCGACCTGCTCTCGCGCCTCATCTACGGTGCGCGGACATCGCTGATGATCGGCGTCGTCGCCAACGGAACGGCGGTGCTGATCGGTCTCACCGTGGGCATCCTCGCCGGCTATTTCGGCGGCCTGCCCGGCGGGGTGCTGATGCGCTTCACCGACCTGATGACGGCTTTCCCCGCGCTGTTGCTCGCCATCGTGCTGGCGGCGCTGCTGAAGCCGAGCCTCTGGATCGTCGCCATGGTGATCGCGATGGTGAACTGGGTGCAGGTCGCGCGCATCGCCTACACCGAGACCCGCTCGCTGACAGAACGCGACTTCATCCTCGCCGAACGCGCCATGGGAGCGGGAAACCTGCGGGTGCTCGCGCTCCACATCCTGCCGCACCTGGTGCCGACCGCCATCGTGTGGGGCACCCTCGGCATCGCGACCACCGTGCTGCTGGAGGCGACGCTCTCGTTCCTCGGCATCGGCGTGCAGCCGCCGGAGCCGTCGTGGGGCAACATCGTGTTCGAAAGCCAGAGCTATTTCCAGTCGGCGCCGTGGCTCGTGTTCTTCCCCGGCCTCGCGATCCTGGCGACGGCGCTGTCCTTCAACCTCGTCGGCGACGCCCTGCGCGATCTGATCGACCCGACGCAGCGCGGGAGGGACTGACATGGTGGCCCTGTTCGCCCGCCGCCTCGTGCAGGCGATCCTCATCCTCGTCGGCGTCGCGGCCATCACATTCGTGCTGCTCTACGCGCTGCCGGCCGATCCGGCGGTGCTGCTCGCCGGGCGCAACGCCACGCCGACGACGGTGGCCAACATCCGCCATCAGCTCGGGCTCGACCGCCCGCTGATCGAGCAGTTCTGGACCTACCTCTCCAACCTCGCCCAGGGCGATCTCGGGCGCTCATTCAACCAGAAGACCGCCGTCGCGCCTCTGATCGCCGCACGTCTTCCCGCGACGCTGACGCTGATGGCGGCCGGCATCGCCATTGAGGTGGCGATCGGCCTCACGCTCGGCGTGATCGCCGCGCTGCGCCGCAACGGCGTGGTCGACCGCATGGTGATGACGCTGTCGTTCGTCGGCGTCTCGACGCCCCAGTTCCTGGTGGCGCTGCTGCTGCTCTACGTGTTCGCGGCAACGCTCGGCTGGTTCCCGATGTCGGGCTACGGCTCGCCGGCCCACCTGGTGCTTCCGGCCTTCACGCTCGGCATCCTCGGCGCCGGCTGGTATGCCCGCATCGTCCGCTCGGCGATGATCGACGTGCTCGGCCAGGACTATGTCCGCACCGCCCGCGCCAAGGGCCTGTCCGCCCGGCGCGTCGTGCTGCGCCATGCGCTGCCGAACGCCCTGCTCCCGGTAATCGCCATGATCGGCATCGATATCGGCCAGTTCATGGGCGGTACTGTGGTGGTCGAGGCGGTCTTCGGCTGGCCCGGCATCGGCCAGCTCGCCTGGCAGGCGATCCAGCAGGTCGACATTCCCATCATCATGGGCGTCACGCTGGTGTCCGCGCTCGCCATCGTCCTTGGAAACCTTGCCGCCGATCTGCTCGCGCCGCTGATCGATCCGCGCATCCGCGCCGCGTGAGCCCGTCCGCTTCATCCGCCACGAAACAAACAGAGGGTTAGACGCCATGCTGAAGACACTGCTGCGATCGACGGCCTTCGCGGCCGCCATCGCCTTCGCGCCGGCCGTGGGGCTGACGCTGTCCTCCGTCGCGCCGGCGATGGCGCAGGCGCAGGGCGGCGACATCATCGTCACCTACAAGGACGACATCGCCACCCTCGATCCCGCCATCGGCTACGACTGGCAGAACTGGTCGATCATCAAGAGCCTGTTCTCCCGCCTGATGGACTACAAGCCCGGCACGCCGGACCTGGTGCCCTCGCTCGCCGAGAGCTTCACCGTCTCGCCCGACGGTCTCACCTACACCTTCAAGCTGCGCGAGGGCGTGAAGTTCTCCAACGGCCGCGAAGTCGTGCCGGCCGACGTGAAGTACTCGATCGAGCGGGCCGTCGACCCCAAGACCCAGGGGCCGGGCGCCGGCTTCTTCGGTGCCATCGCCGGCTATGACGACTTCACCGCCGGCAAGGCGACCGGGCTTTCCGGCATCGAGACGCCGGATGCCGACACCGTCGTCTTCAAGCTCTCCCGGCCGGATGCCACCTTCCTCCACGTCCTCGCGATCAACTTCGCCTCGGTCGTGCCGAAGGAAGCCGTCGAGGCGGCGAACGGCGACTTCGGCAAGAAGCCGGTCGGCTCCGGCACCTTCACGCTGAAGGACTGGACCATCGGCCAGAAGCTCGTGTTTGAGCGCAACCCCGACTATTTCGAGAAGGGCGTGCCGCGCATCAACAGCTTCACCATCGAGGTCGGCCAGGAGCCGCTGGTGGCGCTGCTGCGTCTGCAGAAGGGCGAGGTCGACATCGCCGGCGACGGCGTTCCCCCGGCCAAGTTCCTGGAGATGACCAAGTCTCCGGACGCCGCCGAGGAGATCGTCGACGGCCAGCAGTTGCAGACCGGCTACGTCACCCTCAACACGAAGATCAAGCCGCTCGACGACGTGAAGGTCCGTCAGGCGCTGAACATGGCGATCAACAAGGACCGCATCGTCCGCATCGTCAACGGCCGCGCCACGCCGGCCAACCAGCCGCTGCCGCCGCTGATGCCGGGCTACGACACCGCCTACAAGGGCTATGCCTACGATCCCGCCAAGGCGAAGGAGCTTCTGAAGGAAGCCGGCTATCCGGATGGCTTCTCCACGGTGCTCTACTCCACCAACACCGATCCGCAGCCGCGCATCGCCCAGGCGATCCAGCAGGATCTCGCCGCCGTCGGCGTGAAGGCGGAGATCAAGGCACTGGCGCAGTCGAACGTCATCGCCGCCGGCGGCACGGAGGGTGAAGCGCCGATGATCTGGTCCGGCGGCATGGCCTGGATCGCCGACTTCCCGGATCCGTCGAACTTCTACGGCCCGATCCTCGGCTGCGCCGGCGCCGTCCAGGGCGGCTGGAACTGGGCGTGGTACTGCAACGAGGACCTGCAGAAGCGGGCTGTTGCCGCCGATTCCATGTCCGACCCGTCGAAGTCGGCCGAGCGTATCGAGGCCTGGAAGAAGATCTTCATCGACGCGATGGCCGATGCCCCGTGGATCCCGATCTTCAACGAGCGCCGTATCGTGGCGAAGTCGAAGCGGATGGGCGGCGCGGCGAACATCTATGTCGACCCGACCCGCGTCATCAACTACGACGCGATCTATGTGAAGGACTGACGACGCGAAGGACTGACGGCCGGTCGCGCGCCGCAGCCTGAAGGCCGCGGCGACGCTTTCCGACCCCCTGCCGCGAGGCCGCCTGCGGGCGCCCCGCGGCACGCGGCCCCCGCGGACCGCGATCCCGGCCGGCCCCGCCGGCCGGCCCGTGCTCCAGCCGAAAGAACACGACCATGTGCGTGGCCTGCAACCACACGATCCACCGCGCCAGCCAGCATTTCGGCTGGAACCGTGACTTCACCCCCGTTCTGACCGCCCGCCCCGGCGAGACGATCCACTTCGAGTGCGCCGATTCCTCCGCCGGCCAACTCGGCGAGGGCTCGACGGTGGAGAGCGTGAAGACGCTCGATTTCGGCAAGATCAACCCGGTCACCGGTCCGGTGTTCGTCGATGGCGCCGAGCCGGGCGACGCGCTGAAGGTGACGATCCGCAAGTTCGTTCCCTCCGGAATCGGCTGGACGGCGAACATCCCGGGCTTCGGCCTCCTCGCCGACCAGTTCACCGACCCGGCGCTTCATGTGTGGAAATATGACGCCGCCTCGATGGCGCCGGCGCTCTACGGCCCCGGTGGCCGGGTGCCGCTGAAGCCGTTCGCAGGCACCATCGGCGTGGCGCCGGCCGAACCGGGCCTGCATTCGATCGTTCCGCCGCGCCGCGTCGGCGGCAATCTCGACATCCGCGACATCACCGAGGGCGTGACGCTCTATCTTCCCGTCGAGGTGCCCGGCGCGCTGTTCTCGATCGGCGACACTCACGCCGCCCAGGGCGACGGCGAGGTGTGCGGCACCGCCATCGAGAGCCGGATGGACGTCGAGGCGACCATCGAGCTCGTCAAGGGCGCGCGGCTCGAAAGCCCGCGCTTCACCACGCCCGGCCCGGTGACGCGCCATCTCGACGCCGCCGGCTACGAGGTGACCACCGGCATCGGCCCCGATCTGATGACCGGCGCGCGGGAAGCGGTGAAGCGCATGATCGACCTTCTGGCGGCCGAGCACGGCCTCTCCCCGGTCGATGCCTACATGCTCTGCTCGGTCTGCGGCGACCTGCGCATCAGCGAGATCGTCGACATGCCGAACTGGGTGGTGTCGTTCTATTTCCCGCGGATCGTGTTTTCGTGACGGCGCCGGTCCTCTCCGTCGAGCGGCTCTCGGTCGACGCGCGCACGCCGGCCGGCGCGCGCCGCGTGCTGAACGAAGTCAGCTTCGATCTCATGCCGGGCGAGACGCTGTGTCTCGCCGGTGAATCGGGCTCGGGCAAGTCGGTCACGTCGCTCGCGGTGATGGGGCTGCTGCCCAAGACGTCGTTGCGCATCGCCTCCGGCGCGATCCGCCTCGACGGTCGGGACCTGACGCAGCTTTCCGACCGCGCGATGCGTCGCGTGCGCGGCGGCGACGTCGCGATGATCTTCCAGGAGCCGATGACCTCGCTCAATCCGGTCATCACGGTCGGCGATCAGCTCGTCGAGGCGATCCGCGCCCATCAGGGCGCGGAGAATGCCAGGGCGCGGGCCCGCGACATGCTGGACGCGGTGCGGATCGTCGATCCGGCCCGCCGGCTGGCGCAATATCCCCACGAGCTTTCCGGCGGCATGCGCCAGCGCGTGATGATCGCGATGGCGTTGTCGTGCCGCCCGAAGGTGCTGATCGCCGACGAGCCGACCACCGCGCTCGACGTGACGGTGCAGGCGCAGATCCTGACGCTGATGCGCGAATTGAAGGGCGAGTTCGGCACCTCCATCGTGCTGATCACCCACGACATGGGCGTGGTGGCCGAGATGGCCGACCGCGTGGCCATCATGCAGGCCGGCCGCATCGTCGAGGCGGCGGACGTGGTGCCGCTGTTTACCGCCCCGCGTGAGGACTACACCAAGGCGCTTCTCGCCGCGGTGCCGCGTCTCGGTGCGCGCACCGGCGAAGACGGCCCGCCGCGCGTCACCGTCGTTTCGCCGCCCACGCCTGCGCTGGCGGAGGGGCCGGTCCTGTTCGTGCGCGACCTTGCCGTGACCTATGGCGGCGCGCGCAACTGGCTCGGCCTCCGGTCCGGCGGCCACCGCGCGGTCGAGGGTGTTTCCTTCGAACTGCGGCGCGGCCGGACCCTTGGCCTCGTCGGCGAGAGCGGTTCGGGCAAGTCGACCACCGGAAAGGCCGTGCTCGGGCTCATTCCGTTCTCCGGCGAGGTCGCGCTCGATGGCATCGGCATCGCCGGCCTGTCGCCGCGGGCGATGCGGCCGGTGCGCCGCAAGGCCCAGATGATCTTCCAGGATCCCTATGCCTCGCTCGACCCGCGCATGTCGGTCGGCGCGGCGATCGCGGAACCCCTCGCGATCCACGGCATCGGCACCCGCGAGGATCGCCGGGAGCGGGCGGCCGAGCTGCTGCGCCGCGTCGGCCTCTCGCCGGATCATGCGAGCCGCTATCCCCACGAGTTCTCCGGCGGCCAGCGGCAGCGCATCTGCATCGCCCGCGCGCTCGCGCTCGAACCGAAGCTGATCGTCGCCGACGAGAGCGTCGCCGCTCTCGACGTTTCGGTGCGCGCGCGCGTGCTCGACCTGATGCTCGAGCTGCAGGAGACGATGGGCCTCGCCTATCTGTTCATCTCCCACGACATGGCCGTGATCGAGCGCATGTGCCACGACGTGGCGGTGATGCGCGGCGGCCGCATCGTCGAGGCGGGCAGCCGCCGCGCGGTGTTCGAGGCGCCCGCCGAGGACTATACCCGCGAGCTGATGGCCGCGGTGCCGCTGCCCGATCCCACCCGGCGCTTCGCCGCGCCTGTCGTGGCGGCGAACGAGGCCTCGGGGATCGCGCGGCAGCGGACGCTGGGCATCGGCGGCCACTGAAGGGCCGTCAACCGGGCAGCGGCGGCATCGCGCCGCCGCCCAATCACGCCCGGGTGTCGCGCAGGACCACGTAGATCGCCGGGATCACCAGCACCGTCAGCAGCGTCGACGAGGCCAGCCCGAACAGCAGCGAGATCGCGAGCCCCTGGAAGATCGGGTCGGACAGGATCGTCGCCGCGCCGATCATCGCCGCGAGCGCCGTCAGCAGGATGGGCTTGAAGCGCACCGCACCGGCTTCGATGACGACGTCATGCAGTGTCCGCCCTGCCCCGCCACCGTGGCGGATGAAGTCCACCAGCAGGATGGAATTGCGCACGATGATGCCGGCGAGCGCGATGAAGCCGATCATCGAGGTCGCGGTGAACGCGGCGTGGAACGCCCAGTGGCCGAGCAGGATGCCGACCAGGGTGAGCGGCACCGGCACGAGGATGACCAGCGGCAGCTTGAACGAGCCGAACTGCGCCACCACCAGTACATAGATGCCAACGAGCGCCACCATGAACGCGCCGCCCATGTCGCGGAACGTGACCCAGGTCACCTCCCATTCGCCGTCCCACAGCAATGTCGGCACGGATTCGTCCGCCGGCTGGCCATGCAGCGCGATCTTCGGTTTCGGCAGGCTGCCCCAGTCGTGGGCCTCGATGCGGTTGTCGACCTCGATCATGCCGTAGACCGGCGCTTCGAAGGCACCGGCGAGCTCGGCCTGCACCATGTCCGTGAAGCGGCCGTCCCGGCGGTAGATGTTCGGCGAGCCCTGCTCGACGGTTGCGCGCACGACGTCACCCAGTTGCACCACCGAGCGGTTGCCCGGCTGAGCGTTCGCCGCGACCGGGGTCGAGGCCAGCCGCTCGTTCCAGACGAGATCGTTCTTCGGCAGCCTGACGACGATCTCGATCGGGTCGCGGCCGTCGCCGCGATGCGAGTAGCCGACCGGCAGTCCGCCGACGAGCGCGCGGATGGTGTCGTAGACGTCGGATTGCTCGACGCCGAAGAACTCCAGCCGGTCCTGATCGATCTCCAGCCGCAGCCGCGGGCGCGGGTCGCCGATGGAATCGTCGATGTCGACGATGAACGGCACCTCGTGGAAGATTTTCTTCACCTCCGCCGCCACCGCGCGGCGGGTGGCGGGATCGGGACCGTAGATCTCGGCGATCAGCGTCGCCATCACCGGCGGGCCGGGCGGAACCTCGACCACCTTCAGGCTTGCGCCGTCCGGCAGTTTCAGGGTCTTCAGAAGCCGCTCGCGCAGATCGAGCGCGACCTGGTGACTCGGCCGCGCACGCTCGGCCTTGGGGGCCAGCGTCAGGGCGAGTTCGCCGAGTTCCGGCGACTGGCGGAAATAGGCGTGACGCACCAGACCGTTGAAGTTGAACGGCGCGGGCGTGCCGGCATAGAGGTCGATCGCGCGCGTTTCCGGCAGCGTTCCGGCGACGGCCGCCGCCTCGGTCAGGAAACGTTCCGTATCCTCCAGGCTCGCCCCTTCCGGCAGGTCCAGCGTGACGCTCAACTCGGACTTGTTGTCGAACGGCAGCAGCTTCACCGTGACGTCGCGGGTGTAGAACAGCGCCATCGAGGCGACCGTGGCGATGCCGACGAGGGCGAGAAAGGTCCACGCCCGCGTCCGCGTCTTCAGCAGCGGCTCCGCGACATGGCGATAGAGCCGGCCGAGCCGGCCCTCGTCATGGCCATGGGCGCCGGCTCCCCCGGCAGCGCCCGCTGCCTTCTTCGGCGCGAGCTTCAGCATCAGCCACGGCGCGACCGTCATCGCCACGAAGAACGAGAACACCATGGCCGCCGAGGCATTCACCGGAATGGGCGCCATGTACGGCCCCATCATGCCGGAAACGAACAGCATCGGCAGCAGGGCGGCGATGACGGTGAGGGTGGCGACGACGGTGGGATTGCCCACCTCCGCCACGGCTTCCACGGCCGCGGTCACGCGGTTGCGCCCGTCGCGCATGCCCCAGTGGCGGGCGATGTTCTCCACCACGACGATGGCGTCGTCGACGAGGATGCCGATCGAGAAGATCAGCGCGAACAGGCTGACGCGGTTGATGGTGTATCCCATGATCAGGGCCGCGAACAGCGTCAGCAGGATCGTCGTCGGGATCACCACCAGCGTGACGGAGGCCTCGCGCCATCCGATGGCGACCGCGATCAGGATGACGATGGAAACCGTCGCGAGCGCGAGGTGGAACAGGAGTTCGTTCGCCTTCTCGTTAGCCGTGTCGCCGTAGTCGCGCGACACCGAGACGGTGATGTCGTCGGGGATCAGGCGGCCCTTCAGGCTCTCGACGCGATCGCGCAGCGCCTCTGCCACCACGACGGCATTGGCCCCGGCGCGCTTGGCGATGGCCACGCTGACGGCCGGTGCCGTGAGCCACTGGCCATCTTTGTCGCGCGCGATGCGCTGCACGCGGCTGTCGTCCGGCGCGGGCGCGGCGACGACGGTGGCGAGATCGCGCACATAGACCGGCCGGCCGTCGCGCGTCGTGACGAGAAGGAGGCCGATATCGGGCACGCCCGACAGCGTCTGGCCGGCGACGAGCGTGCGCGTCTGGCCAGTATCGCGAACGGGGCCGGCGACGAACGAGCGGTTGGCGCCCTGGATCTTGGCGAGCAGTTGCTGGAGCGTGACACCGTAGAGCGCCAGTTTCTCCGGGTCCGGCTCCACGCGGATTTCGGGCGCCCGCCCGCCGGCCACGAAGCTGAGGCCGGCATTGTCGACCTTGGCGAGTTCCGATTTCAGTTCGTCGGCAAGCTGATAGAGGGCGGCATCGTTCCAGTGGTCCGCGGCGTCTGCCTTCGGCGACAGCGTGAACACCACGATCGGGACGTCGTTGATGCCGCGCCCCACGATCAGCGGCTCGGGAATGCCGAGCGGCAGCCGGTCGATATTGGCGCGGATCTTCTCGTGGACGCGCAGGATCGCGTCGTCGGCATTGGTGCCGACATCGAACCGGGCGGTGACCATGACCTTGTCGTCGACCGTCTGGCTGTAGACGTGCTCGACATTGTCGATGGCCTTGACGATGGTCTCGAGCGGCTTCGTCACGAGTTCCACGGCATCGGCCGCCTTGAGGCCGTCAGCCTGGACGACGATGTCGACCATCGGCACCGAGATCTGCGGCTCCTCCTCCCGCGGGATCGCCATGAGTGCCAGGAGCCCCATCGCGAGCGACGCCAGCAGGAACAGCGGCGTCAGCGGCGAGCGGATCGTCGCGCGGGTGAGGTGGCCGGAGAGACCGAGCGGGCGGGTGGGCGCGATCGGCTCCGGCCCGCGCGGTGTGTCGTTGGGAGCGGTCACGGCGTCACCACCACGTCGCCGGCCTGGAGGCCGGACAGGATCTCGATGCCATCGGGAAGGCCGGGGCGCGGCAGGGGACGTCCGGGCTGAACGGGCACGCTCATCGCGGTGCCGTCGGGCGTCCGCACGGTGAGATAATCGATGCCGAAACGCGTGGTCAGCGCGCCGGCCGGCACCACGAACGCCGGGCGCTGGTCGCCGGGCACCCAGACGCGCACGCGCTCGCCGACGAAATAGTCGCCGAGCCCGTCGACAGCCGCATCCGCGATGACGCGGCCATCCTCGACCTGGGGATAGATCAGCGTGATGCGGCCGGACGCGGCGACGTGTTCGCCGAGGTCGGCGCCGTCGATACGAACCTGGTCGCCCACGTTCAGCGTGTGGGCGTGGGTTTCCGGCAGGCGAAGACGCAGCACATAGTTGCCCTCGGCGACCGTCGCCACCGCCTCTCCGGCCAGCAGCACGGAGCCGACGGTGACGGGTACCGTCAGCACCCGGCCAGTGGCAGGTGCCCGGATCTGGCCTTCCGCCTGCTGCTGCGCCACGACGGCGCGCTCCGCCGTGCGTGCCGCGAGGGTCGTGGCGGCGACATCGACGGCCGTGCGGGCGGCATCCTGCTGGGCCTGCGAAACCGTGCCGCTCTGGCGCAGGCGCTCCATGCGGCCCTGGTCGAGCTGCGCCTTGTCGAGCGCCGCCTTGGCCCCCTCGATCTGGGCGTCGAGCGCGTCGAGCTGCAGGGCGAGCTTGTCGTCGGTGACGGTGGCGATCACCTCGCCCTCGCGAACCATGTCGCCCCGGTTGACCTTGAGCGCCGTCACCGTGCCGCCGATCCGCGCACGGGCCGGCACGACGTTGGAACTTTCGACCGTGGCAAACACGGCCTTCGGATCGTTGACCATCACCGGCGCGACCGCCATGTCGGCGGCCGTCGCCACGTTCGTCCAGGCCGTCAGTCCGAGGGACGCGACGGCGAGCGGCGCCAGCACCAGAGCGGGCGCGAACCGGCAACGCCCGCGAACCGGCGGGGCCGCCGCACGGATTTGGTGGTCGTCGAGAAGCGTCATGTCACGGGTCCTTCCGCGGGGACACCAGGGGTTCCCGGCCGTCGCCGGTTTCCAGGCAGAAACGGGTCCGAACCGCCTCCAGCACGGCGGCCGCAGCCGGGCTGGCGAGACGGTAGTGAATAGTCTTTCCCTCGCGGCGGCCGGCGACCAGCCCATCGTGACGCAGCAGCGCCAGATGCTGGGAGACGACGGCCTCGCGGCAACCGATCTCGGCGGCCAGTTCGCCGACCGGCCGCTCGCCTTCCGCAAGCCGGCAGAGGATCAGCAGGCGATGCGGGTTCGCGAGCGCCCGCAGCAGCGCCACGGCCTCGTCGGCACGACCGGAAAGGGTGTGACCGTTTAATTTCATAATTGCGTATATACGAGAATTATGGATATGATCAAGCCCGGAATGGCAATGCGGCACAAGCAATCCGGGTGATCGTTCACAGCCATCGTTTCCCGGCCGGCCGCCCTTGCCCTCAAGAGGAACTCCGCCATGACCATAGACCGCGCCGTCCTACTGTTCGCCGGCTTCATGATCCTCGTCAGTCTCGGCCTCGCCTGGGCCTTCAGCCCGTGGTGGTTGCTGCTCGCCGCGTTCGTCGGCCTCAACCTGATGCAGGCGTCGCTGACCGGCTTCTGCCCGCTGGCGATCATCCTGAAGAAGCTCGGCGTGAAGCCCGGTGCCGCGTTCGGCTGAGCCGGATCCGGCCGAGACGGAAAGGCCTTGCAGAAAATTCCGTGCGGAGGCGGAATAAAGCCGCGCGCCCGGTGTCGATCCTCATGACGACATCACCGGAACGGGCGCGAGGCTTTCGATGCAACAAGACAGATATCGGCTGTGGCCGCCGGGCCCCCGCCTCGTCGGCGGCGTTCTTGCCGCCGCGGGTGTCGCCGGCGTGCTCACCGTCGGCCTCGCGTTCGCCGGGGGCTTCCTCTCGCCCGGCCGCCTGACGCAGGCGCGCCTCATCGATACCTTCGAGAGCCTCAACGGCGTTCATCCGGGCTTCCGGCGAAACCACGCCAAGGGCGTCTGCATCGCCGGTGCCTTCGAGGCGAACGGCGCCGGAACGCGGCTTTCCAGCGCATCGGTGTTCCGCAGCGGCACGACACCGGTGACGGGCCGGTTCGCCGTGGCGGTCGGCAGACCCTTCGTGCCGGACAGCGAGACGGAGGTGCGCAGCCTCGCCCTCGCGTTCCACCTCCCCGGCGGCGAGGAATGGCGCACGGGCATGAACGACATCCCGGTCTTCCCGGTGCGCACGCCGGCGGGATTCGAGGAGCAACTGCTTGCCTCCCGGCCCGACCCAGCGACCGGAAAGCCGGACCCGGCGGCACTGAAGGCGTTCTTCGGCGCGCATCCGGAGGCCGCGGAGGCGGTGCAGCGCATCAAGGCCCGGCCGTTCTCCGACGGGTTCGCGAATGCGAGCTATAACAGCCTCGACGCGTTCCGTTTCGTGAACGCCGCCGGAACCTCGACGCCGGTGCGCTGGTCGATGGTGGCGAAGGACCCCTTCGTGCCGGCCGCGCCGCGCGCCGCACCCACCGGCGACGACCGGAACTATCTGTTCGATGCGCTGGCGGCGCGGATCGCGAAGGGTCCCGTGCGGTGGCATCTGATGGTGACGGTCGGCCAGCCCGGCGATCCCACCGGCGATGCGACGCAGCCCTGGCCGGACGATCGCGAACACGTCGACGTCGGCACGCTGGTCATCGACCACATCGAGGCCGAAGGACCCGGCAACTGCCGCGACGTCAATTTCGATCCGCTCGTGCTGCCGTCCGGAATTGCGCCCTCGGACGATCCCCTGCTCAGCGCCCGTTCGGCCGCCTACTCGACCTCGTTCACCCGCCGGGCAGGCGAGGCGAAGACGCCGAGCGAAGTGCAGTTTCCAGACCACCGGAGCGGGACATGACCATGATCGAGCAAACCCCGACACCGCCGCGCTTTCCGGTGCTCTCCCGCGTTCTGCACTGGCTGATGGCCGTGATTATCATCGCGATGCTGTTCATCGGCATCGGCATGGTGGCTTCCGTCGCGGATTATCACTGGCTCCTGTCCGTTCACCGGCCGCTCGGCATCGCCATCCTCGTGCTCGCGGCGGTCAGGCTGGCGAACCGGCGGCTCAATCCGCCGCCCCCACTGCCGGGCGACATGCCTGCGCTGCTGCGGTTCGCCGCCCACAGCTCCCACATCCTGCTCTACGGGCTGATGTTCGCCGTGCCTCTTGTCGGGTGGGGAATGCTGTCTGCGGCGCGCTATCCCGTGGTGATGTACGGCGCGTTTGTGCTGCCGCCGATCCTGCCGCAGAATGACATGTTGTTCGCGTGGCTGCGAACCGGACACACGGTGCTCGCTGCGGTGCTTTTCCTCACCCTCCTCGCCCATATCGGCGCCGCGCTCCTGCATGGCCTCGTGTTCCGCGACGGGGTGTTCGCCAGCATGGCGCCCGTGCCGCTCGCAAGTCATACCGCGCGCCGTTCGAAGGCCGGGCCGGCGCAGGGATAGACCTCCGGCGCGGGAAAGCGCGATGATGCCGTCATGACAACGGATATGCTGCGCCAGATCGAGCCGCTCATCCCGGCGCTTCGCCGCTATGCGCGCGCGCTCGTGCGCAACCGCGCGGAGGCCGACGATCTGGTGCAGGACTGCCTGGAACGGGCGATCCGCAACTGGCACCGGCGGCGCGACGGGACCGAGCCGCGCGCCTGGCTCTTCACCATCCTGCACAACCTCGCCATCAACGGCATGAGGCAGGCCGCGCGGCGGCGCAGCGTTCCGGTCGAGGACGCCGGCGAGATCGACGTCGCCCATCCTGCGACCCAGGAAAGCGGCCTGCACTATCGCGACGTGATGACGGCCTTGTCCCGCCTTCCCGAGGACCAGCGCGCGGTGATTCTGCTGGTGGCGGTGGAGGATCTTTCCTATGCGGAGACGGCGGGCGTTCTGGGCGTGCCCATCGGAACGGTGATGTCGCGCCTGTCGCGGGCGCGCCAGCGGCTGCATCTGGCCTTGTCCGAAGACATGCAGGGAAGCCCGCGGGAGACGGGCGCAGCCACCCTGCGGAGAGTGAAATGACGCCGGGACCGATCACGGAAGACGACCTCAACGGCTATGTGGACGATGCCCTCCCGCCCGAGCGGCGCGCCGAGGTGTTCCGCCATCTGGAGGATAACCCCGATGCCGCCGCCCGCGTCGCGGCCTTCCGCGCGGAACGCGACCTGCTGCGCGCCGCGCTCGCGCCGATCGCTGCCGAACCCCTGCCGCGGGAACTGGACCTTGCCAGCATTGCGGCGGCGAGCCCGCGTGCGGCTCCTTGGCTCCGGTGGCCGGCTGCCGCCGCGGCCGTTCTCCTGCTCGGATGCGGCTTTTCCGGGGGCTGGATGTTGCGCGGCATGGGTGCGGCACAGGGTGAAGGCCTCTCCGCCCTCGGGCAGGAAGCGGTCATGAGCTATGCTGTCTATGCTCCGGACCGGACGCGCCCCGTCGAGATCGGCGCCGACGACCGCACCGCCCTGGCGGCGTGGGCCTCGAACCGCCTGGGCCGGCCGGTCGCCATTCCCGACCTCGCGGCTGCCGGATATCGCTTCATGGGCGGGCGCATCGTCGCGACGGAGCACGGCCCCGCGGCGCTCTTCATGTACGACGACGACAAGGGGACCCGCCTCGTGGTGCTCGCGCGCCCGATGGCGACGGATGGCGACACGCCGATGACGACCGCGAAGGCGGACAACGGCGTCAATGGCTACAGCTGGTCGGATGACGGCCTCGGCTACAGCCTCGTCGGGGACGCCGCGCCGGACGCGCTGCACCCGCTCGCCAACGAGGCCCGCCGCCAGATCCGCAGCGACGCGTGAGCCCCGGGCAATTCGCGGCGGGCGGTCCGGCCGCCCCACGACCGGGGCTCGATCCCCGAAGAAGCCCCGCCCGGCGGGGCGCTCAAGCCCGGAACAGGCCCCCACCCGCCGGGGCGCTTACGTTGAGAGCGGCGTTGCCGGGTGTGGCGATGTCGATATCCGCGATCACCGGCAGATGGTCGGAACAGGCGCGCGCGGCGGTGTCGGTCCAGGATGCGACGACAGGCGCGGTGCTGTAGATCCGGTCGAGACGAAGGATAGGCCGGCGCGCCGGAAAGGTCCGCAGCCGCGTGCGTTCCGGAAAGGCGTGGGCGAGGCTGCGGCGCACCGGCCGCCACGGGAACCAGTCGTTGAAGTCGCCCATCATCACGCGGAGATCGGCAGGACGCCCGGCAGCGGCGATCTCGACCAGCCGCCGGGCCTGCCGCCACCGTTCGCCGATGCCGAGCCCGAGATGCACGGCGACGATGTGGCAGGAAACATCGCCCACGGCGAACCGGGCTTCCAAGGCCGAACGCGGCTCACGGCGACCCTGGGAAACGTCGTGGACCGCGATATCCGTGAGCGGCCAGCGGCTGAACAGGGCGTGGCCATAGTCGCCGTCCGGCGTGACGATCGTCCTCGCCTGGGCGAGATATCCCTCCTCGCCGGCGAGGGCGCGCAGCGGCGTCAGGCATTCCGGTCCCCGGCCGCGCGTGTCGAGCTCCTGCAACGCGAACACGTCTGGCCGGTGACGGGCGATCAGGTCCCTGACCCGACCGAGATCGAAACGGCGGTCCGGGCCGATGCCGCCATGCACGTTCCAGGTCATCAGGCGTAACGTCATCAGGCGCGGCCTGATCGTCGGACGCTGTTCTTCCGGCACGCCGATCCTCATTCCACCGGGCGATATCGGGAAATCAGCCATTGCAGGCCGACCCCCATCAGCACCCAGAGGAGCACGATGACGGCAAGCATCGCAATGCCGCCGGCGGTGGGATTGCTGAACATCTCGGTGAGCTGGTGGCCCAGCACCGACATCACCACGATGCCCGGCATCAGGCCGATCGCCGTGCCGGCGACATAATCGAAGAACCGCAGTCCTGAGGCGCCGGCCACCAGATTGACGAAGGTGAACGGCGCGAGGGGCACCAGACGAACGGCCGCCACCGCCATCACGCCACGGCTGAGCAGGGTCCGGCGGATGCGGTTGGTGCGCGGGCCGATCACGCGCCGCAGCGGGGCGGCGCCGAGATAGCGTCCCACGGCGTAGCTCACCGTGGCGCTCGCCATCGCGCCGGCCATCGCCAGCAGCGCCCCGCTCCACCCGCCGAACACGGCGATGGTCGCGAACACCAGCAGCGTCACGGGAAAGATCACGCATTCGGCGACCACGAACACCGCGATCACCGCGAGCGGCGCCCAGGGCTGCTCGGAAATTCCCTCGATCGCTCGCATGATGCGATCTGTCTGGCCGAGCGGCGACATCTGCCACGCAAGGCCGACGAGCAGCAGCCCGACCAGCGCGACCCCGACCTTCACCAGGAGCCCGACATTGAGGCCTCCAGCCGGCTCGGCGCGCGCCTCCTCGCCGAGGGGCCCGAGCGGATCGACCACCGCATCGAAGGCCGGCACGCTCGCTTCGATGCCGCTCGCCGCGTCCTGCGTCCGGCGCAGGCCGCGCCCGCTGTCGCGGCCGATGGAGTCGAGATAGTTCACCATTGAGCCTCCTTCGCGCCGGACGGCGGCAATCTCTTTCTCGTCGACGCATGCGTGCTCCGCCAGCAGCCGGTCCCGGATGCGGGCGATCGATTGCCGCGTCTCCTCGTCCCGCGCCTCGATGACGAGGTCGCATTCGCTGTCGAGCCCCATGGAGCGGTTGCACAGGTTGGCCGAGCCGACGCGCAGCACCTCGTCGTCGACGATGGTCACTTTGGAATGAACCATGATGTCCTCGTCCCGTTCCCCGTCGCAGCCCTGCGGGTAGAACAGCCGCACGCGGTCGGCGACGCCGGCGTCCTCGAGCACGCTCATGAAGCGCAGGCGGCCGCCGATCATCACCTGTCGCTCGACCACGCCGCCATAGTCCCGTGGCGCCACGATCACGGCTTCGAGATCGGGCCGCTCGGTCATCCGGCGCGCCAGCGCCTCGGCGGTGCCGACATGGGTGACGAACTGGTTCTCGATGTAAACCAGTCGCTCGGCGCGCGAGACCATGTCCGAGAACAGCCGCACCACCTCGGTGACCGGCTGTTCCCGACCGAAATTCGGCATGGTGCGCGCGATGCCGATGTCGATGTCGCGGAAATCCGGTTCGAGGTCTTCCGGCCAGAGATCCGGCGGATTTCGCCGCACGCGGCGCGAACGGGAGAGCCGCTCGAACGCCGCCCGCTGCCATCTTGCGCGCACGAGATCGGCGAGCGCGACGGCCGCGTCGCCGTCGAGGGTCATCTGAACGTCGTGGAACGGGGGGTAGACCACGCCGGCAGGGTCCGCCCGGCGGGCATCGCCCGGCCTGTGCTCCGGGGTGTCCCAGCGGCGGACGGTCAGGTCGAGACCGCCGGTAAAGGCGAGGCTGTCGTCGATCGTCACGATCTTCTGGTGATGGGAGGCTGCCATGGGCAGCACGTCGTCGAGGCAGATTTCGATCTGTCGCGGGGTGAGCCACAGGAAGGAAATCGTCGGCGCAAGCTCGCGCTGCAGCGCGAACACCATCGAATAGTCCCACAGCAGCAGCCGGATGCGCAGCCACGGCCGGCGCTTCACCAGAGCGCTGAGGAAGGCGCCGAGGGTTTCCGGAAAGCCGTCGTCGCAGGTGCCTGAAGGGCCGACCAGCCGCATCCGGCTGTCGATGTCCCAGCCGACGATGTGAATGGAATGGGTCGCTGCGAGCATCGCCTTGCGCAGCACGCCATAATAGGCACCGGCGTCGACCAGAACGGCGGCCCGCTTCGCCCGCGCCAGGCGCCAGACGTTGCGTCCCGGTTGGAGAAGCGGCGTGCCGTTTGTTTCCTGCAGGCTGGGTTCGGCGGAGTGGGCGCGGTCGAGCACGAGCGGGTTCCCGGTGACAGACGGGACCACAACGCACTGCACCGAAAAAGGATCACCCGCGGCCCCTCTTTTGCCGAGTGAGCCGCGGAGACGCGGCCGGCCCGGCCCGGAGGGCCTCTCACCTCACCGCGAAGCGGCGACCGCGACGCCCGCGCCGATCATCGCCCCGCCGGCGGCGCGGTTGAGGCGGCGGACCGCTCTCGGCGTCCGCAGCAGCACCCGCGCCCGGGAGGCAAGCATCACATGCCCACCCACCACCACGGCCTCCACGGCCAGCACGACGCCCGCGAGCACGGCGACATGGCCGGGCGTCAGCGATGCGCCGACCACGTTCGGCAGCAGCGCGAGATAGAACAGCGGCATCTTGGGATTACCCAGATTGAGCGCGAGCCCGGTGAGGAAGACCGCCGGCAGACCACGCCTGCCTGCTGCGGGCTCCGGCGCCGGCACCACCGGCGCGGCCAGAAAGAGCCGCAGGCCCATCCAAACCAGATAGGCCGCGCCGGCATAGCGCAGCACCGTCATGGCCGTCCCCATCTCGGCGGCGACGAACGAAAGGCCGAACGCGGCGAGCGACAGGAAGACGAGGATGCCGGCGACCGTTCCGATGCCGTAGGCGATGCCGGAGGCCGGGCCATGCGAGATCGTGCGGGAGACGATCGTCAGGTTGTCGGGACCGGGACTGGCCGCGAACACGAAAAATGCCGCCGCGAACGCGAGCACGGTGGAGATATCCATGGTCCTCTCCGCTGCCGAAACCGCCGCGGCCGGAGATCCGCGGCGAGGCTGGCCGCACCGTTACACCAGGAACAGGCCATCGCTTTCCCGGACGGCGATGACGACGTCCTGATAGTCGTTGTCGCCGGTGTCGCGGAGGATATCCTCGAAGCCGACCTCGAGATAGCCGCCACCCCCGATCGTACCCGAAAGCACCTGCTCCTTCCCGTCGGGATTATACGCGGCATAGGAGTGGAACACCTGCGCATCCGAGAGAAAGCCCCGGCTCTGGCTGTAGAGCACCCATGGGGAGCCGCCCTCCGTCGACAGGCCGGCGGTGCTCACGAACGACAGATCGTCAGGCAGGTCTCCATAGCTCTCGTAGCCGTTCTGGACGAGGAAGAACCCGATCTGCTGCCCGTCTCCCGGTTTGCCGAGATTGACCGTCTCGCCGGAGGCCGCGGCTTCGAGGGTGTTCTCGAACAAGAGATGGACGTCCGAAATGGTGCCGTTCAGCGACACGCTGTAGTAGCCGAGCATGTTGCTGTAGGACGAAACCGCCGATTCGATCTGCACCGAGAACCCGACCGAGCCGTCGCCGGCCATGAAGGCGGGATTGGCGATGCCGTTGATCAGTCCCGGTGCGACGCTGACGCCTTCCGCCAGGGCCGGCAGGTAGTCGACGAAAGAGAAGGCGGTGTGCGTCTGGCCGTTTGTCTGGCGGGCGACGGCCATGAAATCGCCGCCGGACAAATCGCCGCCGATCTTGAAGCTCGATCCGCCGGCGCTGACGATCGCGCCGTCCGCCGTCCTCGCGACGGCGATGTCGGCCCGGGCAAGGCCGGCGCCGAGGATGCCGATCACGTTATGAAGGCCGAGCCCGGCAACGGAATCGCCGTCGAGATCCGCCAGCGTGTCGGCAAGCATGCTCCCGCCGCTGCCGAACGGGTTCTCCGAGGTTCCGAACACGATGAAGTCGCCGCCCGGCCCGCCGCTGATCCAGTCGCTGCCGACGACGCCGTAGATGTGGTCCCGTCCGGCGTTGCCGATCAGCACGTTGTTGAGTTCCGTGCCGATGATGACGTCGTTGCCGAAACCGCCGATGGCGGTCTCGATCACGGTGTCCGGCGCGATGGCGATGTTGTTGGCGAGCCCCGCGACGCTGGAGAAGCTGCCCGGCGTGAGCCGGATGAAGGCATCGGCCGTGAAGCCGGACACGTCGAGCACGTTGCCGGTGCCGCCGTCCCAGATGGTCAGGACGGGAGTCGTGTTGATGGAGAAGTCGAAGATCGCCTTCAGCGGGCCTTCGATGTTCGAGTTGAAGCCGAACACCTGACCGCCGGAGGACAGCGGACCGTCGACCGGCGCGCCATAGAGCCTCTGCACGGCGGCGATGTCGAGGATCATCGGCGTCTGCAGGTCGCGGTTGCTGCCGTCCGGCGTCTGGCCCCAGTCGGTCCCCGTCACGGTGTAGCTGCCATAATAGGCGGCGTTGGTGCTGCGGTAGTTGATGTAGGACATCAGCGACCACAGGTTCACGTCGTAGGGGCCGAACTGCTGGGTGGCGGGATCGGCGTTGCCATTGTAGGGCCCGCTGTGACCGAGCCCCAGCCCGTGGCCGAGTTCGTGGACGACAGTCGAGAACGGATAGCCGCCCTTGACCTGCAGATCCGTGCTGATCGGCCCGAAATCGCCCTCGTCGGTGGCGATGGAGAGGTAGGGGACGCCCGGAACCGGACTGTTGAGGATATCGCTGCCCACCGGCAGGGTGTCCACGGAATCGAAGGTCCAGAACGCGCCGGCCGTTCCGCGCCGGATCTGGAAGTCGGCCGTGCCGTCGGGCGCCTCGACGAAGGCGACGTTGGCGACCGCCGACCACAGCGCCATGGCCGTGACGAACGCCTCGCGTTCGGTCGCCGTCCAGCCGGAGGAGTCCTCGAAGGAATAGGAGATCGTCGCCGGCGTTCCCGGCTGCGGCGCGCCCCACTTCGTCTCGTTGGAATCGGGATAGTAGAGCGCCGGGATCGTGTCCGACTGCCACGTCGAAAAGGCGTAGGGCGTCAGAAGGCCGTTGCCGTCTACGCCCGATATGAACGCGATCTGCGCGTCGTAGCCATTGTCGATCGACATCGTCCCCCGCCCCACTTCATGCACGCGATTTCATTCACGCGATCGGATGCGCCGGTCTCCGAGACGGCGCATCAATCACGGCCATAGTCTAGTTTGCCCCGGGCGCGGCCGTGAACCTCTCCCGTGCCGCTCAGCCTTCACGATCGCGCGCTCTTTGGAGCGTCTTCCGATCTGAACGGGATATGCTCTAGCCGCGGTCGAGGATATCCCGGACGCGCATCGCAAGCTGTTCGAACGTGAAGGGCTTGGAGATCAGGTGCACGCCCGCGTCGAGCCGGCCCTGATGGACGATGGCGTTGCGCGAGTATCCGGTGGTGAACAGTACCTTCAGGCCCGGCCGCAGGCCCACGGCGGCATCGGCGAGGACCCGTCCGGTCTTGCCCGGCAGCACCACGTCCGTGAACAGGAGATCGATCTTCCGATCCGACTTCAGGATGTCCAGCGCCGCGTCGGCGTCCGGCGCCTCGATCACCGCATAGCCGAGTTCGGACAGCACCATCGTGCTGTAAGCCCTGACGTCGTCATTGTCCTCGACGACGAGGATGACCTCGCCGGCGCTGCTTGCCGGAACTGCGGGTTCCGGCGCACCGGCGCGGACGTCGGCCTTGCCCATGTAGCGCGGGAAGTAGAGCTTCACCGTCGTGCCCTGGCCTTCCTCGCTGTAGACCGTGACGTGCCCTCCGGACTGCTTCACGAAGCCGTAGACCATGCTGAGACCAAGGCCGGTTCCCCGGCCCGTCTCCTTGGTGGTGAAGAACGGCTCGAACACCCGCCCGAGCGTCTCCCGCGACATGCCCATGCCGGTGTCGCTGACCGCCAGCATGACGTACTGGCCCGGGATGACCTCGGTATCGACGGCGGTATAGCCTTCGTCGAGCGCGGTGTTCGCCGTCTCGATCGTCAGCCGGCCGCCCTCCGGCATGGCATCCCTGGCGTTGACCGCGAGGTTGAGGACGGCGTTTTCGAGCTGGTTCTGGTCGGCCTCGACGGTCCAGAGCCGTGGCGACAGCACGCCCTCCAGCTCGATCGGCTCGCCCAGCGTCCGGTGCAGCAGCTCCGTCATTTCCCGAACCAGCAGGTTGAGATCCAGGGGCCGCGGCTCCAGCGGCTGGCGCCTCGAAAACGCCAGAAGCCGTCCCGTCAGGTTCGCCGCCCGTTGTGCGCCCTGCAGGGCCATGTCGGCGGCCCGGGCGACGCGGGCATCGTCACCGGGACGGCTGCGCTTGATGGTGTCGAGCCCGCCGATGATGACCGTGAGCAGGTTGTTGAAGTCGTGCGCGACGCCGCCGGTCAGCTGGCCGACGGCCTCCATCTTCTGCGCCTGCCGCAAGGCGTCCTCGGCGATGGCGCGCTTGGCGACTTCCTGCGCCACGCGGTCCTCGAGATGCGCGTTCAGCACCTGCAGTTCCGCCTCCGCGCGCCGCCGCTGGCGCAGCTCGTGGTCCGCGGCCTGGAACAGCTGCGCGTTGTCGAGCGCGATGGCCGCCTGGCTGGCGAGGCCGAGGACGCGATCCTCGGCGACATCGTCGAACACGCCCGCATCGGAGTGCCCGAAGAACAGCCCGCCGAGCACCTCGCCCGTGCGCGACCTGACCGGTACGGCCAGATAGCTGCGGATGCGCGGGCTGCCTTGCAGCAGATCCTGGTATTGCGCCAGGCGGCTGAAGTCCGGATCCGTGGTGATGTCCGGCGAGCGCACGGCCGCGGCCCCGCCGAATGCCTGCGCGAACAGATGGGTATCGCTCGGCATCGGAAAGCTGGCGAACACCTCCGCCGAGGCCCCCGACAGCGCGGAAAGCCGGTAGCGACTGCCCTCCGCATCGGCGAGGTTGTAGAAGAAGGCCCCGCATTCAGCGCCGGTGATCTCAACCGCGGCGTCCGCGATGGTCTGAACGAGCCGGTTCTGATCGAGGTCGCCGGAGATGGCGGCGGCTGCGCGAACGAGGATCTGCAGCGCCCGCGTCTGTTCCATCAGCGCCACGCTCGCCGCCTTCTCTTCGGTGACGTCGATGACGATGCCGACCATCCTCTTGTGGCCCTTGTCGTCGCTCTCGACGCGACCGCGCGCGATGACGATGCGTTCCTCACCGGAACCATGGACGCGATATTCCGCCTCGTAGGGCTCCCCGGTTTCGACCGACCGGTCGAGCCGCGCCAGCACGCGGTCCTTGTCCCTCGGGTCGAGGGCATGCAGGAACTCCC
The DNA here is from genome assembly GCF_900148505.1 of Pseudoxanthobacter soli DSM 19599. Classification (NCBI taxonomy): domain Bacteria; kingdom Pseudomonadati; phylum Pseudomonadota; class Alphaproteobacteria; order Hyphomicrobiales; family Segnochrobactraceae; genus Pseudoxanthobacter; species Pseudoxanthobacter soli. The sequence continues at coordinate 133,025 of NZ_FRXO01000006.1, read as the reverse complement.
CGCGCGGAAGACCGATCTCCGCTTCCGGTGCGGCCACGCCGAACACCTCCACCAGCGGTCCCTGGAACGCGATCCGGTCGCTGTCCACGTCCCATTCGAACACCGCGACGCGCCCCGTCGACAGGGCGAGCGAGAGCCGGTCCTGGGTCATCAGGTAGCGCTGCTCGCTGCGGAAGACGGCGCGATTGGCCTCCCGGCGGACTTCCGCCATCTGGATGTTGGAATGAACCCGCGCCAGAAGCTCGCGCGCCGCGAACGGCTTGATGAGGTAGTCGTCGGCGCCGGCCTCCAGCCCCTCGACCTTCGCCTCCTCCCCCGCCCGGGCGGAGAGCATCAGGATGGGGACCTCCGCCAGCGACGGATCGCTGCGGATGCGCTTCAGAAGCCCGAAGCCGTCGAGCCGGGGCATCATGACGTCGGTCAGGACGAGATCCGGCTTGCGGGCGCGGGCGGCCGAAAATGCAGCCTCGCCGTCTCCGGCCATATCGACGAGATAGCCCTGTGACTGCAGCAGGCGACTGACATAGCCCCGCATGTCGGCATTGTCGTCGGCGAGCAGCACGCGCTTGCCGGCCGGCTGTGCGGCGGGGGCTTGCGCGGCGATGGCTCCGAGCCCGGAGACCGACAGATCTCCATCGACCTGGAGCCCCGGCCCACCGTCGGGCAGCCAGCGCAGCGCCTCCTCGACGAATTCGTGCGCGCGGACGACGTCGGCCTCCTCGGAAAGCCCCGCCCTGACGTGCTCGGGCGACAGGTGCTCGCGACCGAACGGCAGGGCGACGGTGAAGGCGGTGCCGACGCCCGGCGTGCTTTCCACCGCGATCCGACCGCCGTGGAGCTTGACCAACTCGTGAACGAGGGCGAGGCCGATGCCGCTTCCCTCGTAGCTGCGGCCCTGCACGCCCTCGATGCGGTGGAACCGCTCGAACAGCTTCGGGATCTCGTGTTCCGCGATGCCGATCCCGGTGTCGCGGACCTCGATCGTGGCCCACCGCCGGTCGTCGGACGGCGCGACGCTGACGCTGATCTCGCCATCGAGAGTGAACTTGAAGGCGTTCGAGAGGAGATTGAGGAGAACCTTCTCCCACATCTCGCGGTCGACATACACAGCCTCGGGGAGCGGCGCGCACTTCAGGTCGAGTTTCATCCCGGCCCGCTCGATGGCCGAGCGGAAGCTGGAGGCGATTTCGGCGCTGAATCTCGCGAGGTCGGTCGGGACATAGGTCGCCCGGATGCGACCCGCCTCGATCCGCGAGAAATCGAGCAGGCTGTTGACGAGCCGGAGCAGGCGCGTGCCGTTGCGGTGCGCCAGCTCCGCCTGCGTCCGCATGTCCTCCACCGATCCGTCGACCGAGAGAAGCTCTTCCAGCGGACCGAGCATCAGCGTCAGCGGCGTGCGGAATTCGTGGCTGACATTGGAGAAGAACGCCGTCTTGGCACGGTCCAGCTCGGCCAGCGCCTCGGCCCGCCGCCTCTCTTCCTCGTAGGCGTCGGCGTTCGCGACGGCGGCCCCGATCTGGCCTGCTGCAAGGCCGAGGAAACCTCGGTATGCCTCGTCGAACAGCCGGTAGGGATTGAGGCCGACGACAAGGATGCCCGCGCGTCCGGTCTCGCCGGACTGGGGCACCGGCAGCACGGCCGCCACTGTCGTCGCCCTCTCCCAAGCGCCGGTCGGCGCCGCCCCGCCGAAGAGCCCTGCGATGTCCGCGACCACCACCGGCTCGTGCGTCCGCAGCACCTCCGCGATCGGCCAAGGCGACGTGCCGTCTGCCGGAAGCGTGGCCGGTGCGGCCGGATGTCCCGCTGGAACGCCGTGGCTGGCGGCGAGGACGGCGGCGTCCTCGTTCGGCGACATCATGTAGAGCAGCGAGAAGGTCAGGTCGTAGGGGTCGGTCGCAAGCGCCGTCGCGCTGCGCTGGCATGTTTCGCGCCAGGAGCGGACATCCGCGGTATGAGCCGCGAGCTCGCTGAGGAGCTTCAGCTGGCGCTCGCCGATGACGCGCTGGGTATCGTCGGTGTTGGCGCAGATGATGCCGCCCGGGTCGCCGTCGTCGTCCGGTATCGGGCTATAGGAAAAGGTGTAGTAGGTTTCCTCGGCATAGCCATGGCGCTCCATGATCAGGAGCTGCTCCTCGACATAGGTGCCTTCTATTCCGCCCATGGCCGTGTTGAGCATCGGCCCGATGTCCGGCCAGATCTCGCGCCACACCTCTGCGGTCGGCTTTCCGAGCGCCCAGGGATGCTTGCCGCCGATGATGGACTTGTAGGCGTCGTTGTAGAGATAGATCAGCTCCTCGCCCCAGCCGATCCAGATCGGCTGACGCGACGTCAGCATGATGCGGACAGCCGTCCTGAGGCTTTGCGGCCAGAACTCGGGATTGCCGAGCGGGCCGTTGGCCCAGTCGTAGTCCCGGATCAGGGCGCCCATCTCGCCGCCACCGGCGAGGAAACGGGGTACGGCGGGATGGTCCGTCTCCGAAAGCCTGGATTCGCTCATGGTCGTCCGTCTGGCTGCCACGCTTCTGTGAAGCGGCGGGGTCTGCGGGCGGGGGGTCAGGCTTTCCTGTCGAGCGCGGCTGAAAGCGCGACCGAGAGGTCGTTCATCTTGAATGGTTTGGACACGACCGCCCGGTCACGGAATTCCGGCGGCAATCCAGCGGCGCCATATCCGCTGGCGAAGGCAAACGGAACGCCGCGCTCGGCGAGAAGATCGGCGACGGGAAAAACCTCCCTGCCGCGCAGATTGATGTCGAGAAGCGCGAAGTCGAAGCCACCTTCGACCACCTTCTCCATCGCCTCGTCGACGCTGGCGGCGGTCGCCGCGAGCGTGCATCCGAGGTCGTAGAGCATGTCCTCGACCGACATCGCGATCAGGCTTTCGTCTTCGACGAGAAGGACCCGCACCCCCTCCAGCCCCATCTTCATCTCCGGTTTAGCGTGTGCCCGTGCGGCTCATTCAGTTTCTTGCAGTTTCTTGGACATCCGGGCCAACCACCCCGGCTTCGACGGTCCCTCAGAGGTCCAGCCGGCCCCCACGGCTCCAGCGGACCCGGCTAAACGCGACATCGTGGAACTGGTTCCGCTCCGGTCCGCGGAAACGAGCGACTGGCCGCAAACGTGCGAGGAGGGAAAGGCGGGACGCGCCCGGCCTGAGGAGGAGATGATGGCGAACGCGAGCAAGAAGCATATCGGCGCCGGCAGCACCGGGAAGGGTGCGGGAAGCGGAGCCTTGACCGACGTGGAGGACGATCTCGTTCCTCAGAACATGGCACTGTCCAATCGCGACAAGAAGCGTCATTCCGACGGCCGGGGGCTCGATTCCAAGGCCGTGCAGACCGATCAGCTTCAGGATCATGCGGCGAACCGCCTCGACGACGAGTAGGCGCCCACCGTTCTGCGACAGCCGATGCGGGCGGCAACGCCGCCCGCATTCATGCCGGCCCGCCGGTCTTCCGGCGCGTCCGTCCCGTCAATGCGCGGGCTGCGACTGCTTCGCCCGCGAGACGATCTGGGTCGGGTTGACGAAGCGCAGCGCCAGCACCAGCCAGAACAGCGTCGTCACCATATAGACCACGGCCATGGCGTCGATCGATTGCGATGCGCGCACGCCCGAGGCGAACACCGCGTAATAGAGCGACACCACCAGCGTCTGGCTCGTCGGCCCGGCGACGAGGAAGGTCAGCTCGAACATCGCGATGGTGCGCACCAGCACCAGCAGCAGGGCCGCGAGCATTCCCGGCAGCAGCAGCGGCAGCAGAATGCGGACGAACAGGCTTCCGGTGCCCGCGCCGAACACCCGGGCGGCGGCTTCGACGCGCGGGTCGATCTGCTCGATGAAGGGCACCATCACCAGCACCACGAACGGGATCGACGGCACCAGGTTGATGATCACCACGCCCCAGAAGCTCCCCCCGAGCCCGATCTGATAGAGCAGCGTGGCGAGCGGGATGCCGTAAGTCAGCGGCGGCACCAGCATCGGCAGCAGGAACACGAGCGTGACCAGCCGCTTGCCGGGAAAGTCGCGCCTCGCCAGCGCATAGGCCGTGGTAATGCCGATCAGGCCCGACAGCAGCGTGACGAGAAACACGATCTCGAAGGTGACGACGAGGACGTCGGTCAGCTGGAACTCCCGCCACGCGGCGAAATACCAGCGCGTCGTGAAGCCCGCCGGCAGCCATGTGCCGAGCCAGCGGGTCGCCAGCGAGTTCACCACGACGGTGGCGATCACCCCGGCGAGGTTGAGGATGAACAGCACCGCCACGGCCCACACCGCCGTGCGCCACAGCTTCGATCCGATGCCACGGTCGCGGATCATGGGTCAGCCTTTCGTGCCGCCGGCCGGACCGCGGTAGAACAGGCCGCGCAACCCGAGCACAAGGAGAATGACGGCGAACTGGACGACGCCCATGATGATGGCGATCGCCGAGCCGAGCGAGTGGTTGTATTCCTCGAAGGCCGCCGTATAGGCGGCGATCGAGATGACGCGCGTCGGTCCCGCCGGCGCGCCGAGCAGCACGGCCGAGGGGAACACCGCGAACGCCTGCACGAAGGCAAGGCAGAACGTGACCGCGAGCCCGGGAACCAGAAGCGGCAGGAAGATGCGCGTGAACCGGCGCCGCGCGTTGGCGCCGAGCGTCGCCGCGGCGTGCTCGATCGCCGGGTCGATGCCGGACACGTAGGATAGCGTCAGCAGGAACGCGAACGGAAAGCCCGTGATCAGCAGCGAGGCGAACACGCCCCAATAGTTGTTGGTGAGCCGGATCGGTGCGTCGAGCAGGCCGATCGTGAGCAGCGTCCGGTTGAACCAGCCCTGCGGGCCGAGGAAGTTGAGCAGGCCCTCCGCCACCAGCACCGTGCCGAGGGTGATCGGCAGCACCAGGATGATCGTCAGCAGCCGCTGCCGCCGCATCAGCCGGACGCGGAACGCGATCGGCACGGCGAGCGCGAGGTTGATCACCGTCACCGGCAGCGCGAGCCAGAGCGTGGCGCCGATGGTGTCGTAGAGGAACGGATCGGAGAAGAAACGCCGGTAGTTCTCGAACCACGGCCCGGTGGCGGGCGTGATCGAGTCCACCACGCCGTAGGCGAACGGATAGATGAACAGCGCGAGCACCGCGAGAAGCCCCGGCAGCACCAGCAGCGTGGTGCCGTCGAACCCGCGGGCCGCGAGCCGGGTGCGCAGCGACGGTCGCGCCTGCCGGTAGCCGGCTCCGAGCACCGCGTCGCTCATGTCCGTGCCTCCGCGAAGACGAGGGTGCGCGCCGGATCGAAACGCAGGGACACCGCCTCGCCGGCCGGCAGAGCGGTTTCGGCGCGGAAATAGGCGGTCGTGTCGTCGGTCAGCGTCGCCGCGCCGAACCAGGCGCGCCCGCGATATTCGATGGAGCGCACGACCGCCTGGATGCCGCCGTCGGCGCGCGCCGCGACGAGGTCTTCCGGACGCACCGCGACGGAGACGGCGGAGCCCGGCGCATGGGCCATGGCCGCGGGCAGCACGAGGCGTCCGCCGGCGATTTCCACGGTGCCGGCGCCGTCGACGATCCGGCCGGAAACGCGGGTGCGGAAGCCCATGAAGTCGGCGACATCGGCGCTCGCCGGCCGCTCGTAGAGATCTTCCGGCGTGCCGACCTGGCGGATCACGCCGTGCGACATCACCACGATCCGGTCGGCGAGCGACAGGGCCTCGTCCTGATCGTGGGTGACATAGATCGTGGTGGAGCCGATGGCGTCGTGGATCGCCCGAATCTCTGCGCGCATCTCGAGCCGAAGCTTGGCGTCGAGGTTGGAGAGCGGCTCGTCCATCAGCACCAGCGGCGGGCGGATCACGATGGCGCGAGCGATCGCCACGCGCTGCTGCTGGCCGCCGGAAAGCTGGCCGGGCAGCTTGTCGGCCTGGGATTTCAGCCGCACGAGGTCGAGCGCCGCATCCACCCGCTGCTCGGCTTCGGCACGGGGAACGCCCTGCATCGCAAGGCCGAAGCCGACATTCTTGCGGATCGTCATGTGCGGGAACAGCGCGTAGGACTGGAACACCATCCCGAACCCGCGCTGCTCGGGCTGGAGTTCATGGATCGCGCGGCCGTCGACGCGGATCTCGCCGCCGGTGAGCGGGATGAGGCCGGCGATGCAGTTGAGCGCCGTCGACTTGCCGCATCCGGAGGGACCGAGCAGCGCGATGAACTCCCCGCGCTCCACCGTCAGGTTGATCCCGTCGAGCGCGCGGTAGGTGCCGAACGCCCGTTGCAGGTCGATGAGTTCGAGGCGGCCGCCGCCGGCGGAAGGCGCCGCGGCACGGCCGGCCGCGCCGGCGAAGATGGTGTGGGCGTTCATCGCGTGCTTGCTCCCGAAGGCAAGGGGCGCCGGCGGCGTGCCGGCGGCGGGAAGAGCGGCCGGGGCGAGAGCCCGGCCGCCGCAGGTCCAGTCCGGATCAGGTCCGTTCCGGCTCAGGTCTTCTTGGCGCCGATCCGCTCGTCCCAGATGCGGAACGCGGCGACGATCTTGTCGGCGTCGAGCGGCACCTCCAGCGGGGCGTCGGCGATCCACTTGTCGTATTCGGGACGGCCGAACTCCTTGATCGCCTGCTGGCTCGCCTCCGGCGCCATCGAGAGCGGCACGTCCTTCACCGCCGGGCCGGGATAGAAATACCCCTCGTCGTAGGCATAGGCCTGCGCCTTCGGCGTCAGCATGAAGTTCATCAGGTCGAGGAGAACGGCGAGCTTCTCCTCGGAAACACCCTTCGGCACGACCATGTAGTGGGCGTCGGTCACCCAGTGGAAGCCGGCGAGGGTGCCCACCTGGGCCTCCGCCGGCACGGTGCCGAGCACGCGGGGATTGATGTCCCAGCCGGTGGTGGACGCCACGATGTCGCGGGTGCCCTCGCCGAGCTCTCGCATCGTCTGGGTGGTGCCGGAGGGGTAGTATTCGATGTTCTGGCCGAGCTCTTCCAGATAGGCCCACGTCTTGTCCCAGCCCTTCTCGGGATCCTTCGGATCGGAATCCTTGAGGATGTAGGGCAGGCCCATCAGGAAGGTGCGTCCCGGTCCGGAATTGGCGGGGCGCGCATAGAGGAACTTGTTCTTGTGCTGCCGGGTCCACTCCAGCAGTTCCTCGGCGGTCTTGGGCGGGGTGGGAACCCGGTCCGGCATGTATTCGATCAGCGGGCCGGACGGGTAGTAGGAGACGACGACGCCATGGTCGTCGGCGATCGCCTGCATCTTGAAGGCCTGCGGGATCAGGATCGCCTGCAGGTCGGGAAGGTCCGCCTTGTAGGGCGCGAGATCGGTCCAGATGTTCTGGGCGAGGCCGGCGGAAAGCGCATCTGTCCCCGTCAGCACCAGGTCGATGTCGACGCGCCCGGCAGCCTGCTGGGCCTTGAGCTTGGACGGCAGTTCCGGCGCCGGCGCCTTGGTGAAGGCGATGCGGCTGACCCATTCCGGCTTGGAATCGGCATAGAGCTGGAGTGCGGCCTGGGTGAGCGCCAGGTTGCCGGCGACATCAGCCACGGTGAGCGTGACGGGGGTCGACGGCGCCTTGAGGGCGGCGAAGGCCTTGCCGCCGAACAAGGGAACGCTGGTGAGCGCCGCCGTGGTCGCCAGGAAGCGTCTGCGGTTCATGTGCATGGTCGGTTTTCTCCCCTTTGCCGGCGCCTTTTGCTGGCGCCTGGATTTCTGCCGGTGCGTTTTCGTCCCGGCAGCATTGTTCAAAGCCGATACGCATCCCTCGCGAGCCGGTAGGCGAGGTCCGTCGCCATGTCGTGCGCCTCGTCCTCGTCGAGCCGGCCGTCCGAGACGAGGCGGGCGAGCCAGGCGCAATCCACCCGCCGGGCGACGTCGTGCCGGGCGGGAATCGAGAGAAACGCGCGGGTGTCGTCGTTGAAGCCGACGGTGTTGTAGATGCCGGCGGTCTCGGACGTGGCCTCGCGGAAGCGGCGCATCCCCTCGGCACTGTCGAAGAACCACCACGGCGGCCCGAGCCGCAGCGCCGGATAGTGGCCGGCGAGCGGGGCGAGTTCGCGCGAATAGGCGGCCTCGTCGAGGGTGAACACGATCACCGTGACCGACGGGTCGTTGCCGACGACGGAAAGCAGCGGCCGCAGAGCGTGGACATAGTCGGTGCGCGAGGGGATATCGGCGCCCTTGTCGAAGCCGAACCGCTGGAACAGCAGGGCATTGTGATTGCGCACCGAACCGGGGTGGATCTGCATCACCAGCCCGTCGTCCCGGCTCATGCGCGCCATCTCGGTCAGCATCTGGGCGCGGAACAGTTCGCGGGCGGCGGCATCGGCCGTGCCCGCCCGCACGGTGTCGAACAGGGCGGCGGCGTCCGGTGTTGCGAGGTCGGCGGTCAGGGCCGTGGGATGGCCGTGGTCCGTCGCGGTCGCGCCGCGCGCCTTGAAATAGGCCCGGCGCGTGCGATGGGCGGCGAGATAGCCCTCCCACGTTTCCGCCTCGCCGGTCAGGTCGAACAGTCGGTCGAGCGCCGCCGCGAAGCCCGGCCGGTCGGGATCGACCACGGCGTCTGGCCGATAGGTCGGCACCACCCGGCCATGCCAGCCCGACGCGCGGATCGCGTCGTGATGGGCGAGATCGTCGAGCGCGCCGTCCGTCGTGGCGATCGCCTCGATGCCGAAACGATCGTAGAGGGCGCGCGGCCGCATCGCCTCGTCGCCGAGTGCCCCGGCGATGCGGTCGTAGAGGCGGTCGGCATTTTCCGGCGAGAGCCGTTCCTCGATGCCGAACACGGTTTCCAGCGCGTGCTCGAACCAGAGACGAGACGGCGTGCCGCGAAACAGTCGATAATGCGCGGCGAACAGCTGCCAGATTCGCCGTCCGTCGGTCTCGACCGGGCCGCCATCGACGCGCGGCACGCCGAGCGCCTCGAGCGGAACGCCCTGAGAGTAGAGCATGCGGAAGATGTAGTGATCGGGAATGACGAACAGCGCCGCCGGATCCGGAAAAGCCGGGTTCCGCGCATACCACTCGGGCTCGGTATGGCCGTGCGGAGAAACGATGGGCAGCCTCTCGACCTCGGCGAACAGGCGCCGCGCAACGGCGCGTGCCTCGGCCTCGATCGGCAGCAGCCGGTCCGGATTGAGCGCCATCGGTCCTCCCCTTTGGCTTGCCGGCCTTGTCGTTTTTGTGCGGCCTTGGCGATCCCTAACAACTAATATATTAGCATGTCAATTCGTTCGATCCGGTCCATGGGCAAAATGAGCGTGTCCTCCCTTCCTGATGCAACCGCCGCGGACACGCTTCTCCGGCCCTCTCCGGCGCGCCGGATCACCTCCGCGACGCAGGTTTTCGAGGTGCTACGGGCGGAAATCATCGCCCTGCGGCTCCCGCCGGGAACGCCGCTCCAGGACAAGGCGCTGATCGCCCGCTTCCAGGTCAGCCGCACGCCGGTGCGCGAGGCCTTGATCAGGCTGGCGGAACTCGGGCTCGTCGACGTGTTCCCGCAATCGGGCACGTTCGTGTCCCGCATCCCGGTCTCCGCGATTCCCGAGGCGGTGCTGATCCGCAAGGCGCTGGAAGGCATCACCGTGGAGAAGGCGACCCGCGCCGCCGCTCCGAACCGGATGACGGCGATCGACATGGCGATTGGCCGCCAGAAGGTCGCCGCCCTGCTCCACGACGTCGACGCATTCCACGAGGCCGACGAGGCCTTCCACGCGGCGGTGGCCGACCTCGCCGGCCATCCCGGCATCTGGACGCTGCTGACCCAGGTGAAGGCGCAGGTCGACCGGGCCCGCCGCCTCACCCTGCCGATCCTCGGGCGGATGGAGCAGGTGCTCGCGGAGCACGCCGTGATCCGCGACTGCATCGCCGCGGGCGATGCAGAGGGGGCGAAGGCCGCCATGGACGGCCACGTCTCGGCCGTCATCCCGGACATCGAAAAATTGCGGGGCCGCTCTCCGGACTATTTCGTCTGACGCGGGCGCAATCGTCCGCCCTCCTCACCCCGGATCCCGCAAGCCGGTCAACGGGTTCGCGGAGTGGCCTTCCCGGCCCGTGGAACGGCGTCCATTCGCGGGCGGGCGCGCATAAGTCCTGGAATGGCCGGATCGTGACGCCCGTCCGACGCGGCATTTCCTTTCCGGCCATGGTTGGAACGCCTGTCCCGTCACGCGGTTGTTAGGGGGTCCTTCCCCTCAGAGAGCTCCCGCCACATGAGACAAGTGCTCCCCGGCTCGGCATTCCCGCTCGGTGTCACCGTCGACAGCAAGGGAACGAACTTCGCGCTTTTCTCCGACAATGCCACGGGCGTGACGCTCTGCCTGTTCGATCGCAACGGCGAGACCGAGCTCGAGCGCATCGACCTGCACGAATGCACCAATGGCGTCTGGCACATCTACCTGCCGGGCGTCGGGCGCGGCCAGACCTACGGCTGGCGGGTGCACGGCCCCTGGGCGCCGGATGCCGGGCATCGCTTCAACCCGAACAAGCTCTTGCTCGACCCCTATGCGCGGATGCTCGTCGGCGGCATTCAGTGGAACGATGCGCTCTACGGCTACCGGATCGGCGCCGGCGACGATGCCGATCTCATCATGGACGACCGCGACAGCGCCCCGTTCATGCCCAAGGCGCGCGTGGTGGCCGGCATACCCTATTCATCGAGCCAGCATCCCCGCATCCCCTGGCCGAAGATGGTGATCTACGAGGGTCATGTCCGTGGCCTGACCATGCGTCATCCGATGGTGCCGGAAGCGATCCGCGGCACCTTCACCGCCCTCTCCCAGCCGGAATTCATCGACTACCTGTCGGGCCTCGGGGTGACCGCGCTCGAACTCCTGCCGATTCACGCCTTCGCCCAGGACCAGTATCTGCTCGACCGCGGGCTCTCCAACTACTGGGGCTACAACACGCTGTCGTTCTTCGCGCCGGAGCCGCGCTATCTCGGCGAGGACGGGCTCGATTCCATCGGCGAGGCGGTCGACCGGCTGCACCAGGCCGGCATAGAGATCATTCTCGACGTGGTTTACAACCACACCTGCGAGGGCAATCACCTCGGCCCCACGCTGTCGTTCAAGGGCATCGACAACGCCTCGTACTACCGGCTGCTGCCCGGCAACGGCCGCTACTACGACGACATGACGGGCTGCGGCAACGCGGTGAACACCGATCATCCGCGGGTGCTGCAGATGGTCATGGACTCGCTGCGGATGTGGGCGACGGTCTACGGCATCGACGGCTTCCGCTTCGACCTCGCCACGACGCTCGGCCGGCGGCCGACCGGGTTCGATTCCGGCCATGCGTTCTTCAACGCCATTCTGCAGGACCCGACCCTCGGCGGCCTGAAGCTGATCGCCGAACCCTGGGACGTCGGTCCCGGCGGCTACCAGCTCGGCGCGTTCCCGCCCGGCTTCTCCGAGTGGAACGGCGACTATCGCGACAAGGTGCGCGAGTTCTGGTGCGGTTCGGAAGGCCTGCTGCCGAGCTTCGCCACCCGTTTCGCCGCGTCCCAGGACATCTTCTCCGAAGGGCGCCGGCGGCCGTGGTCCAGCGTCAACTTCATCACCGCCCACGACGGTTTCACGCTCCACGATCTCGTCACCTACAACGACAAGCACAACGAGGCCAACGGCGAGGACAATCGCGACGGCCACGACGACAACAAGAGCTGGAACTGCGGCACCGAGGGCGAGACCGACGATCCCGGCATCAACGCCCTGCGCAAGCGCCAGAAGCGCAACCTGATCGCCACCCTTTTCCTGTCCCAGGGCGTGCCGATGCTGCTCGCCGGCGACGAGCGCTCGAACTCCCAGGGCGGCAACAACAATGCCTATTGCCAGGACAACGAGATCGGCTGGGTCGACTGGTCGAACGACGATCCGGAACTCCCGGAATTCGTCGCCCGGCTGGCGGCGATCCGGAAGAAATATTCCTCGCTGTCCCGGCCGGAATTCCTGACCGGCACCCGCAACGACCGCGGCCAGCCGGATGTCGCCTGGTTCAACACCAGCGGCGAGCGCATGCGCGAGGAGGACTGGGACAACCCGCACTCCAAGTGCCTGACGCTGCGGCTCGCACCGGTGCTGGAGGACGAGCCTTCGCTCGTGATCATGTTCAACGCCTCCCATGTCGATGTCGAGTTCGTCGCTCCGCCTGTCGAGTCCGGTCACTGGGAAGCGATCCTCGCCACGGGCGACGACCTCGAAGGCACAAGCCTCGAAGGCGGCAGCACCTTCACCCTGCCGGCGCGAACCCTCGTGCTGTGGGAGTGGCATGAATGATCCCGACTCCATGCCGCTTCGGGCCGGAGCCGACAGCATCCGGCGTTCGCTTTCGCCTGTTCGCTCCCGACGTGAGTGCCGTCGACCTCGAGATCGACGGTCTCGGAATCCTGCCGATGCTCGAAGCGGGCGGCGGCTTCTTCAGGGCCGACGTGGCGGGCGCTGTGCCCGGGCTGCGCTATCGCTTCGTGATCGACGGCCAGGCCGTTCCCGACCCGGCCTCGCGGATGCAGGCGGAGGATGCCGACGGATGGAGCGTGCTCGCCCCGGCCGTTGTGCCGCCTCCGAAGGGCCTGTCCCGGCCCTGGCACGAGGCGGTGATCGCCGAGGTTCACGTCGGGACGGCGACGCCGGAGGGCACCTTCCGGGCGCTGATCGGCCGGCTCGATCACTATCGCAATGCCGGTTTCACCGCGATCGAGCTGATGCCGGTGGGCGAGTTCCCCGGCCGGCACAACTGGGGCTATGACGGGGTGCTGATCTATGCGCCCGACCGCGCCTACGGCACGCCGGACGATCTGCGCGCGCTCGTCGCCGCGGCCCACGGGCGGGGTCTCGCGGTGATGCTCGATGTGGTCTACAACCATTTCGGGCCGAGCGGAAACTTCTTGCCGCTGTACGCGAAGTCGTTCTTCCGGCCGGATATCTCTACGCCGTGGGGACCGGCCATCGACCTCGGTAACGGGACTGTCCGGGCGTTCTTTGTCGAGAACGCGGCGTACTGGCTGTCCGATTTCGGCTTCGACGGGCTGCGCTTCGATGCGGTCCATGCCTTCGCCACCGACGGCGCCGGCACGTTCCTGCGCGAGATCGCGCACGCCTGCCGCGCCGTGCGGCCCGACGCCTGGCTCGTGCTCGAAAACCACGACAACATCGCGGAGTGGATCGAGCCGGACGCGCGCCTCTTCACCGCCCAATGGAACGACGACTGGCACCACGCCTTCCATGTGCTGGCGAGCGGCGAGGGTAGCGGCTACTACGCACCCTATGCGCGGGATGCCTGCGCGGCAGCGGCGCGGGCGCTCGCGGAAGGCTTCGTGTTCCAGGGAGAGCCCTACCCCGACGCGGGCGGCAAGCCGCGCGGCACGCCGAGCGCCGGTCTGCCGCCGGAAGCGTTCGTCGCCTTCGCCCAGAACCACGATCACATCGGAAACCGGGCGCTTGGCGACCGGCTCGCCGGTGCGCTCGCGCCCGAGCGGCTCGCGCTGCTGCGTTTCGTGCTGATGCTGTCGCCCTCGATCCCGCTGCTGTTCCAGGGCGAGGAGGCGCTGCTGCCGAAGCCGTTCCCGTTCTTCTGCGATTTCGGGGGCGATCTCGCCGATGCGGTGCGAACCGGCCGCCGGGCCGAGTTTCCGGATTTCTTCATCGGTCATGAGGACGCCGATTTCCCCGATCCGCTCGACGAGCAGACGTTCCGGTCCGCGGTCCTGACCGAGGGCGACTATGCGGCTCCCGGCGCGCGATGCGCGCTGGCGTCTTTCCGAAGACTGGCACAGGCCCGCGCGCGGCTGATCTGGCCGCTTGCCGCCGGCACGTTCCTCGGCGCGGAAGGGGAGTGCGAGGGCACGGCCATCGTGACGCGCTGGCGCTACGAGGGAGGCACGCTCGTTCTCGCCCTCAATACCGCCGACACGGAGGCTGAAATCGCCGTGCCGGCCCTTGCTGCGCCGGACGAAACCCTTGGGGCGTTCGAGCTGTCCGGCGACCGTCTCCATCTCTCCCCGTTCGCGGCCGCCTTCTGGAGCCTGCCCGCATGACGCAAGCCCCTGTCACGTCCAACGGCGCGCCCGCATTGCGCGCCACCTACCGGTTCCAGTTCCACCGCGACTTCACCTTCGCCGATGCCGAGGCGCTGGTGCCCTATCTTGCCGATCTCGGCATCAGCCACCTCTACGCCTCCCCCATCACCATGGCGGTGCCGGGCTCGACCCACGGCTACGACGTGACCGACCCGACCAGACTCAATCCCGAACTCGGCGGCGAGGATCGGCTGGAGCGCCTTTCCAGGGCGCTCGCCGGCCACGGCATGGGCCTGATCATCGATATCGTGCCCAACCACATGGCGGCTTCCACCCGGAATCCGCACTGGATGGAGATGCTGGAGTTCGGGCCGGCATCGCCGAAGGCGCGGCTGTTCGACGTCATCTGGGAATCGGGGCGCCTGCTGCTGCCCGTGCTCGGGACGCCGCTTCAGGAAGCGGTGGACACGGGCGCGCTGTCTCTACGCCTGGATGCCGATGCGGGCCGCATCGTCGCCGTCGCCTATGGGGATCACGCCTTTCCCCTCTGTCCGGACAGCGTCGCCCAACTCCTCGACGCCGCCACGGCGCGGGAGCCATCGCTCGGAGCCATCGCCGCGACTTACCGGTCTCTGGTGACCGAGGCGGATGCCATCGGTATCGGACGGGCTGAGGAAGCGCGCCGCCGGCTGTCCAGGCTTGATGACGCCGGCCGCGCCGCTCTCGAAGCGGCTCTCGCGGAGGCGGATCTGTCCGCCGTGCTCGATGCCCAGCACTGGCGCCTCGCGTGGTGGCGCACGGCGTCCCACAGCCTGAACTACCGGCGGTTCTTCAACATCACGGAACTCGCCGGCGTCCGGATCGAGGACGAAGGGGTGTTCGAATTCGTTCACCGCCTGCCGCTCGATCTCATCCGCCGCGGCCTCGTGCACGGCCTGCGCGTCGACCATATCGACGGCCTCGTCGACCCCGCCGGCTATTGCGAGCGTCTGCGCGAGGCCGTGGGTGCGGGCGTGCCGATCTTCGTCGAGAAGATTCTCGAACCGGGCGAACGGCTGCGGTCGTGGACCGTCGACGGCACCACCGGATACGAGCGGCTCAACGACATCAACGGCCTGTTCGTCGACCCCGAGGCCTACCGGGCGATCGAGGACGATCTGCGGCGCCGGCACATCCTGACCGGCACCCTCGCCAGCCGTCTTGCCGCCGCCAAGCGGCAGGTTCTGGAGACGAGCCTCAGGGCCGAGGCCGACCTCCTCGCCCGCCTCGCCCGCGATGGTCTCGACGACGCCATGGCCGCCGGCGATCTGACCGAAGCCGCGATCCGGCAGGCCGTCGTGGCGATGATCGTGCACTGCCCGGTCTATCGTTCCTATGCGACGGACGAGGGATTCACCGAGGACGACGTCGCGGTCTGGACGGCGATCCGTTCGGCCGTGGAGGCGAACGAGGATCCGCTGACGGCCAGCGCCGTCGCGCTTCTCATCGGTCGCCTCGAACGGCCGGAGACGGCGAGCGACCGCGAATTCCGCAGCCGCTTCCAGCAATTGAGCGGGCCGGCGATGGCGAAGGGGTTCGAAGACACCGAGCTCTATCGCGTGCCCGTCCTGCTCTCGGTCAACGAGGTCGGCGGCAGTCTCGAACATCCCGCGCGAACCCGCGAGGAGCTCCACGACCTGGCCGCCCGGCGCGCGGCAGGTGGCGCCCGCGATCTCGTTCCGCTCGCCACTCACGACACCAAGCGCGGCCCCGACACACGCGCGCGTCTCGATGCGCTCGGTCTCGTGCCTGAACGCTGGCTTGCATTCCTGACTGAGCAGGAGCCGCTGCTTGCCCGCCTCGCTCGCAGGCAGGACGGTGTCGACCGCCCCGACGCGATCGACCGGCTGCTGATCGTGCAGACGCTGCTTTCGACCTGGCCGGTGTCCCGCGAGCGCATCGACGCCTATCTGGAGAAGGCCCTGCGCGAGGCGAAGCGGCACACCAACTGGGAAACCCCGGACGAGGCCTACGAGCAGGCGGCCCGCGAATTCGCGGCAGCGCTGACGACCGCGCCGGAAGGCGAGCCCTTCCGTGCCGCTCTCGTCGATCTCATCGAGGCGCTCGCGCCTGCCGCCCGCCTGATCGGATTGCAGCAGGTGGTGCTGCAGCACACCCTGCCCGGCACGCCCGACATCTATCAGGGCACGGAGTTTCGCGATTTCTCCCTCGTCGACCCGGACAACCGCCGCCCGGTGGACTGGGGGCTGCGAAAGGCGGCGCTTGAGGCGGCCGACGATGCCGGCGCGGGCCTCGACCCGGCCGATGCGGAGAAGTTCGCGCTCACCCGTTCCCTGCTCGGCCTGCGTCGGGAAACACCGTGCCTCGTCCGCGGCGGCTACGCGCCGCTCGATGTCGAGGAGGATGGGTGGCGGTGGTTCGCCTTCGAACGCACCGCGGACGACCAGACCGTCCGCGTCATCGTCCCGACCCGGTTTGCCGAACTCGGCCGCGGGGCAAGCGCGGATGTCGAGGCCGCTTTTTCCGAGCCGTGGCAGGGAGAATGGATCGCCCTCGACGGCCGCCCCCTCAAGCGCGAAGGCCGGCGCCTCATCCTGTCTCGGTCCCGCCCGTTCGTTGTGGCGCGGAAAGCGTGACCATCACGAAAGCCGGAGCGGCGTTGATCCGCCGGCCGGCTGTCCGCCGGGGTGCGATGTCGACGCTGGCATTCAGCCAACGGCCATCACGCCGCCCGGGCGTCTCACGGTCCCGGCGGCGTCGGCAAAATTCCCTCAGATCGGAAAGAGCGGGACGGTCGATGCGCCCGCTGTGGGGTGCGTGGCAGCACAGCTAATGGCGGTGTGACTGCCGGCTTGCGCGCGACATCACCTGCCTGAAAAAACGGGTGCCGGCTGGAGGCCTCCCTTTCAGGCACACTGTCCTGAACGGAACTGGCTCCAGGCCGGCACCCTGTAATCACGCCGCCTGCAGGGCCTTCTCGTTGACGACCTGATCGGCGAGCTTGGTCAGCGTCTCGTCGGTCTTGGATTCCTCCTGCAGGGTGGCATCGAGCAGCTTCACCACCTCGTCCATGCCCAGCACCTGCGCCCAGCGCCTCAGCGTGCCGTAGCGGCTGATTTCATAGTGCTCGACGGCCTGAGCCGCAGCGGCGAGACCCGCGTCGAGAGCCGGCTGGCCCTTGAACTCCTCGAGGATCTCCTCGCCTTCCTCCAGGATGCCTTCGATGGCCGCGCAGGTCTTGCCCTGCGCGCGCTTGCCGAGAAGCTCGAACACCTGCTGCAGGCGTTCGATCTGGCCTTCGGTCTCGTCGCGGTGCTGCTCGAAGGCGGCCTTGAGTTCCGGCGACTGCGCGCCGCGCGCCATCTTCGGCAGCGCCTTCACGATCTTGCGCTCCGCGTAATAGATATCCTTCAGGGTGTCCAGGAACAGGTTTTCGAGTGTCTTGCCAGCCATATTCGTCTCCTGTGGTCGTGTTGATGAAGCCCCCAGCAAAGAACGAAAGCAAGCAAAGTTGGTTCCGGTTCTTCAATATTTGCTGGTTATTCCAGATGTCTGAGACAGGTAATATCGAAATTTGAATCAAGTCAGCGCAGAAAGACGGCGGTTCTTCACGTCTTCAGCGTGGAAGCGGACGGAAATGACACGCGCCGCCTGATCGGTACGGAAGGTCCGTCCGGTCGATGCGGAAGATCGCGACGACGCCTTCCCTCAACAACAATGCGCCGACAGCGGAGCCGCGCTCGCCCGGCTTATGTCTTCCTGTCCGGCGTCGATTCCTCGTTCCTCTCGGCGTCCCAGTCGGCGCCGGTATTCTCGCCGTCGCTCGTCACCCGCGGCGTCGCGGCCGAGAGGCCGCTGTTGTCGCCACCGCAATCGACGTCGGCGAACTGGCCCTCGGCGTCCTTCCTCACGGTGTCGGCCGTGCTCTTGCGGGCCGGCACGACGGGCGCCGCGACCTTGCCGCGCGCGCGGCTGTTGTCGGGACTGTCCTGATCGGCCATCGCCGTCCTCCCTTTGTCGTCCGCGCGGGCCTCTTCCCGCGCCCCACGGCCCACGCGGTGCGGGAGCACCGCCGCAGGGCCGAGCGGAGACGGCGGATCGCCGCCCCGCCTTCCGTTTCCTTTATCGCTTGGCGACCTCGAGATCGGCTTCCTCGCGCAGCAGATGCTCCTGCGCCACCTCGCCCATGTGCTCTTCCAGCCACTTGGCCATCGCCTCTTCCTCGCGGCAGATCTCCTCGCAAACCGCCGCCGTCTCGAGGTCGCCCTCGATGCGCGCGGCCGCGCTCAGAATGCGGTACGAAGCGATTTCCATGTGCTCGAACGAATAGCTCGCCAGCACGCCCTTCACGACCTCGTCGCCGGCGAACAGGCCGCTCATATTCTGCATCGTCGCGGTGAACTTGCCCGCGAAGTCCTTCAGGCCGGAGGACGAGGCGTTGCGCCGCTCCAGGCAGCGTTCGAGGCGCTTGGCCTGGGTGCGGGTCTCCTCAAGGTGCTGCTCGATCCTCGCCTTCAGCGCCGGATAGGTCTTGATCCGGTCGGCCTGGCCGCTCAGAAGCGATTCCGCCTGCTCTTCCATGGCGTGAGCGTCGCGAAGCCACTGATCCACACGGCTTGTCATGTCGGCCATTGCTGTCTCCCTCGTTCGAACCCTCGAAGGGCGCCGATGCGCCCCGTGCTGGTTGAACCCGGGTGGGCGGGCCACGTTCCGGCAGCGTTGATTTCCGACGCTGCGGTCTCGCGCCGCCTTTGGAGCGCTTTCCGATCTGATGGAAACATCAGATCGACAAGAAATCGCTCCAGATTCAAAAGCTAGAGCATATCCTTGTCGTTCGGATCGGTTCGATCTGAACGGGATATGCTCTAGCGGAAACCCGCCTCGGAGGCGGCCGCCGGGCTGTCCATGCCCTGATGCATGGGCATCATGTTGTGGTTCAGGTGGGTCATGATCCAGATCGATCCGATCACCACGAGCGCGACGATCAGCACGCCGAATGCCAGCGCCAGCACATTGTTGGTGTTGTCCGGCCCGGTGGTGAGGTGGAGGAAGAACACGAGGTGCACCCCCATCTGCGCGATGGCGAGCACCACCAGGGCCGACACGATGGCGGGCTCGTAGATCAGGCCGCTGCGGGCCACGGCATAGGACACGGCGGTGAGCAGGATGGCGAGGCCATATCCCACGAGGTAGCCGCGCAGCCCCGTCGCTGGCTCCGTGTCGCGGTTTTCGCCCGGGGCCATGTCGTCGAAATCCGCGGGGTGGTGGCAGGACGTTCGTTCGGTCATGGGCCGGCTCCCAGAAGGTAGACGAGCGTGAAGATCGCGATCCAGATGATGTCGAGGGCGTGCCAGAACAGGTTGAAGCAGTGCAGGCGCCTGAGAATGTCGGGCCGGAAGCCCTTCACCATCAGCTGCGCCATCATCGTGCCGAGCCACAGCAGGCCCAGCGTGACGTGGATGCCGTGGCAGCCGACGAGCGCGAAGAAGGCGGACAGGAACGCGCTGCGGCCGGGCCCGGCGCCTTCCGCGATCATCTCGGCGAATTCCTGCACCTCCAGGGCCAGGAAGGCGGCGCCGAACAGCCCGGTCAGCATCAGCCAGAGCTGAACGCCGGGCAGGTTGCGCCTCTGGGCCGCGAGGCTACCGATGCCGCAGGTGACGCTGGAGGTCAGCAGCAGCGCCGTCTGCAGCATCACGCGGGGCACGTCGAACAGCTCCGCCCCGCCCGGTCCCCCGGCGGTCTCGCCCGACAGCACCGCATAGGCGGCGAAGAAGGCCGAGAACATGATGATGTCGGACAGCAGGAAGATCCAGAATCCATAGGCGACGATCACATATCTCGACGCGGGCCCGCCCTCGCCGTGCCCCGTCGCGCTGTGGCCGTGACCGTGCCGCCTGTGGCCGAGGCGATAGGGATCCTCCCGGCCGCTGCGGATGTTCGGACGATCAGGCAGGGCTCCGGTTCCGGCGCTCATGCGGGCTCCTCCCCATGTTCGTAAAGGGCACGGCGGGCCTCGCGGCGCGGCCGGTCGATCCGCTCGACCTCCTCCGCCTCGATCTCGTACTCGCCGACGTCGCGCCAGGCGAAGGCGACAAAGATGACGTAGGCGCCGATCACCCCGAGCACGGCGAGCCACCAGATGTGCCAGATCAGGGCAAAGCCGATCATGGTGGTGAAGAAGGCGCTGGCGAATCCGGCCGGGCTGTTCTTCGGCATCTCGATCGGCTCATAGGGCTGGTCTTCCAGCACCTGTCCCCGGATCGCCCGCTGCTTGATCGTCCAGTAGGCCTCCTCGTTCTCGACGTGGGGCATGTGCGGAAAGTTGAACACCGGCGGCGGCGACGGCGTCGACCATTCGAGCGAGCGGCCGTCCCAGGGATCCCCGGTCTCGTCGCGCAGCGCGTCGCGGTGACGGATCGAGTAGAACAGCTGGCCGATCTGGCAGGCCGCGCCTGCGATCATCACGGCGATGCCGGCAACGGCGATGTTGAGCCAGCCCTGCCAGGACTCGACCGGAACATGCTGGAGCCGGCGGGTCATGCCCTGCAGGCCGAGCACGTAGAGCGGCACGAACACCAGGATGAAGCCGGCCAGCGTCAGCCAGAACGCCGCCTTGCCCCATCCCTCGTGAAGCCGGAAACCGAACGCCTTCGGGAACCAGTAGGTGTAGCCCGCGAACGCCCCGAACAGCACGCCGGCGATGATGACATTGTGGAAATGGGCGACCAGGAACATGGAGTTGTGCAGCACGAAATCGGCCGGCGGCACGGCGAGCAGCACGCCGGTCATGCCGCCGACGGCGAAGGTCAGCACGAAACCGATCGCCCACAGCATCGGAGTGTCGAACCGCACCCGACCGCCATACATCGTGAACAGCCAGTTGTAGATCTTCACCCCGGTGCCGACGGCGATGATCGAGGTGGCGATGCCGAAGGCGGCGTTGACGTTGGCCCCCGCCCCCATGGTGAAGAAGTGGTGCAGCCACACGGTGAAGGAGACGACGCAGATGAACAGCGTCGCCGCCACCATGGAGCGGTAGCCGAACAGCGGCTTTGACGAGAACGTCGAGAAGATCTCCGAGAAGATGCCGAAGGCCGGCAGCACGAGGATGTAGACTTCCGGATGTCCCCAGGCCCAGATGAGGTTCACGAACATCATCGGGTTGCCGCCGGCTTCGTTGGTGAAGAAGTGGAAGCCGAGATAGCGGTCCAGCGTCAGCATCGCGAGCGTGGCCGTGAGGATCGGAAAGGCCGCGACGATGAGGAGGTTCGCGGCGAGCGACGTCCAGCAGAACATCGGGATGCGCAGATAGCCCATGCCGGGCGCGCGCATCTTCAGGATCGTGGTGACGAGATTGACCCCCGTCATCAGGGTGCCGACGCCGGAAAGCTGGATCGCCCAGAGATAATAGTCGACGCCGACGCCCGGCGAGTAGTCGAGTTCCGAAAGCGGCGCGTAGGGCAGCCAGCCCGTGCGGGCGAACTCGCCGATCACCAGCGAGACGTTGACGAGAAGGGCGCCCGAGGCGGTGAGCCAAAAGCTCACGGAATTGAACGTGGGGAAGGCCACGTCGCGGATGCCGAGCTGCAGCGGCACGGCATAGTTCATCAGCCCGATCATGAACGGCATCGCGCCGAAGAAGATCATGATGGTGCCGTGGGCGGAGAAGATCTGATCGTAGTGGTCCGGCGGCAGGTAGCCCTCGCTGCCGCCGACGGCGACCGCCTGCTGGGTCCGCATCATGATGGCGTCGACGAAGCCGCGCAGCAGCATGAGCACGGCCAGCATGATGTACATCACGCCGATGCGCTTGTGGTCGACGGAGGTGATCCACTCGCGCCAGAGATAGGGCCAGTAGCCGCGCACGGTGACCCAGCCCAGCACCGCCGCCAGTCCGAGGAAGACGACCAGCGCGGCGATCAGCGGGATCGGTTCGTTGAACGGTATGGCCGACCAGTCGAGCTTGCCCAGCATGTTCAGCCGTCCTCGTGTCGGTGGTGGCCGGCGGCGGAAGTGCCGGTGCCGGAGGTTTCGATCGGGGGAACGGGATGCACGTCGGGCTCACCGCCACGGCCGGTTCCGGGCCCCGGTGCGGGCGGAAGGGCCTGGCGCACGATGGCGTCGAACAGCCCGGTCGGGACGCTGCCGAAGGTGAAGGGCGCGACGTTCTGGCTTTGACGGCTGAGGGCGGTGTAGGCCTGCGCGTCGAGAACCCGCCCGCCGGTCTTCACGCCGTCGGCCCAGGCCTCGAATGCCGGTGGCGCGACCGCACGCACCGCGAAGTTCATGTCGGGAAAGCCGGCGCCGCTATAGTGGGCCGACTGGCCGTAGAGCACCGCTTCCTTGTCGGCCTGGAGGTTCAACTCGCTCTCCATGCCGTTCATCGCGTAGATCATGGTGCCGAGCTGCGGCACGAAGAATACGTTCATCACGCTGGCCGAGGTCAGGCGGAACCGCACGGGCGTGCCGGCGGGAATGACGAGCTCGTTGACCGCCGCGATGCCTTGCTGCGGGTAGATGAACAGCCATTTCCAGTCGAGGGCGACGACCTGCACCTCGAGCGGCGGTCTGTCCGAGGCGAGCGGCCTGCGCGGGTCGAGGTCGTGCGAGCCGTAGTAGATCAGCCCGCCGATGAAGAGGATCGTCAGCGTCGGAATCGACCAGACGATCATCTCGATCCGGCCTGAATAGGTGAAGTCCGGGTCGTAGCGGCTCTTGCGGTTTGAGGCGCGGAACCACCAGGCGAACCACACCGTCGCGATCATTGTCGGGACGACGATCGCGAGCATCACCGCCAGCGCGTTGAGCAGAATCGTCCGGTTGCCCTGCCCGACCGGGCCGAGCGGATCGAGCACCCCGCCGGTGCAGTCCGTCACGGCGACGCCGGCCGGGCCGCTGGCGCACGAGTCGGCCGCGCGCTGGGGTGTTGCCTCGGGCAGGGACGGTCCGGCTTGCGAAGGCGGTCCCGATGCCGACGGCGGCGCCTGAGACGGCGGACCCGGTGTCGAGGGCGAGGCGGGCGGGGGCGCCGTCTGGGCGGCGGCCGGGGTCACCAGCCACGGGATGGATGCCGACGGGGTCGTCGCCGGGGCCTCGGTTCCGTCCAGCGTGTAGGCCAGCACATAGTCGCCCGGCTTGGTGCCGATGGAGCCGTGGCCGCCCGCGACGATCAGGACATATTGGCGGCCGTCCTGCATGTAGGTCATGGGCGTCGACTGGCCGCCGGCCGGCAGCCGCGCCTCCCACAGCTGCCGCCCGTCGGTGACGTCGTAGGCGCGGAAGTAGTCGTCGACGGCGGCGGCGAGAAAGGCGACGCCGCCCCGCGTCAGCAGCGGGCCGCCGATGCCGGGCACGCCGAGCTTGAATGGCAGCGGCAGCGGCGTCATGTCGTAGACGGTACCGTTCTTGTGCTTGTAGGCGATCTTGCCCGTCAGAAGATCGACGCCGGCGACGTAGCCCCACGGCGGCGCCTGGCAGGGAATATCCAGCGGCCCGAGGAACGGCCCCATATAGACGCCGTAGGGCGCGCCCTCGTTACGGTTCAGCCCCTGCTCGCTGCCCTTCTCGGCGCCTTTCGGCGGCATCTCCGCGGCGGGAACCAGCCGCGAGATGAAGGCGAGATAGGTGGGCATTGCGAACATGACCTGCCGTTCGGGATCGACCGCCACGCTGCCCCAGTTGAACACGCCGAAATTGCCGGGATAGACGATGGTGCCCTTCACGGACGGCGGCGTGTAGCGCCCTTCGTAGCGGTAGCGGTGGAATTCGATCCGGCATGCGAGCTGGTCGAGCAGCGTGATGCCCCACATGTCGCGCTCGCGCAGCGGCGGCGGCGAGAAGGTGAGATCGGAAAGGGGTTGGGTCGGCGCGCTGAAATCCTCGGGAATGGTGCCCCCCGGCGCCGGCACCTCGCGCACGGGGATGATCGGCTCGCCGTTCCGCCGGTCCAGAACGTAGATGTCGCCCTGCTTGGTCGGGCCGACGAGCGCCGGAACAACGGTCCCGTCGGGCCGCGTCAGGTCGAACAGCACCGGCTGGGCGGGGACATCCATGTCCCAGAGATCGTGATGGACGGTCTGGCGCACCCATCGCACCTGCCCGGTCGCGACGTCGAGCGCCACGATCGAGGAGGAGAAGCGTTCGACGGCCTCGCTGCGGCCCATGCCGAGCTGGTCGGGAACCTGGTTGCCGAGCGGGATGTAGACGAGGCCGAGGCCCTCATCGACGCTGAAAACCGACCAGCTGTTCGGGGAATTGGTGGTGTAGGTCTCGCCCGGCGCGAGGGGTGCGGTCTCATCGGGGTTGCCGGAATCCCAGTTCCAGAGCAGCGTGCCGTTGCGGGCGTCGAAGGCACGGATCACGCCGGACTGGGAATGGACCGAGTAATTGTCATTGACCGCGCCGCCGATGATCAGCCTGCCGTCGACGACGACCGGCGGCGAGGTGGAATAATAGTAACCGGCCGGGTTGTACTTCATGCCGGCTTCCAGATGCAGCGCGCCCTGATCTGCGAAGCCGGTGCACACCGCGCCGGTCGCCGCATCGAGCGCGATCAGACGGGCATCGGAGGTCGGCAGGAAAACCCGCGTCGCGCAGGGCGTTCCGGCTGCCGCCTCAGGATCGACCCAGTAGGTGACGCCGCGGCAGGTCTGGTGCTGCCGGTCCGGGTTGAGGCCGGACTCGGCGACATATTTCCACTTCTCGCGGCCGGTGCGGGCGTCGAGCGCGATCGCCCAGTTGTGCGGCGTGCACAGATAGAGCGTGTCACCCACCTTCAGCGGCGTGACCTGATAGGTCGTCTCGGAGACGTCGTCCGGCAGCTTGACGTCGCCCGTCTGGTACTGCCAGGCGAGCTTGAGCTGCGAGACGTTCTCGGCGTTGATCTGGTCGAGCGGCGAATAGCGCTGGCCGTAGGGCGTGCGGCCATATTGATGCCAGTCGCCGGCCGGGACGTTGCCGCCAAAGTTGGCCGAGGCGACGGCGCGCTGCGGCAGCGTGCCGGCCATGTCGTGGGGATCGGTCGTCATCGCATAGGCCGCGACGGCGATGGAGACCAGAACGGGCACCGCGAGCGGCCAGCGGTTCGGAAGACGTTCCGCCGCGCTACCGCTGACGAGCCCGCGCCGTATCCAGGGCGTCAGCAGCCATAGCCCGAACACGACGATGACGCCGCCTCGCGGGGCGAGCTGCCACCAGTCGAACCCGACCTCCCACACCGCCCAGACGATGGCGGCGAGCACGAGAATGCCGTAGGCCGCGAGCGCCGCACCCTTTCGGCGCCAGAGCAGGACGGCGGTGATGAGGAACATCACGCCGATGAAGCCATAGAACCAGCTGCCGCCGAGCGCGATCAGCCAGGCGCCGCCCGCGAGAATCGCCAGGCCGAACAGCGCAAGCGCGGCCGATGTGAGAACGATGATCATGGCATCCCTCGCTGCGGGCACCGCATTCCTGCGTTGCCGATGTGAGGTTCGCGCCGCGGCGCCGACGGAGCCGGCGGTTCACGCCGCATCGGGAATCAGTCCGACTGGTCGATCGCGTGGGGCGGGGGTTGCCCGGGCCGGTCGGGATCGGAGGCGCTGAAGGCATAGACGGCGATCGCCACGATCACCGCGGCGGCGAGAATCCAGAGCAGTCGTGTGCGGTGCATGGCCTCGCCCTTTCGTCAGCAAGCGCCCCAACCGTGCTTGTGCCGGAATGTTCCCGCTTCGGATCGTTTCCCGGCCGGCGACCGCGTCGCGCCGATGACGGGAAACGGTGCGGTCCCGGACCGGACGCCGCGGGGAACAAAGCTGCCGAAGCCCCGTTCGGTTGCCGAGAAGCGTCGTGAACCGGACGCCTCGAAGCGAGGACTCGGCGGTGAAAAGCATTCTTGTCACGGGTGGAGCCGGCTTCATCGGCCGGCATGTCGCGGAAGAGCTGCTGCGGCACGGCTATCGGGTGCGGGTGCTCGATGCCCTGATCGAGCAGGTGCACGGCGAGGGCCTCGCCGGCCTTCCCGACGGGGCCGAACTGGTCACGGGCGACGTTCGCGACCGGGCCTGCCTGGAAGAGGCGCTGCGCGGCGTCGAGGGCGTGGTGCATCTCGCCGCCGAGGTCGGGGTCGGCCAGTCGATGTACGAGATCGCGCGCTATGTCGGCGCCAACGATCTCGGCACGGCGGTCCTGCTGGAGGCGCTGATCCGCCATCCGGTGAGGCGGATCGTCGTCGCCTCCTCCATGAGCGTCTATGGCGAAGGCGTCTATACGACGGCCGACGGACGGCGCCTGGATCATGCCCGCCGCAATCCGTCGCGGATGCAGGCGGGCCTCTGGGATCCCGCCGCGGCGGATGGAACGCCGCTCGTTCCGGTCGCGACCGACGAGCAGAAGCCGGTCGATCTCGCCTCGATCTACGCGCTCACCAAATATGCCCAGGAATGCGCGGTGCTGATCTTCGGTCGCGCCTATGGCGTCGATGCCGTCGCGCTGCGGCTCTTCAATGTGTTCGGGCCGGGGCAGGCGCTTTCCAATCCCTATACCGGCGTGCTCGCCAACTTCGCCTCCCGCCTCGCCAACGGCAAGTCGCCGATGGTGTTCGAGGATGGCCACCAGAAGCGCGATTTCGTGCATGTCCGCGACGTCGCGACCGCGTTCCGGCTTGCGCTCGAACAGGAGGGCGCCCGCGGGCAGGTCATCAATGTCGGCAGCGGCCAGGCCTATTCCATCTCCGAGGTCGCCACCCTGCTCGCCAGCGCCATGGGTCGGCCGGATCTCGTGCCCGAAGTGCTCGGCAAGGCGCGCTCCGGCGACATCCGCCACTGCTTCGCCGACATCGCCAAGGCGCGCGATCTTCTCGGCTACCGCCCCGCCCACCGGCTGGAGGATTCCCTCGGCGAGATCGTCGACTGGGTGCGCGGCTCCGTCGCGGTCGACCGCGGCGCCGTGATGAAGCAGGAGCTCGAAGCCATGGGGCTCGTGTCATGACGCACCCCCTTGCTTCCGACAGGGCGTCCGCCGCGCCTGTTGCCGTGATCGGCGGCTGCGGCTTCATCGGCTCCAACATCGCCGACCGACTGCTGTCCATCGGCCGGCCGGTGCTGGTGATCGACAATCTGAGCCGTCCCGGCGTGGAGGAAAACCTCGCCTGGCTCGCGGAGCGGCACACCCGCCGCCTCGCCGTCGAACGCGCCGATGTCCGCGACGCGGCGGCGATGCGCACCCTCCTCTCCGGCGCGCGCGCGGTGATCCACCTCGCGGCGCAGACGGCCGTCACCACCAGCCTCGTCGATCCGGTGGACGACTTCGACGTCAACGCGCGCGGCACCCTCAACGTTCTCGAGGCGGTGCGGCTGTCCGGGCACCGCATCCCGGTCGTGTTCGCCAGCACCAACAAGGTCTATGGCAGCCTCGAAGACCTCGCCTTCGCCGAGCGCGATGACCGGTTCGAACCGGCGGACGCCGCCATCGCCGCCCGTGGGATCGACGAGACCCGTCCGCTCCAGTTCCGGACGCCCTATGGCTGCTCCAAGGGCGTCGCCGATCAGTACGTTCTCGACTACGTCGCGTCCTACGGGATCCCTGCCGCCGTGCTGCGCATGAGCTGCATCTATGGCCCCCGGCAGTTCGGCACTGAGGATCAGGGCTGGGTCGCGAACTTCCTTTTGCGCGCGCTGTCGGGCGACACGATCACCATCTTCGGCAGCGGCCGGCAGGTCCGCGATGTCCTCCATGTCCGCGACGCGGTCTCCGCCTATCTCGGCCTGCTCGACCGGATCGAGACGCTGAAGGGACAGGCCTTCAATCTCGGCGGCGGGCCGGCCAATGCCGTCAGCCTGCGTGCGGTGCTCGACGAGATCGCGACGATCACCGCGCGTCCGGTTCCCGTGCGCCATGCCGCGGAGCGCCCCGGCGACCAGCCCTATTTCGTCGCCGACACCGGGCGCATCGAGGCGGCGCTCGGCTGGAGGGCGACGATCGGCTGGCGCAACGGCATCCGCGATCTCGCCGCCTGGCTGATCCGCCACCGCAATCCGGCAGCCCGGCTGACCCGGGAGAAGGCCGAGGTGTGACGCGCTCTCTCCGCGCGGCGCACCGAAGCCCGGCCCTTGTGCCCACAAGCCGGCCATCAGGGGTGAGATGGCCTCCATCCGGTTCCGGGCCGTCTCGACCCCGCTTCCGCTCCCTGGCGTCCGTGCGCGGGGGGGAACACGCCAGACGCATGAAGAAGGCAATCCGCATGAAGCCGAGCGCGCCGCCCCGCCGCATCCTGATGACGACAGATGCCGTCGGTGGCGTCTGGCACTACGCCGCCACGCTGGCGCGGGAACTCGCGGCGGCCGGCGACACCGTCGTGCTGGCCGGCGTGGGGCCGCGGCCTTCGCGCGAGCAGTGCCGGGCGGCGGCGGCGTTCGCCATCATCGAGTGGGTGGATTCGCCGCCGGAATGGCTCGCCGCCGACGAGGCGGATGTCGTCGGTCTCGGCGCCAGTCTGGCTGCGCTCGCAAGGCGGCACAGGGCGGATCTCGTGCAGGTCAATGCGCCCTCCCAGGCCGTCGGTCTCGATGTCTCCTGCCCCGTCGTCGCCGTCTCGCACTCTTGCGCCGCGACGTGGTTCCGGGCGGTGCGGGGCGGCGAGGTTCCGCCGGACTGGGCGTGGCAGACGGAGCGAAACCGCCGCGGGTTCGCCCGCGCCGATATCGCGGTCGCGCCGAGCCGCAGCCATGCGGCCGCCCTGTCGGCCCTCTATGGCGACCTTCCCCGGCTGCACGTCGTCCACAACGCCGCCCCGCTCGGCCCACGGGCTCATGGCCGGGAGGACTTCGTGCTCGCTGCCGGCCGTTGGTGGGATGAAGGCAAGAACGCCCGCGCGCTGGATGCGGCGGCGGCGCGATCCCGCTGGCCGATCCTTGCGGCCGGGTCCGCGACGGGGCCGAACGGCACGCGGCACGATTTCCGCGAGGCGGTCGGGCTCGGCCCGCTGCGGAACGAGGACCTGCGGTGGCTGATGGCCCGCTGCGGCGTGTTCGTGTCGCCGTCGATCTACGAGCCTTTCGGCCTCGCGCCGCTGGAGGCGGCCGCCTCTGGCGCGCCGCTCGTCCTCGCCGACATCCCGACCTACCGCGAGCTCTGGGAGGGCGCGGCCCTGTTCTTTCCGGCGGGCGACGCCGCCGTTCTCGGCGAGACCCTGAACTGGCTGGCCGGCGACCGCCACGCCCGCGATGCGCTGGCGGATGCCGCCTTCGAGCGCGCGCAGCGCTTCACCGTCGCCGGGCAGGCCGCCGCGATGCGTGCGCTTTACGACCGGGCTGCCTTCACCGTCCAGCCTGCCTTGAGCTTCGCGGAGTGAATGTCCCATGCGGTTTGTCTTCTACACCCAC
This sequence comes from Pseudoxanthobacter soli DSM 19599, assembly GCF_900148505.1. Lineage (NCBI taxonomy): Bacteria > Pseudomonadati > Pseudomonadota > Alphaproteobacteria > Hyphomicrobiales > Segnochrobactraceae > Pseudoxanthobacter > Pseudoxanthobacter soli. The sequence goes on along the minus strand of NZ_FRXO01000006.1, from coordinate 103,695 downwards.
TCGCTTGTCTCGGACTGGAACCACGGCAACGCACACTTCCTGCGCGGTGTGATGCGCGACCTCGTCGCGCGCGGCCACGACGCGCTCGCGCTGGAGCCCGAGGACGGATGGAGCCGCGCCAACCTTGTGCGCGATCAGGGCGAGGCCGCACTGGCGCGCTTCGCCGAGACGTTTCCGGAGCTGCGCTCGGCAGAATACGGACCTGATTTCGACCACGAGGCGGCGCTTTCGCAGACCGACGTGGTGGTGGTTCACGAGTGGACCGAGCCGGCCCTCGTCGGCCGCATCGGCCGGGCGCGCCGCGATGGCGGTCGCTTCACTCTGCTGTTCCACGACACCCATCACCGCGCGGTTTCCGAGCACGATGCCATCGCCGCCCTGCCGCTCGAGGACTATGACGCGGTGCTCGCCTTCGGCGAGGCGCTCCGGCAGCGCTATGTCGCCGCCGGCTGGGGGCGCGACGTCCACACCTGGCACGAGGCGGCGGACATCCGCCTGTTCAAGCCGGCGCCCGATGTCCGCAAGGAGGCTGACCTCGTCTGGATCGGCAACTGGGGAGACGGCGAACGCACCGCCGAGATCGCGGAATATCTGGTCGAGCCGGTCCGCGACCTCGACCTGTCCGCCACGGTGCACGGCGTCCGCTATCCCGACGCGGCGCTCGAAACGCTGGCGGCCGCCGGCATCTCCTTCCGCGGCTGGACGCCGAACGCCGAGGTGCCCGGATGCTTCGCGGCCCACCGCGTCACCGTCCACATCCCCCGGCGACCCTATGTCGAAAGCCTTCCGGGGATCCCGACAATCCGGATGTTCGAGGCTCTCGCCTGCGGCATCCCGCTGGTGTCGGCGCCGTGGGACGATGCCGAGGGGCTGTTCCGCCCGGGCACCGACTTCGTGTTCGCCCGCGGCGGCGAGGCCATGCGCGACACGCTGGAGGCGCTGCTCAACGATCTCGACCTGCGCCGTTCGCTCGCGGCCAACGGGCTCGAAACCATCCGCGCACGCCACACCTGCGCGCACCGCGTCGACGAACTTCTCGACATCCTGTCGCGCTGCGGCACCGCCGCGGTCGTCTCCGAACTCGCCCAGAAGGAGGCCGCGCAATGAGAATGGCGTTCTACGGATCGAGCCTGCTGTCGAGCTACTGGAACGGCGCGGCCACCTATTATCGCGGGCTCCTGAAGGCGCTGGCGGAACGGGGCTATCACATCACCTTCTACGAGCCCGACGTCTACGACCGCCAGAGAAACCGCGATATCGAGCCGCCGGACTGGTGCAGCGTCGTGGTCTACGAGGCCACGCCCCAGGGGCTCGTCGGTGTCGCCCGCGAGGCCGCCGAGGCCGATATCGTCGTCAAGGCGAGCGGCGTCGGCTACGAGGACGAGGCGCTGCTGCTCGAAGTGCTCCGCCATGCCCGTCCGGATGCCCTGACGGTGTTCTGGGACGTGGATGCCCCGGCCACCCTCGCCCAGCTTCGCCAGGAGCCGCACCACCCGCTCCGGCGCGTGCTGAAGGACATCGGCGTCGTCCTCACCTATGGCGGCGGCGATCCCGTGGTGCGGGGCTACCGGGAGATGGGCGCGGCCGAGTGCATCCCGATCTACAACGCGCTCGATCCGGCCACCCACCATCCGGTGCTGCCGGACGAGCGCTTCACAGCCGATCTCGGCTTCCTCGGCAACCGCCTGCCCGACCGCGAGGCCCGCGTCGAGGCGTTCTTTCTCGAACCCGCGGCACGGCTTCCGGATCATCGCTTCCTCATCGGCGGCTCCGGCTGGGACGAGAAGCCGATGCCGTCCAACGTCCTGCAGATCGGCCATGTCGGCACGCGCGATCACAATGCCTTCAATGCGGGCCCCCGCGCGGTGCTCAACATCAGCCGCGACAGCATGGCCAGCAACGGCTTCTCGCCCGCGACCCGCGTGTTCGAGGCGGCCGGCGCAGGCGCCTGCATCGTCACGGACCTGTGGCCCGGCATCGAGCGCTTCCTGAAGCCGGGCGAGGAGATTCTCGTCGCCCGCGACGGGCGGGACGTGGCCGAAATCGTGCAATCCCTGACCCCGGTCCGGGCGCGCGAGATCGGCGACGCCGCCCGCCGCCGCGTGCTGGCCGGCCACACCTACGCGCACCGCGCGGTCGAGGCCGACCGGGTGCTGCGGCGCCTTGCGGTCCGGCCGCTGGCGGAGGCCGCGCGATGAATGCCGGCCCCCGAAATCCCGACACCCGGAACATCGTCTTCATCGGTCTGTCGCTGTCGTCCTCGTGGGGCAACGGCCATGCCACCACATACCGGTCGCTGCTGCGCGGGCTCGCCGCACTCGGCCACCGCCTCACGTTCCTGGAACGCGACGTGCCGTGGTATGCCGCGAACCGCGATCTTCCCGATCCCGACTTCTGCGCCCTGCACTATTACCGCTCCGTCGACGATCTGACGGCGCACCACGGCCTTTTGCTCGCCACGGCCGATGCGGTGGTCGTCGGCTCCTACACGCCGGAGGGCATCGCGGTCATCGATGCCGTCGAGCCGCTGGTGGCGGGCGCGCTCTGCTTCTACGACATCGACACGCCCGTCACGCTCGCGGCGCTGGAGCATAACCCGTTCAGATCGGAAAGCGCTCTCGCCGGAGGCGCCTGCGATTATCTTGCCCGCCGGCAGGTCCCCTTTTTCGACCTCTATTTCTCGTTCTCCGGGGGGCCGAACCTCGATCGCCTGGAGCGGGAGTTCGGGGCCCGCCGGGCCGAGGCGCTTTATTGCTCGGTCGACCCCCTGCGTTACGCGGCGACGGGCGAACCGGTCCGCTGGGATCTCGGCTACCTCGGCACCTACAGCGCGGACCGGCAGCCAGCGCTCGAACGGCTCCTCATCGAGCCCGCGCGGCGGATGCCCGGCCGCCGGTTCGTCGTCGCCGGCCCGCAATATCCCGACACGATCGACTGGCCCGCCAATGTCGAGCGGATCGACCATCTGGCGCCCGACGAGCACGCCTCGTTCTACAGCCGCCAGCGCTTCACCCTGAGCGTCACCCGCCGCGACATGGTGGCTGCCGGCTGGTCGCCGAGCGTGCGCCTGTTCGAGGCCGCCGCCTGCGGGGTGCCGATCGTGACCGACCCATGGCCCGGCGTGGCCGACTTCTTTCCCCCCGGGCGGGCGATCCACGTCGCGGAGCGGACGGAGGATGTCTGCGCCCTCCTCGCCGGCGACGACGAGACCGCTCGGCGCGCGGTCGCCGCGGCGGCGCGTGAGATCGTGGCATCCGCCCACACCGGGGCGGCCCGGGCCCGGGATTTCCTCTCCGCGCTCGCTCCGCCGTCGTCGCCGGCGGAGAGCCACGCGGCGGCATGACGACCGGATATGCGGCGGCCGGCCGATCGCCGGAGCCGGAAGCGACGTGACTTGATCGCGATGAAGGGGCGTTCCAGCCCGGACCGCAGGAGGAGCGACATGCCGAAATCAACGATTGGACGCCCGGATACCGTTGTCGTTGCCGGTGGCGCCGGCTTTCTCGGCTCGCACCTGTGCGAAGCCCTGCTCATGGCGGGGCATCGGGTCCTCTGCGTCGACAATTTCCTGACCGGGACGAAGGCGAATGTCGAGGCCTTCGCCAGCCACCGCCGCTTCCGGCTGATCGCGGGCGACATCTGCCAGCCGTTCGATCCGGGGGAGCCCGTCGACCGCGTCTACAATCTCGCCTGCGCAGCCTCGCCGCCTCACTATCAGGCCGATCCGGTTCACACGATGCGGACGTGCGTCGTCGGCACGCTGAATCTTCTCGAACTCACCGAGCGCAACGGCGCGCGTTTCCTCCAGGCGTCGACGAGCGAGGTCTATGGAGACCCGGAGATTCATCCGCAGACTGAGAGCTATACCGGTCATGTCAACTGCACCGGCCCGCGTGCCTGCTACGACGAGGGCAAGCGCGCGGCCGAAGCGATGTGCTTCGACTATCTGCGCGCGGGCCGCGCCGATATCCGCGTCGCCCGGATCTTCAACACCTACGGTCCGAGGATGCACCCTCGCGACGGCCGGATCGTCTCCAACCTCATTGTTCAGGCACTGACCGGCCGCCCGCTCACCATCTACGGCGACGGCTCGCAGACGCGCTCGTTCTGCTTCGTATCGGATCTCGTCGAGGGCCTGATGCGGCTGATGGAAGTCGACCCGGCTCCGGACGGCCCGGTCAATCTCGGCAATCCCGGTGAGTTCACCGTCATCGATCTCGCGTCCATGGTGCTGGAAATGACCGGATCGCGCTCCCCGATCGTCTTCAGGCCGCTGCCGGAGGACGACCCGAAGCGCCGCCGGCCGGATATCGGCCTCGCCACGGAGCTTCTCGGCTGGCGTCCGGCCGTGCCGCTCCGCAAGGGGCTGGCCGCAACGATCCACCATTTCGCCCGCGAGGCCGTGCTGGAGGAGGGGGCGACAGTGCCCCCCTCCGCGCGCAAGCGGCGCAGGCCGGTGGCGGACGATGCGGCGCAGACGCAGGCCAGCGCGATGGGCTGAGCGAACGAAAACGCCCCGGCCGGGCAGGTGCCGGTCGGGGCGCAACAGCGGAACAATGGAAAATCAGCGCGGACGGGAGATTAGCGTTTCTGCGGGTTTCCGGCGGCGAACGGGGGAGGCTTCAGCCATTCCGCCGATTCCACCAGCGCCTCGGCCGAGTTTTCGCCGAGCATTTCGAGCACGCTCGCGCGGGCGCGGTTGAGACGGCTCTTGATCGTGCCCATGGCGCAACCGCAGATCACGGCGGTTTCCTCGTAGCTCATGCCGAGGACGCCGATGAGCACGAGCACCTCGCGGTAGTTCGGCGGAAGCCGTTCCACCGCCTCGCGAACCTCCAGCCCCCGCAGCGACCACTCCTGCGTCGCGGACACAGCGGGCTCGGGCAGATTGTCGGCCGCGCCTAAAACTTCGCGATTGGTGATCCGGATGCGCGAATAGAACGTATTGCGCATGATGGTGAAGAGCCACGACTTGAGGCGGGTGCCGTCCTCGAACTTGTCGAGATTGGCGATCGCCTTGGCGAGCGTTTCCTGGACGAGGTCGTCCGCATCGTGTGGGTCTCTGCAGAAGGTCCGGGCGAATGCCCGGAGCGCAGGAATGACCTCGACGACGGAGTTTGCGTCCGTTCGTTTTGGGAGGACGGCGTTCAAGGCTGAGCCTCCACGGGGTGCCTGATAATGCGTGATGATGCTCAACGTGGAAACGGAAGGTAAGTTCCCTCCCTTCATCACGCGATGGGCGTGCGCTCGAGCAATTGCCGCAATCCCTCGCCGTAGAAGGCGGCGAGGCGGTCCGATATCGCGGCACCTGACGACGAAGGCGGCACGGCGCTCGACCACAATCCGAGCTGAAAGGCGAGATAGCACGGCAGCAGGGCGCGGATCAGGCGGGCATCGACGCCGACGCCGCGCTCGGCCATGCGCCCGCAAAGCGCCCGATATTCCTCCGCCGAAAGGCCGTGCTCCACGATCGCGCCGACGACGTCCCAGGCGACGTCCTGGCAGCCGATCAAGTCGTGGCCGTGACAGTGGTCGATCGCATCGACCTTCACGAGCCCGCCCGGCGTCGCGATCCATTCCCAGGCGTGCAGCCTGCCGTCGATCTCGATCGGCCGCACCGACGGCGCGAGGGTGCTGATCTCGCGCAGGAGCCGCTCCAGCACCGCCCCCGCCGCACTGCCGAGCGCGAGCCCGGTATTGTGCACGGCCATCTCCCGGAGCTTTTCAAGCGAAGCGCCCGGCTCGTCGGAGCGGAGATGCGTGGCGCGGTAGGCCATGTAGTCGGCGAGCCGGTCCATCAGCCGGCTGCGGTCGGGGCTTTGATCGGAACGGGCGGAACCGTCCCACAGCGGCACGCCCGTCGTGCGGTGCGCAATCCACCGCTCGACGATGAACCCGCGGCAGAGCCCGGCGATTTCGGGCGTGAAGCCCGCGTCGGCCAGGGTGCGCGCGCGCCGCAGCTTCGACTGCCCGACCGCGCCGAGCCCGGCAAACTTGATAAGCCAGCGTCCGCTCTCGGCATGGGCGAGGAACTTGCGCCGCTCGAACCGGAGGTCGACGGGTGCGTAGCCCTCGATCCCCGCCCTGCGCCGCCACCGTCCGGCGGAAATGTCTTCCAGCGGCCGCGTAAGCGGCCCGATCAGGGGACGGAGCTGGTCACCGAGCCCGTCCGGCGCTAGCAGGATGTCCTCCCCGCAGACGTGATGCGGAATGTCCTGCCACAGCGCCCGCGTGCGCTCTGAGGCGGCCTGCCCCGGCTCTCCGCTATGGCTCGGGAAGAAATGGATGCGCTCTTTGCCGACGCCGTTCTCGATCAGCCACCGCGCGGCGGCTGCGAACGACGACCCGGACAGTCCGGGGCCCTCGTCGACGATCGCAAACCGCACGCCCGGCTTCCCGACCGCCCGGACGATCAGGTCGGGGCTCGCCCGTATCTCGCGGTCGAAGGGGTGCCCTGTGGGACGCAGGCTGATCGGCGGCTCCGCACCGAGAGCGGCCGCCACCAGCGCGGCGAGCCCCGTGCCGATGCTGCGCAGGCCGATGACGCAGGTCGCGGAATCGAGGCCGGATTGCCGCGCCGCCGCGAGATAGCTCTCCGGCATCACGGCATAATGGGCGTATCCCTCGCAGCTGCGCGTCCTGACCAATCCGTCGCATGGCAGCGCCGCGAGCTGCCGCGCGATCTCGTCGAGCGTGCCCGCGTCGAAATCCCGCCCTCCACCGCGTGTCTGCAGGATGGCATGGGCGAATGCGAGCAGCACGGCCGCGCCCCGGCGCTGGGTGCGCGAAACCACATCGAAGCCGAAGCGGTCGAAGTCCGCATCCGCCAGACCCTGCACGAGTTCGCCCGCGCGTATGAACGCGTCGACCAGCGCGTCGTGCCGGCTTATGCCGTCACCCGCGGTGCGCACGGCCGCGAGCGCGCCCAGGACGGATGCCCTGACCGCTTCGGCCGCCTCCCACCGCTCGCTGTCACCATGGATGATCACGCCGATCCCTTCCCGGCCTCCGGTCGATATGTCCGGTTCATGACGACAACGGCCGAGGACTGATCCGGTTGCCCTTGGCCGGACGAAGGCCGAATTCCGCCCCGCCGCCGGGAACATTCCTTCCCCGCCGCCGTTCCGGGCGTTCCGGGCGTGACAGACGGTGAGCGAGATGGCACAGGGCAAGATACGGATCGGCATCATCGGCGTCGGCAACTGCGCGTCGTCGCTGGTGCAGGGCCTCGGCTTCTATCGCGGCCTGAACGACAGCGAGACCGTTCCCGGCCTGATGCACGTCGAACTCGGCGGCTATCGCCTCGACGACATCGAGATCGTCTCAGCCTTCGATGTCGCGGCCGGAAAAGTCGGCCGCGATGTGGCGGAGGCCGTCTTCGCCAGTCCCAACAACACGCTGCGCTTCGCCGACGTCCCGGCGACGGGCGTCGTCGTCGAGCGCGGCCCGACTCTCGACGGCATCGGGCGCTATCTCGCCGGAACGCTGATGGAATCCGACGCGCCGGAGATCGATGTCGCCGAGGTGCTGCGCCGGACGAACACAGAGATCCTGATCTCCTATCTCCCGGTCGGTTCGGAGCAGGCGACCCAGTGGTATGCGGAACAGGCGCTCGCGGCCGGGTGCGCCTTCATCAACTGCATCCCCGCCTTCATAGCCTCCCGCCCCGAATGGAGCGCGCGCTTCGAGGCGCGCGGCCTGCCGGTCATCGGCGACGACATCAAGAGCCAGGTCGGCGCCACCATCGTCCACCGGATGCTCGCCAACCTGTTCCGCGAGCGGGGCGTGCGGCTCGATCGCACCTACCAGCTCAATTTCGGCGGCAACACCGACTTCCTCAACATGCTCGAACGCGAGCGGCTCGAATCCAAGAAGATCTCGAAGACGCAATCGGTCGCGAGCCAGCTCGACACGCCGCTGCCGCCCGACGACATCCATGTCGGTCCGAGCGACCACGTGCCGTGGCTCACCGACCGCAAGTGGGCCTACATCCGGCTGGAGGGAACGACATTCGGCGGCGTGCCGCTCAATGCCGAACTCAAGCTCGAGGTCTGGGATTCGCCCAACTCCGCCGGGGTGGTGATCGATGCCATCCGCTGCGCCAGGCTCGCGCTCGACCGCGGCATCGCCGGCGCGCTCGTCGGCCCGTCGAGCTATTTCATGAAGTCCCCGCCGGTGCAGTTCACCGATGCCGAGGCGCGCCAGCGCACACTGGCGTTCATCGACGGCCACTCCGGCGCCCGGGACGCCGCCGAATGACGACGTTCTATCTCGTCCGCCACGCCGCCCACGATTCCCTCGGCAGCTATCTCGCCGGCCGGATGGAGGGCGTTCACCTCGGCCCGGCCGGCCGCGAGCAGGCGGAGCGGCTGGCCCGCCGCATGCAGCGGGAGACGTTCGCGGCGATCGTGTCGAGCCCGCGCGAGCGCACGCGCGAAACCGCGATGGCGATCTCCGTGCTGGCCGAAATCGGCCCTGTCGAGATCGATCCGGACCTCGACGAAATCGACTTCGGCGCGTGGTCCGGCAAGACGTTCGACGAACTCAACACCGATCCGGCATGGCGGCGCTGGAACGAGGACCGCGCGAGCGCGCGCACGCCGAACGGCGAGAGCATGGACGATGTCGGCCGCCGCGTGCTCGGGCGGATGGATGCGCTCCGCCGCCGCCACGACGGGGAAACCGTGGTGCTCGTCACTCACGCCGACGTCATCAAGGCCGTGGTCTGCCACACGCTCGGACTGCCGGCGGACCGGTGTTTCCGCTTCGAGATCGATCCGGCGTCGATCACGGTCGTCGCCGACGACGGCCAGGGCGCCCGCCTGATCCGCCTGAACGAAGGTGTCTGACATGACCATGGCCAAGTCATCAACAGTGCCGTCAGCAATGCCCTTCGCCGAACACTCTGCCGCCCCGGCGAGGCCGGCCACGGCGCCCGCCGACCGTGAAGCGCTCCGCCGCCGCATCGCCGAACTCGGCCCCTGGTTCCACAATATCGAGATCGGCGGCGTGCGGACGGCGCCGGAGCATTTTCTCGGCGATTATCCCGCCGTCAAGTGGCGCAAGTTCGCGGACGCGATTCCGGCCGATCTCGCCGGCAAGACCGTGCTCGATGTCGGCTGCAATGCCGGCTTCTATTCGATCGAGATGAAGCGGCGCGGCGCAAGCCGCGTTCTTGGCCTCGATACCGATCCACGCTATCTCGCCCAGGCACGCTTCGCGGTGGAGGCCTCCGGTGTCGAGATCGAGTTCCGCCAGGGCTCGGTCTACGATGTCGGCGCGCTCGGCGAGCGGTTCGACATCGTGCTCTTCATGGGCGTGCTCTATCACCTCCGCCATCCGCTGCTGGCGCTCGACCTGCTGCGCGAGCACGTGGTCGGCGACCTTCTGGTGTTCCAGTCGATGCAGCGCGGAAGTGCCGAGACCGGCGCCGTGGCGGAGGATTACGATTTCTGGCGCGACGACCCGTTCGCGGATCCCTCCTTTCCGCGCCTGCACTTCATCGAGCGCCGCTATGCCGGCGATCCCACCAACTGGTGGATTCCGAACCGCTCCTGCGCGGAGGCCATGCTGCGCAGCGCCGGATTTTCCATCGCCGCGCATCCGGAGGCCGAGGTCTATCTCTGCCGCCCGCATGGTCCTCCGGCTGGCGAAGGCGCCGTCTACCCGCCGAAAGGAAGGCCGGAATGATCGAAGCCGCGATGATCTGGAACGAGCCCAACAACAAGTCCCACTGGGATCCGGAGGTCGACCCGGACTGGCGCCGGTTCGCCGAAATGGCGATCCTCGCCGCCGATGCCATCGGTGCCGAGAATCCGGCGATCACCCGGGTTCTCGGCGGCATTTCCCCGATCGATCCGGGCTTCATGTCGCGGATGCGGGCATTCGGCGTGCTCGATCATGTCGATGCGGTCGCGGTGCACGGCTTTCCGCTCGACTGGAACCTCTGGCAGATCCACGAGTGGCCGCAGAGGATCGCCGAGATCCAGGCCGTCACCGATCTGCCGGTCTGGGTGAGCGAGGTCGGCATCTCCACCTTCGGTGCCGAGGAGGTGCAGGCCTGGGGCCTGGAACGATCGGCCGACCTCCTGATCGGCCGCGCGCCGCGCATCCACTGGTACAGCCTCTACGACCTGCCCCGCGCATGGGAGGCCACCACCCGCCACCGCGAGGCCGAGGGCTCGTCCTATTACCGGCATTTCTACATGGGCCTGCTGCGCGAGGACGACACGCCCAAGCCCGCCTTCGAGTTGTTCCGCCGCCACGCGCCGCAGATGGGTCTGGTGCAGTGGTTTCACTTCGAGGACCACCGCCTCGACCAGGCGGTGCGCCGCATGAAGGAACTCGGCGTCCGCCATCTGCGCACCGGGCTTTCCTGGGCCGATAGCTACCGCCCGGGCGCGCTTGCGTGGTTCGATCGCCAGATGGAGGCGCTCGCGGAGTTCGAGGTGACAGTCACGTTCTGCTTCACCCCCGAGCATCGCGGGCTGATGCCGCATCACACCAGCGCGCCGCTGGTTCCCGACGAATTCGCCGGCTTCTGCGCCGAGATGATCCGCCGCTATGCCCCGCCCGTGGTGCGTCTGGATGCGGCCGCGGAGCGAAGACTCGCCGCGGTCTGAGGCGCGCAGGGATTTGCCATAAGGCAACGGCAGACCACCGGCGTTCTCACCTTCCTTCGCCGCATCAACGACGGCTCCTACTGGCAGGCGCGGTGTCTCGTCGAGGGATTGCGCGCCCGCGGCCACGGTCCCGATGCGGCTTTCGTGGCCGGGAATCCGCGCCTCTAGCCACGTGGCCTAACCCTCCTGGCGCCCGGCCGAGCGGAACAATCCGCCCGCCGCGCCGTTCTCACAAAGGCACGATTCCGACGCCGACGTGCGCACCAGCCTCGGAGGACCCCCATGAGCGAAGCGTCGAAGACACGCGATCACGATGAAATCCGCCGCTGGATCGAGGCGCGGGACGGCCGGCCGGCCTGCATCCGCACGAATGGTTCCGGCGGCATCCTCAGGATCGATTTCGGCGAGCCGGAGGAGAATCTGGAAGAGATTTCATGGGATGAATTCTTCCGGATCTTCGACGAGAGCGATCTCGACTTCCTGCACCAGGACAAGACCGCGGACGGCAAGACCAGCCGCTTCAGCAAGTTCGTGTCCAGCGACGGCTGAGCGTCCACCACAAAGCCATTCGCCGCCCCGCTTTGCCCGTCCGAGAGGGAACCATGCCGTCTGCCGTCCTCGACGAACCCCGCGAGTCCGCGCCGCCGCGCACGGACACCATGCAGGCCGCGGTGCTGGTGGCGCCGCGCACCTTCGAACTTCGCACGGTGCCGCTTCCTGTCCCCGGGCCGGGCGAAATCCGTGTCCGTCTCGAGGGGTGCGGCGTCTGCGCTTCCAACGTCACCCCCTTCGAGGGCCCGGACTGGATGAGCTTTCCGACCGCGCCCGGCGGGCTCGGCCACGAGGGATGGGGGCTCGTCGATGCCGTCGGTCCGCACGTGACGGCATTCCTGCCCGGCGACCGCGTCGCCACGCTATTCGGCAACAGCTACGCCGAATATGACGTCGGTCCGGCCGAGGCTGCGGTGCGGCTGCCGGCATCGCTCGAAGGCCGGCCCTTTCCGGGCGAACCGCTCGGCTGCGTGATGAACATCCTGCGCCGCGCCGACATCGCGCCCGGCGCGACGGTCGCGGTGATCGGCATCGGCTTCCTCGGCGCGCTCCTGACGCAGCTCGCCTCAAGCGCGGGCGCGCGCGTCATCGCCATTTCCCGCCGGCAGGTCTCGCTCGATCTCGCCCGTCACATGGGCGCCGCCGATGTCGTCGCCATGGACGACCACGCCGCCGTCGTCAACCATGTCCGCCATCTCACCGGCGGCGGCTTCTGCCAGCGCGTCATCGAGGCGACCGGCAAGCCGTGGCCGCTCGATCTCGCCGGCGACATCGTCGCCGAGGGCGGACGGCTCGTCATCGCCGGCTACCATCAGGACGGCCCGCGCCAGGTCAACATGCAGCAATGGAACTGGAAGGGCATCGACGTGATCAACGCCCACGAGCGAGATCGCGAGGTCTACCTGCGCGGCATCCGGGCGGCGATCGCGACCGTGGAGGCCGGTCTGCTGTCGCCCGAACCGCTCTACACCCACCGCTACCCGCTCTCCCGCCTCGGCGACGCGCTGACCGCCACCCGCGACCACCCGGAAGGCTTCGTCAAGGCGCTGGTGATGCTGCAATGACGCGCGCGATGGCTGCTCCCGCGTCTCCGCACGCCGCACCGTTGCGCCTCGGCTTCCTCGGTGTGGGCTGGATCGGACGGCACCGCATGGAGGCCGTCCTCGCCTCCGGCCTCGCCGAGGCCTGCGCCGTGTGCGATCCGTCACCCGACATGGTCTCGTCTGCACGCGCGCTGTCGCCGACCGCCTTTGCCGCCGGCTCTCTCGACGATCTGATCGACGCCCGGCCCGACGGCATCGTGATCGCGACGCCGAGCGCGCTGCACGCCGCCCAGGCGATCCGCGCGCTCGAAGCCGGCATCGCCGTGTTCTGCCAGAAGCCTCTCGCGCGGACCGGCGCCGAAGTCGCCGCCGTCATCGACGCCGCGCGCGCGGCGAACCGGCCGCTCGGCATCGACCTGTCCTATCGCCACGCCGAGGCGATGCGGCTCGTCCGCGCGCACATCCGCGCCGGCGAGATCGGCACGGTTTATGCCGTCGATCTGACCTTCCACAACGCCTACGGGCCGGACAAGCCATGGTTCTACGACATGGCGCTTGCCGGCGGCGGCTGTGTCATGGATCTCGGCGTGCACCTCGTCGACCTGTTGCTCTGGACGCTCGATTTCGTGCCGGTCGAGGCGGTGTCGGCCGACCTCTACCGCGGTGGCCGCCGTCTCCGCCGCCCGGCGGACGAGGTGGAGGATTATGCGGTCGTGACGCTCGGGCTCGAAACGGGCGCGGTGGCGCGGCTCGCCTGTTCGTGGGGGCTCAACGCCGGCCGCGACGCCGTCATCGAAGCGATCTTCCACGGCACATCGGGCGCGCTGTCGCTCGCCAACGTCGCCGGCTCGTTCTTCGATTTCACTGCGGAACTGCGCCGGGGCACGCAAAGGCAGGTTCTTGCCGGCCCGCCGGATGACTGGGGCGGGCGGGCGATCGTCGCCTGGGCAGATCGCCTCGCCGCCGGCGGCGGCTTCGATCCGGACACCGCGAACCACCGCGCCGTCGCCGGCGTGCTCGACAGGATCTATGGTCGCTGAACGCACCGCGGCCGAGCGGATCGGCCGCCTCCGACGTCGCTCGTCAGCTCACAGGCACGTCTCGCGCGCCTTGCGACCCGGCGGTCTGCCAAGCTGACTATAATGCCGACCTGGAATGCCGTTCTGTGGCGCAATCCTGCGGCCGCAACGGGTCAGTTCGGATTCTGCCGCTGCTTCCTGAGGGTCAATTCCCCCTGCAGTTGCTCCGCAAGCTTCAGCAGCCTCGCGGGAACCTTTTCGGCTTCGATGGCCTCCAGAAGCGAGGCAAGCCCAGCATCCAGGCGGGGAAGGTCCGCGACCTCTCCTGCAGGTTCCGGATTATCCGGTGAAATTGGCATCATCTGCGCCGGTTCCAGCTTGTCTGTCGGATTTATGTGCCGATGAGCCGGCAAAAATGCAAGGAGATCGCCACAGATAAATCAGGTCTATTCGTGCCGCGGAACACACGATTTTTTGCACCTAACCGAGCCCCACGTCCGGTTTGTCGATATCGATCAGGCTCGAGGCGGCCAGGTTCACCCGTCGCAGGTCCGGCCTGCGCCTCAGAACGGCCCCGGCACCGGCATCTCCCTTCAGCCGGTCGAGCAACGGAAACAGCGCGCGGGGAACGAGCGTCGGCGGCAGCGTCCGCCCGCCGGCCTGCGCCATCGCCGGTTGCCAGACCCGCCGCCGCGCCATGCGTTCAAGATCCGCCCGCGTCAGGAACGGCATGTCGGCGAGGAGTACCAGCACGCGGCCGGCGCCCCTCCGCCGGGCGCGGGCGAGACCCCGCTTCAGGCTGGCGCTCTGGCCGCCGTTCTGTCGTCCCGCGGGCACGATTGCGAAGCCGCGCGAGCGGAAAAGTCCCGCCACGGCTGGGTTTCGCACCACTGCAACGGCTCCGCCGCAAAACAAACCCGCGACAAGGCGGGCGACGGAGAGGGCCATCGGCCGGCCGGCGACGAGGCTCGTCAGCTTGTCCCGCGCGCCGAAACGCCGGGATCGCCCGGCTGCGAGAACCACAACCTGAAGGCTTCCACTTCCACCGCCGGGAATCATAGACGGGCCTGCGCCTCGCCCAGCACCTCCGCCAGCACCGAGGCGGCGAGCGTGCGCGGATCGCGGGCCGCGGGAACGGCGCCGATCGGCCCCCGCACCCGGGCGATCTGCGTCTCCGCGATGCCGAGTGTCCGTAGCCTTTCCGCCCGTCGGGTGGCAGTCCGCCGGCTCCCCTGGGCGCCCAGATAGAACGCTTCCGTCTGAACCAGACATTGAAGGATCTCCGCCTCCGCGTCGTGGTCGTGGAAGAACAGCACTCCGGCCGTATGGGCATCGACCGGCACCGCGGCGAGCGAATCCGGCCCCGTGAACGGCATCGCCGCCACGGCCTTGTCGACCGCGATGCCCGCTGCGCCGCCGCCGGGCGACAGGAGCACAGTCTCGTAGCCGAGACCCGCCGCGAGGCTGGCGAACGTCGCCGCCTCCGGTCCCTTTCCGAACACGACGAAGCGCGGGTCGGGAACGATCTCGACCGTCACTCGGGCAACGCCGGCCGGCTCCGCCGAAATGCCCGTCGCGCCGAGCCGCAGGGTGCAGGCCTGCCGGGCGGCGATCGCGGTGCGCACGGGCGAAAGCTCTGCCCGGGATGTTGGCAGCACCAGAACGTCGATGCCGCCGCCGCAGGGCAGGCGGATATCCATGAACGGCGATCCGTCGCCGTAACGCACCGTCCGGGCTATGCCGGTCCGTCCAACCTCGGCCGCATGGAGCGCCACATCGGCATCGACGCAGCCGGACGACAGCGAGCCGGCGCGGTTGCCGGCGTGGTCCACGAACATTGCCGCACCGGCGGGGCGGTAGAAACCGCCGGTCCCACCGACGAGAACGGCCAATGCGACGGGTTCCTCGATGCGATCGACCGGAAAGTCTCCCGCGCGAACCCGCATCCGGGGGGCGGCGGTCGCGACGGAAACGCAGCGCGGTCGGGTATCGTCGTCGATGAACATGCGAGCCTCCGATGGACCGCCGACGCCGTCAGACCGCCGGCAGTCGGTCGATCAGCTTGTCGAGCGTGACGGGATAGTCCCGCACGCGGATGCCGGTGGCGTTGAACACTGCATTAGCGATCGCTGCCGCTACGCCGCAGAGGCCGAGTTCGCCGACGCCCTTTGCCTTGAGGGGAGAGGAAACCGCGTCGGCACCGTCGAGGAAGATCACGTCCTGCGTGGGGATGTCGGCGTGCACCGGCACCTCGTAGAGCGCGAGGTCGTGATTGACGAAGAAGCCGCGTTTCTCGTCGACCGCCAGTTCCTCCATCAGCGCCGCGCCGACGCCCATGGTCATCGCGCCGATCACCTGGCTGCGGGCGGTCACCGGGTTGAGAATGCGGCCGGCATCGCACACCGCCAGCATCCGGCGAACCCTGATTTCGCCGGTGGCGGCGTGAACGCCGACCTCGACGAAGTGCGCGCCGAACGTCGCGAGCTCGAACGTGTCGCGGAAGTCGCCGAACTCGATCCTGTCCTCGGCGACGATCTCGCCGGCCGCCGCTAGCGCCGACAGCGGATGAACGCCGCCCTCCGCGGTGCGCACTGTCCCGTCGGCGAACGTCACCGTTTCGGGGTCCGCCTGCAGGCGCTGCGCGATCTCGTTGCGCAGCGCCACACACGCTGCGTAGACGCCGGCCGTCGAACTGCACGCGCCGAACTGCCCGCCGGAGCCCGACGACACCGGATAGCGGGAATCGCCGAGCCGCACGTCGACATCGGCAATTGCAACGCCGGTCATCTCCGAGGCCGTCTGGGCGATGATGGTGTAGGAGCCCGTGCCGATGTCGGTCATGTCGGTCTCGACGATCAGCGACCCGTCCGGCTGCAGCCGCACGCGCGCGCCGGAGGTGGTGGCGGGCGCGCCGCGATAGGCACCCGCGACGCCGTGGCCGATCAGCCAGTCGCCGTGCCGCGTCGCGCCCGGCGCGCGGTTGCGGTCCGGCCACCCGAACGCCTCCGCACCGGTGCGCAGGCACTCCACGAAGCGGCGCTGGGAGAACCGCCGCGTCGCGTCCTGCGGATGGACCTGGGTGTCGTTGACGATGCGGAACGCGACGGGGTCCATGCCGAGCCTCTCCGCCATCTCGTCCATGGCGATCTCCAGCGCCATCTGGCCGGCGGCGTCGCCCGGGGCGCGCATCGAGTTGCTCTCGGGAAGGTGGAGCGTCGCGATCCGGTTGACGATCAGCCGGTTCGGCCCGGCATAGAAGGCATGGGTCTGCAAGGTCGCATCCTCGCCCTTGCCGTCCGGCGGCGCATTGGAGGTGTTTTCGTGGGCGATGGCGGTGATCCGCCCGTCGGCCGTCGCGCCGATCCGGATGCGCTGGATGGTCGCCGCGCGGTGCGTCGTGTTGTTGAAGACCATGTCGCGCGGCAGCGCGACCTTCACCGGCCGCCCCGCCTCGCGGGCCGCGAGCGCCGCCAGAACGGCATCGGCCCGCAGGAACAGTTTCGCGCCGAAGCCGCCGCCGATATAGGGCGTGACGACGCGGACGTCGTCCTCGGACAGGCCGAGGGTGGTGGCCAGTGCCGACCGGTTCCACGCGACCATCTGGTTGGAGGTCCAAACCGTCAGCCTGCCGTCCTGCCACGCCGCCATCGTGGCATGGGGCTCCATCATCGCGTGGCTCTGGCAGGGCGTGGTGTAGGTCTCGTCGAGCGTGACCGGTGCCGCCGCGAAGGCGCCCGCGAAATCGCCGACCGCCGCGTCCGGCTCGGCCTCGTCGCGGTTCAGGTCCGCGTACGCCGCGTGAAGGTCGAACTGCGCCGGTTCGGCCTCATATTCCACCCGCACCAGCCCAGCCGCGGCCCTCGCCTGTTCGAAGGTCCCGGCGACGACCACGGCGACCGCCTGATGGTAGTGCTCCACCGCCCGGCCGCCGAACAGGGGAACGATGTTCTTGTCGTCCTTGGGCAGCGCGTCCATGTCGAGCGCGGTGACGATGGTGACGACGCCCGGCGCATTGCGCGCGTCCGAGGCGTCGATCGCGCGGATCCGGCCCTTGGCGATGCCGGCGGCAACGGGATATCCGACGAGCGGATCCTTCACCACATCGTGCCGTTCATAAGCGTAGGGCGCCCGGCCCGTCACCTTCAGCGGGCCCTCGACGCGGCGGACGGGCCGGCCGATCACGGCCATTCGGTCGGCGGGGTTCGCCTGCGCGGCGCGCTCGAATTTCATGGTCGGGCTCCCTCTCCGGTCTGGTCCGGCGATCGCGCGCGATCGAGCAGCAGTGCCAGCGTGCGCCGGGCGAGCGACAGCTTGAAGCGGTTGTCATCTGTCGGGGCGGCGTCCGAAAGCAGGATGTCCGTGACCGCGTCGGCGCCATCGGGCATCGCCTCGTCGGCGGCGTCCACGCGCCAGGGCTTGTGCGCCACCCCGCCGAGCGCGACGCGGCCGGTGCCGTCCGGCTGCACCACGACGGCGGCGGAGACCAGGGCGAACGCATAGGACGCCCGGTCGCGGACCTTGTAGTAGAAATGCCGGCCGCCGGGCGGCGGCGGCAGCACGACGGCGGTGACGAACTCGCCGGGCTCCAGCACGGTCTCGATGTGGGGTGTGTCGCCGGGCGCGGTGTAGAAGCCGGCGATCGGGATCGACCGGGTCTCGCCGCCGGCCGAAACCGTCTCCACGGTGGCGTCAAGCGCCCGCATGGCGACCGCCATGTCGCTCGGGTGTGTGGCGATGCAGTGCTCGCTTGCCCCGATCACCGCCAGCTGGCGGCTGACGCCGTCGAGCGCCGAACAGCCACTGCCCGGCGCGCGTTTGTTGCACGCCATGTTGGTGTCGTAGAAATAGGGGCAGCGGGTCCGTTGCAGCAGGTTGCCCGCCGTCGTCGCCTTGTTGCGCAACTGGCCGGAGGCGCCCGCGACAAGGGCGCGCGTCAGGACGCCATAGTCCCTCCGCACCCGCCCGTCGGCTGCAAGATCGGTGTTGCGCACAAGCGCACCGATCCGAAGCCCGCCATCGTCCGTGTCCTCGATCCGGTCGAGGCCCGTCCCGTTGACGTCGACGAGATGGGCCGGGGCCTCGATCTCGTGCTTCATGAGATCGAGCAGATTTGTGCCGCCGGCGATGAAGCGCGCGCCCTCCACGCTCGCCGCCGCCGCACCGGCCTCGGCCGGGCTCGTCACGCGCTCGTAGCTGAAGGGCCTCATGTCCGTTGCTCCGCGACATCGCGGATGGCCGCGAGAATGTTGGCATAGGCACCACAGCGGCAGATGTTGCCGCTCATCCGCTCGCGGATTTCCGCGTCCGTCGGCTCGATCGGCGCCGTCAGGTCCGCCGTGACGTGGCTCGGAATGCCCGCTTCGATCTCCTCCAGCACCGCTCCGGCAGAGCAGATCTGCCCCGGCGTGCAGTAGCCGCACTGGTAGCCATCGTGCTCGACGAACGCGGCCTGCAGCGGGTGCATCGCGTCGGGCGTGCCGAGGCCCTCGATGGTGATGATGTCGTCACCCTCGTGCATCACGGCGAGCGTCAGGCACGCATTGATGCGGCGGCCGTTCACCGTCACCGTGCAGGCGCCGCACTGGCCGTAATCGCAGCCCTTTTTGGTCCCCGTCAGGTGCAGAATTTCGCGCAGGGCATCGAGCAGCGTGGTGCGATGATCGACATGCAGCATCCGCTCCGCGCCGTTGATCCGCAGCCGCACCGCGGATGCGATGTCCGCATTCTCGGTGCGGGGGCCGCTTTCGGAAGATGACGGCGATGTCCTGCTCCCCGCCGGCCTTTCGGACGGTGCGTCGAAGGTCGCGGCAGTGAGGTCGGCCGCCACCGGCTCGCGTCGGGTGATGTTGCTGGGGTTCCGGTCGTTCATGCCGTTCCTCTCGTCGTCTCGCCGTCGCGCATGGCCGCCCTGCCGGGCGTCCCGCAGAAGCGAAGAAGCCTCGCCGAAGCCGCGGCGGCCATCACGCGGCCGGAAGCCGCCTCACGTGGCGGTGCGCGGCACACCCGTCATGCCTGTGCGTTGCCCGTCCACGGCCAAGACCGATGCCGCCAATGTTGATGCCAGCGGCCAGGCTCTTGCTGCTCAAAGCCCTTGCCGCTCACGGCCGGCCGCTCCGTCGCCGCCGTCGTTCGCGTTCGGGACCGCCCGCCGGTGCGGACGGCGGCTCTGCGTGGATTCGAACGGTTCGAATGTGGTCCGTCCCGCCTGAGCAACGCCGGCTCGACGGTCGGGTTCCGCCTCGGCGCGGAACGGTCCGCATGCCGGCCGCAGCCCGGCCTCCGGGCGGCGGTGCGGCCGTTGTCGCGCACCGTGTCGAACCAGTCCGGCACCGGCTGCGTTAGCTCGGCATGGATGCCGAGCGTGCCCGCCACCGGGCGAGGAGGACGACATGACGCGAGAGGACAACACGCGAGGGAACGACATGGCGCTGGGAAACGACATGGCGCGAGGGAACGACAGGGACCGGCTGGAAACCACCATCACGGGCCGCGCGCTCGCCCTGAAAATGAGCGCGGCTTTTCCGGGCGCGGACTGGGTGGGGTTGATGAAGGACCGCGCGGGCGTGTCCCGCGACTATGTCGAGTGGCACCTGCAGGAGGACATGACGCCCCCGGATGCGATCCTCGCCGCCGCCGACGAGCTGCTGCGTCAGAAGCCCGGCGCCCATTGACGCCACGCGGCCGTGCCAGCGCAGCCGCCGCCGGCGGCCCCGGTCAGTCCCGAGCGCCGATCACTCTCCGCGCACGCCCTTCTGCGGCGGCATCCGCCGCCATTCCGACACCGCGTTCATCACCTCGGTGAGCAGGTCCTTCATGCCGTCGCGCGCCGCCTCGGGCTGGCGCGCGGCGATGGCGTCGAGCACGCGCCGATGCGCCGGAAGATCGGCGGCTGCCGGCCCGAAGATCGCGCGCGTCGCCGGCGCCGTCACGGCGAGCGCCGTGCGGATCAGCGAGCCGAACGGCTGGAAGAAGCGGTTGTTCGTCGCCGCGATGATGGCGCCGTGGAAGGCGCCGTCCGCCGTGAGCGGCTCGGCCTTGCCCTCCCCGGCCGCCTCCATCTGCCCGTAGGCCGTCCGGATCGCCTCGATCTGTTCCGCCGTCGCCACCTCGGCGGCAAGCCGGGCCGCCTCCGGTTCGATCCCGAGGCGCAGTTCCATCAGTTCGAGGATGATCGCGGAATCCGGGTTTCCCTCCCGGAGCCAGGCCAGCACCTCCCGGTCGAAGAAATTCCAGGCGCTCGACGGCCGCACGCAGGTTCCGCGCCGGGGCCGGGATTCCACCAGCCCCTTGGCGGTGAGCATCTTCACCGCCTCGCGCACCGCGCTGCGGCCGACCGAGAAGCTCGCCGAGATTTCCGCTTCGTTCGGCAGGATCGAGCCGGGGGGATAGCGTCCGGAGATGATCTCGCGCCCGAGCTGGTTCGATACATTGAAGGTAATGCTGCTGCCGGGATTCGACAGGCCCATTCCGATCCCCGTAGGCTTTTCAGGACGCCGAGGGACTCTTCATACTGGGTTCCGGGCCGCTTGCCATGGCAAAGATCGGCCTGCGACCGTCAGCGACGATTGTATTCGCCCCGGCAGCGCTGCCAGAACGCGAACTTCAATTTCGGCGATACCGCCGCGCCACCGCTGCACCTCCGGCGTGTCTCGCGTCGTGTCTCGCCTCTCACGAGTCGGTTTCCTTCGCCGCGCCCGGCAGAAGGCCCGGCGCGACCCGCGCGCCGCTGCGGCGCCACAGCTGGAAGCGGGCATATTGCTCGTCGGCGAGCACGCCGATCAGGATCACGGCGCCCATCACCGCGAAGTTGAGCGAACTCGGAATGCCCAGCAGGTTGACGAGGTTCTGCAGGATCTGCAGCAGCACCGCACCGAGCACGATGCCCAGCACCGATCCCTCGCCGCCGCGCAGCGAGCAGCCGCCGAGCACGGCGGCGGCGATGCCGTAGAGCTCGTAGAAATTGCCGTGGGAGGCCGGCGCGATCGAGCGGGTGTACATCGCGAAATAGATCGACGACAGCCCGGCGAGCAGACCGGCGATCACATAGGCCGCCGCGATGACGGCGCCGGTGCGGATGCCGGAATAGCGCGCCGCCTCCTCGTTCTTGCCGACGGCGTAGAGATAGCGGCCGAACACCGAGCGGTGCAGTACCACCGCCATGATCGCCGCCACCACCAGGAAGGTGACGAAGCTGTGCGGCACGCCCCAGGTGCGGCCGGTGGTCAGCCATTCGAGGGTCGGGAAGTTCTGCCCGAACTGGAAGCCGGCGGTGCCGTCGCCGGTGTACCAGCGGGCGATGCCGCGATAGAGCAGCAGCCCGCACAGGGTGACGATGAAGGCCTGCAGCCCCATCCTCACGATCAGGAAGGCGTGGAGCGCCCCGAGCAGCCCGCCCGCCAGCACCATCAGCACCAGCGCCAGCACCCAGTTCATCTCGTAGTTCGACAGGAGGTCGATGAAGATCACGCCGAGGAGGGCGAACATCGCGCCCACCGAGAGATCGATCCCGCCGACGATGATCACGAAGCCGGAGCCGATGGCGTAGAGCCCGAACAGCCCGATCAGGTTCGCCGTGTTGGACAGGTTGATGGCCGAGACGAACCGGGGATTGAGGAAGCCCGTGATCGTGCCGATCACCAGGATCAGGATCAGAAGGCTGATGTCCTTCTTAAGCATCGGCGGTCTCTTTCCCAGTGTGCCCGGCGGCAGGCTCCGTGTGCCCGACGGCGAGCCGCATCACGGCCTCCTCGCTCAGGTCCGCGCGCCCGAGCACGCCCGAAACCCGGCCCTCGTGCATGACCGCCACGCGGTCGCTGACGCCGATGACCTCCTCGAGGTCGCTCGAGATCATCATCACCGCGACGCCGCTGTCGGCGAGACCGCGCATCAGGTCGTAGATTTCCACCTTGGCGCCGATGTCGACGCCGCGGGTCGGCTCGTCGAAGATGATCACCTTCGGCTTCATCGACAGCCACTTGGCGAGCACCACCTTCTGCTGGTTGCCGCCCGAAAGCGTGCCGACCCGCGCGTTGAGGTCGGCCGCCTTGATGCGCAGCGCGGTGCGCCGGGCGGCGGCATTGCGCCGCTCCGCCTGCGGTTCCACCAGCCCGAAGCGGGCATAGGACATCAGGTCCGGCAGCGAGATGTTGTGGGTGATGCTGAGATCGAGAATGACGCCGCTGTGCTTGCGGTCCTCCGGCACCAGAAAGATGCCGCGCCGGACCGCGTCGCGCGGATGGGAAAGGTGCAGCGGCTCGCCTTCGAGCCGCACCACGCCGGCCCGCGGTCGGTCGATGCCGAACAGCACACGGGCGACCTCGCTGCGGCCCGAGCCGATCAGGCCGGCGAAGCCGAGGATCTCGCCGCGATGGAGCGCGAAGCTCACGGAGCCGTGGAGATGGGAACCGGCATCGAGCCCCTCGACCTCCAGCACCGTGGCGCCGGCCACCTCGCGCGGCGCGGTGTAGAAATCGGCGACGTCGCGCCCGATCATCAGGCGGATCATCGCGGCGTGGGACATCTCGCTGCGGTCGAGCGCGCCGGCGAGCCGGCCGTCGCGCAGCACCACCACGCGGTCGGCGCAGCGCATCACCTCGCCGAGCCGGTGGGAGATGAAGATGATGGCGACCCCGCTCGCCTTCAGGTCCGCCACGGTCGCCAGCAGCCGCTCGGTTTCCGCCAGCGTCAGGCTGGAGGTCGGCTCGTCCATGACGATGACACGCGCGCCCTGGGAGATGCCCTTGGCGATTTCGAGCTGCTGGCGCTGGGCGATCGAGAGGCGCTCGACCTTGGTGTCGGCGGTGTAGTCGCAGCCGAGCCGACGCAGGATCGGCTCGGCGCTCGCCCGCATCTCCCGCTGCCTCACGAGCCCGAAGCGCGACCTCTCGCGGCCGATATAGATGTTGGCCGCGACGTCGAGATTTTCGAACAGGTTGAGTTCCTGGTGGACGAAGGCGATGCCGCTTTCCATCGCCTGCTTCACGCTCAGCGCGGCGTGGCCGATGCCATCGACCACGATCGTGCCGCTGGTCGGCTGCACCACCCCGGCGAGGATCTTCATCAGCGTCGATTTGCCGGCGCCGTTCTCGCCGATGAGGCCGATCACCTCGCCCGCCGCCACCGACAGCGACACATCGGCCAGCGCCTTCACGCCCGGATAGGTCTTGTGGATGGCCTTCAGCTCAAGAAACGGAACAACGCTCATCACCATCACGCCGACAGGCCGGCCCGCGGAACGCGGGCGGGGGCTCGCACACATCCGATGAAGAGGCCCCGGCCCATGAAGGGAGCCAGCCCCATGAAGAGTGCGATGCCGATGAAGGGAGCCCGGCCGATGAAGCGGCCTCCGCCGATGAAAAGAGCCCGGGCGAATGCCGGCCGGGCCCTTCCGGTCACGCTGGTCGCGGTCGCGCGCTCACTTGCACCTTCACGCGTGCCTTCACTTGCCCTGCATCTTCCGCAGTTCGGCGGCATAGGCGTCGACATTGTCGGCCGTGATCACCTTGGTCGGGATGATGATCAGCTTGTCGGCCGGGATGACGGACTTGTCGCCCTCCAGGATCTTGGCCATCACCTTCATCCCCTGATAGGCCCATTCGTAGGGCTGCTGGACCACGGTGCCGGCGACGGTGCCCTCCTTCACGCCGCCGAGCGTGATCGGATCGTCGTCGAAGCCCGTGACCGTGATCTTGCCGAGCGCGCCCGCTTCCTTCAGCGCCTGGTAGATCTGGGGGATGTTGTAGGAATAGATTCCAAGCATGCAGTTGACGTCGGGGCTGGCGGTCAGCGTGTCCTCGACATTGCGCTTGGCGCGCGACTGGTCGACATCGTCGGCGCGCACGTCGACGAGCTCGATCTTGGTGCCCTTGATCTCTTCCTTGATGCCCTCGATGCGCTCGCGGGCATTGTCGGCGCCGGGAAGGCCGACATAGGCGACGCACTTGCCGCCGTCCGGCAGCACCTTCTTCAGGATCTCGCCGACCTGCTTGCCGGCCTCGACATTGCTCGAGCCGATATAGGCCACGCGCTTGCTGTCGGGGGCGTCGCTGTCGGTCGTCATCAGCAGCGCGCTTCCGGCGACGCGGTCGAGCGCCTCCGTCTGGGTCTTGGGATCGACCGCGCTGACGAGGATGCCGGCCGCGCCCGCCGCAACCAGATCGTCCATCAGGCGCGTCTGGTTCGCTGCTGAAGACTGATCGGAATATTTGAACTGCAGATCGTAATTCGGCAGTTCCGTCTGCGCTTTCTTGAGGCCGGCTTCGGCAGCCTTCCAGAAATCGGACGCGGCATTGGGAACGAGAACCAGGGTCTTCTTGTCTTGAGCGTGCAGGGAAACACTTGACGCGAGCAGTACCGCAACGGCGGCGGCAGCGATCTTGGCTTTCATTGTCCCTCCCGATACCCTTCTTTGAGGGTTTATGCGTTATTGTGATTGAACTGAGTCGGGTTGTTCAAGCCTTTAGATCGTATATATCAGACAATTAAACCGGTCAATCGACTTCTCTGTTCTCGCGGGACGGCATGATGCAACGGATATCACTGGCAATTATCGGATTGGGAAAGATCGCCACGGACCAGCATGTGCCGTGTGTCCGCCGTGGCGCGGACTTCGAGATCGTGGCAACGGCGAGCCGCAATGCACGGCTCGACGGGGTCGAGAACTTCACAACCCTTGAGGAACTTCTCGCCGCGCGGCCGGATGTCCAGGCCGTTGCCTTGTGCGTGCCGCCGCGTCCGCGCTATGCGCTTGCGAAGTCGGCGCTGCTGGCCGGAAAGCACGTTCTTCTGGAAAAGCCGCCGGGCGCCACGGTTTCGGAGGTGCAGAGCCTCGCCGCGCTCGCCGTCGCGCGCGATGTCAGCCTGTTCGCCACCTGGCATTCGCGCTACGCCGCCGCCGTCGAGGAGGCCCGCCGCTTCCTCGAACCGCGCGCGATCCGTTCCGTCCGGATCGAATGGAAGGAGGATGTCCGCCACTGGCATCCCGGCCAGCAGTGGATCTGGGAGCCCGGCGGCCTCGGGGTGTTCGATCCCGGCATCAACGCGCTGTCGATCCTGACGGAAATCCTGCCGAGCCCGGTCTTTCTCACGGCGGCCGGGCTGGAATTTCCCGCCAACAGGGCGACGCCGATCGCCGCGTTGCTGACCTTCGCCTCCGAGGCCGGTTTCCCGGTCGAGGCGGTGTTCGACTGGCGCCAGACCGGCCCGCAGACCTGGGACATCGTGGCTGAGACCGACGACGGCGTCCTGCGGCTTTCCAACGGCGGCACCAAGCTCGTCATCGGCGAGCGTAACATCGAAATCGCCGAGAAACCGGAATATGAGGCGCTCTACGACCGGTTCGCCGCCCTGATCCGCGGCGGCCGTCAGGATGTCGACCTCGCGCCCCTCCAGCACGTCGCCGACGCCTTCCTGCTCGGCGAGCGCCAGGTGGTCGAGCCGTTCGAGGATTGAGGCCGCCCGCCCGCCGGGGCACGGCTTCGGCCCGGCCCCGGCGCGGCGCCGCCCTCAGAGCATAACGCGTTCAGATCGAACCGATCTGAACGCGTTATGATCAAGCATTTGAAGCTGGAGCGATTTCTTGTCGATCCGATGAGTTCATCAGATCGGAAAGCGCTCTAGGTGCCGAGCGGACCGGAACGGCCAATCTTTCCGCGGGCACCCGTTGCCCGTGGCTCGCGCCTGACCCGTTTCATCGGGGTACCCTTGGGGGTAATCTCGGGGGTATCATTGGGGGTCTCCGTAACGCCGACCCCGGCGTCCCCCGTGGCATTAACGCCGACCCCGGCGTTCCCCGTGGGGCCACTCCTTGTGCCGTCAGTGTCGCCGTCCTTGCCGCGCGGGCCGGCCGGCTCGTTCGCCGAGATTTCGCGCAGGGTCTCGACCCGCTCCCCGGTCTCCCGGGCGGGTGCCGCACCCGAAGGGGCCGGCTTGTCCGGCCCGGGATCGCCGCCTGCGATCATGGCCCCCGGCCCGGACAGGGTCGCGTGGGAGACGGGCGCCGCGTCGCCATCAGCCCCGGCCTCCCGGTTCTCACGTTCGATCTCCCGGCACGCCCGCTCCCAGTGCTCGCGATGCCGCCCGTCCGGCCAGCCCTCCTCTTCCCAGATGGCGTAGGCGCGTGCCCGAATGCGGTCTTCGTCGTCGATGATGGCCATGAACTCTCTCCCGGAACAGCCCTTTCGATAGAACGCCGGGAGGTCGCGTTCGTTCTGTCGCGTTGCGCACGAAACGCCACGCCGTCGCCCTATCCCGCCTGAGCCTCGCCTGCCCGCTATGCGCTCCCGTTCCGTCGCGGGCGCCGCCCCCGCCCCGCTCTCCGGCCTCAGGCCGCCCGCTCGGTCGGATGCCGACCAAGGAACGAATTCCCGGCCGGCAAGTTGGATCGCAGTCGGACGGCAAGTCCGGTCCAGTCGTCGTCAAAGGCTTTCGTCAAACATCTCCCGTCGTTCATCGGTCTCCCGGTTACACCGGGCGGCC
The DNA here is from genome assembly GCF_900148505.1 of Pseudoxanthobacter soli DSM 19599. Taxonomy (NCBI): domain Bacteria; kingdom Pseudomonadati; phylum Pseudomonadota; class Alphaproteobacteria; order Hyphomicrobiales; family Segnochrobactraceae; genus Pseudoxanthobacter; species Pseudoxanthobacter soli. The sequence continues at coordinate 76,983 of NZ_FRXO01000006.1, read as the reverse complement.
GATCCGGTGAATCGCGTGCGGAGATGTCCGGTGTTCGGGGTAAGGGCTCCTGCGCTTACCCCCGTTTCATATCAGCGGGAAGTCGGCATGCCTGATCATGTTTGGTGGAAACGGGGCGTCATCTATGAAATCTATGCCCGTTCCTTCCAGGATTCGAACGGCGACGGGGTCGGCGATCTGGCCGGCATCCGGCAGCGGCTCGATTATCTTGCCTGGCTCGGCGTGGAGGCGATCTGGATTTCGCCGATCTATCCCTCGCCGATGGCCGATTTCGGCTACGACATCAGCGACTACTGCGCCATCGATCCGCTGTTCGGCTCGCTGGATGACTTCGACGTCCTGCTGGAGGACGCCCACCGGCGCGGCCTGAAGGTCGTGCTCGACTATGTCCCGAACCACACCTCCGACCGGCACCCGTGGTTCGCGGAATCCCGGTCGTCGAGGGACAATCCCCGCCGCGACTGGTACATCTGGAAGGACCCCGCGCCCGGCGGCGGCCCGCCCAACAACTGGATCAGCAACTTCGGCGGCAGCGCCTGGCAGTTCGACGAGGCGACCGGCCAATATTATTATCACGCTTTCCTGCGCGAGCAGCCGGACCTCAACTGGCGCAACCCGGACGTGCGCGCCGCGATGCATGAGGCGCTGCGGTTCTGGCTGCGGCGCGGCGTCGACGGCTTCCGCGTCGACGTGATGTGGCATCTCGCCAAGAGCGCCGCGTTCCTCGACGATCCCGTCAATCCCGCCTATGCCGAGGGCGCGCCCGACAACCAGCGCATCCTCCAGGTCAACTCCACCGATCAGCCCGAAGTGCACGCGTTCGTCCACGGCATCCGCAGCGTGATCGACGAGTTCGAGGACCGTGTGCTGATCGGCGAGATCTATCTGCCGGTCGAGCGGCTCGTCGCCTATTACGGCGACAATCTCGGCGGCGCGCACCTGCCGTTCAATTTCCAGCTGATCCACGCCACCTGGTCGGCACCGGCGCTCGGCCGCCTGATCGAGGAATACGAAGCGGCCATTCCCGAAGGCGGCTGGCCGAACTGGGTGCTCGGCAACCATGACCAGAGCCGGATCGCAAGCCGCGTGGGCGCGGCGCAGGCGCGCGTCGCCGCCATGCTGCTGCTCACGCTGCGCGGCACGCCCACCATCTATTATGGCGACGAGATCGGCATGACCGATGTGCCCGTGAGCGGCGAGGACATCCGCGATCCCTGGTCGCTCAACGAGCCGGGCATCGGCGTCGGCCGCGATCCGCAGCGCACCCCGATGCAATGGTCCGCGAGGCCGTTCGCCGGCTTCTCGCGCGGCCGCCCCTGGCTGCCCCTCGGCCGGGATTTCCAGACCGCCAATGTCGAGACCCTGCGGGAAGACCCGCAATCCATCCTCAACCTCTACCGCAACCTCTGCGCGCTCCGGACGGAGTGGAAGGCGCTGCGGGTCGGGGCGATGAAGATGCACCGCGCCGAGGGCGATCTCCTGATCTTCGAGCGCGCCGTCGACGACGAGCGCCTGCTTGTCTGCCTCAATCTCGGCGCCGAGGCCCGGCAGGCGGAACTCCCCGCCGGTCTCGGCCGCTGGCGCGCCCTTCTCTCCACCGTGTCGGCGCGGAACGCCGGCAACAATGTCGAGTTCGAGGACACGGTGCAGCTCCATCCCGACGAAGGGCTGGTTGCGGTCCTCACCGCCTGAGCCGCCTCTTCCCGCCGCGTACCGTGGACGGGATCCGCGTTGCCTGCCGTCATGAAGCCTTTCCCCGCGACGTCACGCGCCGCGGGGAGCCGCCGCGTGCCGTCCGATCGAACGACGCAACAACCGGACGAAGAACACCGAACGACAAACACAAGCGCGCCGGCATCGGCCCCATCGGTCATCGGGCGCAAGCCGGCCATTCAGGGAGGGGAAAGGGATGAGCGGCATCGCGAGGCGGTTGCCCGTCGGGGCGGAGACGGTGGAGGGCGGCGTTTCCTTCCGGGTCTGGGCGCCGGGCCGGCGCCATGTCGAGGTCGTCCTCGAAGAGGCGGAGGAGGACCAGCAAACTCCGCCGTCCGGGCCGTCCGCCGCAACCCCGGACGTGGCGGCGGTCCGCCGCGAGAGGTCCGGCGGGGCGGGCTTTCCCCTCGAAGCTGAGGCCGACGGCTATTTCTCCGCCGTTGTTCCGGCCGCGGCGGGCGCCCGCTACCGCTTCCGGCTGGATGGCGCCGCCGATCTCCTGCCGGACCCGGCGTCTCGCCACCAGCCGGATGGTCCGCACGGGGCTTCCGTGGTGGTCGATCCCGGCACGTTCCGGTGGACCGACGCGGACTGGCGCGGCATCGGCATCGCGGGTCAGATCATCTACGAGATGCACGTCGGCACCTTCACCCCCGAGGGCACCTGGGCCGCCGCCGCCGGCAAGCTGCCGCTTCTGAAGGAGATCGGCATCACCGTGATCGAGATGATGCCCGTCAACGAGTTCCCCGGCCGGTTCGGATGGGGCTACGACGGCGTCAATCTGTTCGCGCCCACCCGGCTCTACGGCACGCCGGAAGACCTGCGCGCGTTCATCGACGCCGCACACCGCGAGGGCATCGCGGTCATTCTCGACGTCGTCTACAATCATTTCGGCCCGGACGGGAACTATCTCGGGCACTACACGCAGCACTACTTCACCGACCGCTACGACAACGAGTGGGGCGCCGCCATCAATTTCGACGGGCCGGGCAGCGAGGGCACGCGCGATTTCTTCCTCGCCAACGTGACGATGTGGATCGAGGAGTACCATTTCGACGGCCTGCGGCTCGATGCGACCCAAAGCCTGCACGACCGCTCGCCGGAGCACATCGTCGCCGCCATCGCCCGCACCGCCCGCAAAGCGGCCGGTTCGCGCGCGGTCATCGTCATCGGCGAGAACGAACCGCAGGACGCCCGGCTCGTGCGCCCGCCGGAGGCCGGCGGCTACGGCCTCGACGCGCTCTGGAACGACGATCTTCATCATTCGGCGATGGTCACGCTCACCGGGCGGGCGGAAGCCTATTATCAGGACTATGACGGCAGCCCGCAGGAGTTCATCTCGGCGGCGAAGCACGGCTTCCTGTTCCAGGGCCAGGTCTACTCGCAGCAGGAAAAGCGGCGCGGCACCCACGCGCTCGACATCCCCCCGCCGGCCTTCGTCACCTTCGTCCAGAACCACGACCAGGTCGCGAACTCGGCCTGGGGCCACCGCTTCCACCGCATCGCGAGCCCGGCCCGCGCCCGCGCCGTCACGGCGCTGCTTCTCCTGCTGCCCGGCACGCCGATGCTGTTCCAGGGCCAGGAATTTTGGGCCTCGGCGCCGTTCCTCTATTTCGCCGACCACGAACCGGAACTGGCGGCAATGGTGGAAAAGGGCCGCGGCGAATTCATGCGCCAGTTCCCGAGCCTCGCCGCGCTGGACCATATCCCGTTCAGATCGAACCGATCTGAACGACAAGGATATGTTCAAGCTTTTGAATATGGAGCGATTTCTTGTCGATCTGATGATTCCATCAGATCGGAAAGCGCTCCAGAGGGCAGCCCGCTCACCGCCCGCCCCCACGAACCGTCGTCGTTCGAGGCCTCGAAGCTCGACTGGTCCGAGTTCGACCGCAACGCGGCCGTGGTCGCGCTCCATCGCGACCTCATCGCCCTCAGAAGGACCGATCCCGCCTTCTCCGCGCAGACAGCCGGCGGGCTCGACGGCGCCGTGCTGGGTCCCGAGGCCTTCGTCCTGCGGTTCTTCGGACCGGATGGCGACGACCGGCTCGTCATCGTCAATCTCGGCACCGATATCCGCCGGCCGAGCTTCCCCGTGCCCCTGATGGCCCCGCCGGCCGGCCGGCGCTGGTCGCTGATCTGGTCGAGCGAGGACCTCGGCTATGGCGGCGGCGGAACGCCGCCGGTCGAGACCGAGACCGGCTGGCACCTTCCCGGCCATGCGACGGTGGTCCTCGCCGGCCGGTAGGGCATAACCCGTCGCACTCATGCCCGGCCCGCGCGGAAAGATCGAGGCGAGCGCGCGCGACGTGCTGCTGCTCGTCACCTCCGGCCACACCGAGGCCGAAGCTTTCGCCCTCGCGGCAGGTGCGCTCGCGGCCGCCTTGAGCCGCTACGTCTTCGACGACGCGGATTTCCCCGCGCCCTCGGCGCCGCAGCCACAACGCAGCGGGCGGCCCGCGCGGATCGATCTCGCCCGGCGGGCGGGCGCGGGGCGCGATGGGGTGAAAGGTCCGGCCCGCTCATCGCCGCACCCCATGAAAATATGTCTAATAGTGATATTTCAGCCGAACAGAAATATCGCTATCAGCTATAAAAGAAGATCACCTACACCCTCACCGCCCGCCGCTCCCTTCGGAAGCTTGCCGCCCCGATCCGGGCCGAGGTCGAAGCCAAGCTGGCGCGCTATGCCGAGACCGGCGCCGGCGACGTGAAGGCCCTCACGGGCCGGCCCGGCGCCCGGCTCCGGGTGCGGGATTACCGGGTGATCTTCGTCGAGACGGCGGACACCATCGAGGTTCGGGAGTTCGGCGACCGGCGCGAGATTTATCGCTGACAGGCCGCCCCCCGCCCGGGAGACGGAAGCAGAAGAAGAAGACCATGGGCAGACCCCAGATCATCACCACCCCGGCCGGCGAGGAAATGGTCATCCTTCCTCGCTCCGATTACGAGGCATTGCTGGCCCGCGCCGGCGACGAGGCGGCGGAAGACATCATGACCGCGCGCATCGTGGACGAGACGGGCGCGCGCCTAGCGGCCGGGCAGGACGTGGCGCTGCCGGAAAGCGTATGGGTAGCCATCGAGGCCGGCGAAAGCGCGGTGCGCGCCATCCGCCGCCATCGCGGCCAGACACAGGCCGAACTGGCGGCGTCCGCGGGTGTCGGGCAGGCCTACATTTCCGAGATCGAATCCGGCCGGAAGACCGGTACGCCCGAAACGCTGGCCCAGATCGCCCGCGCCCTCGGCGTTCCGCTCGACGCTCTGGTGGAGTGAGACCGCGCCACCGGCTCACCCCTGCCGGGCCAAGTGCCCCGCGCCGCCATCCCGGTGGATCAGCACCAAAGCTGCCCTCGCCCCCTTCCGGCGGCAACCTGCCCGCTTTCCGCGCAGACCGGCCCGCGTCACAATCGGACGTGACGCAAGGGACCGCGCAGAAAGGACACCCGCGCCGTGAATCGCCGTTTCGATCTCAAGGGCTGGGGCCCGATCCTTGCCGCCGCCGTGTTCGGCTTCGTGCTCGGCACATCGGGCGTGACGGTCCTCTGGCCGAAGATGTGGGAGGGAGCGAAACTCAGCGACTCGCTCGGGTTCTGGGGCGGTATCTTCGGCGGCGCCATGACGCTGGTGGCCGCGATAATCGCGTTCCGGCCGGCGCGCGATCAGATGCTCATTGCACGCGCGGCGGCGATTGCGACGGACCTCCGCGACCTGAGGGATTTGGCGACAACCATTGCCGCCCTCATCTCGATCATTGAAGAACACATGATCTTGGTCGCGGACGATCTCGCATTTACAGCCGAATACAATTATCTTACTGGCGTATATGATGATATTCTCAACAATAGAATACAATTGATTTTTATAAGTACAGTTGAAATTAGAAAATGTATTATTACGTTTGAAGCTGCTGCGTTTAAATTTAGCCATGAAGACACTCTTCTTGAGGATGCGGTGGCCGTGTGCAATGCAGTGCAGTTGTTTGTTAGAATAAACCGTGAAATAAGAAATATAGAAAATAGAGATAATTACAATCGTCTCGCAAATAATATAAAAGCTTTTTTACCAATTATTGAAAGTAAAATCGCGAAAGTTAAAAGCACTTGCGGCAGAATCACCAAGGAATATGCAAGGCGCGCAAGAGACATCGAGCTCCAGCTCGGCCCGCACTGACGCGCCGCCACCCTCGCCTGCCCATCCCGTTCCCGCACCGCCCTCATACACCCTCCGCCCTCGGCGCGTTGCCGCTGAAGCCAGCCGTCGAAGCCCATGCCTTTCGGCGGGCGACGTGAACCTCAAGGCCGCGTGGCATGGGGAGCGATGGCTTTCGCACCCCGCGTTTCGGGATGCACCCGAAGCATGGCTTCGGCGACGGTGCCGGCGGGCATCTCCTCGTCCATGTCGACCGCGAGGACCGCGTGGACACCCGCCCGCAGCGCCGCGCCGAGGAAGAGGAAGAGGCAGAGGCCGATTCCCTCCCGCTCTCTTGCGGTTCGCTCGCGAGCGTCCGGCTATGCCTTCGCGAGCGGTGCGGCGGCGGCGGGATCGGCGCTCTCCAGGGCGCCATTGAGCGCGCGTTCGGAGGCTTTGCGCGCCGATAGACGGGCCTTGAAGCAGCCGTTGCTGCGCAACAGGCGCGACAGCGCTTCGGCGCGCGCGGTGGCCGTGCGCATGTCGGCGCCCGCGCCGCCGAGTCGCCCGGCCTCGAAGGCGGCGATGACGCTGTCGTGGACATAGCTGGTGCGGCACACCGTCAGGGTGTTGGCGAGCTCGTCGGCGAGCGGGGCGATCGCCTGCCGGATCTGCTTGCGACGGCCGCGCTCGCTCGCCTCGGGTTCCTGCCGCGCGAGCTTGTCGAGCACGCCGAGCGAAGCGGTGAGCGTGCGGAAGTCCTTGAGCGAGATCGCCTGCCCGCTGATGGTCTTGAGAAAGAGATTCACATCGCCCGCGCGCACGGCGTGAATGTCTCCCGCCGCATCACGATACTTGAACAGGCGCCGCCCCGGCAGCGATTTCAGGAGCAGGAGAACCTGGGTGAGCCGTGCGTCTGCGGCCGCCTTGCGGATCATCTTTCCGCCCTTGCCCTTGAACGACAGCATGACATCGCTGCCGTCGATCCGGACATGGGATTTCAGCAGCGTGGTCGCCCCGCGCGTGCCGTGTTCCTCGGCATATTGGTCGCTGCCGGCGCGGATGGCGGTGAGCGCGACGAGCCGCACCACGGCGGCGAGCGCCAGCATCTTGTCGGGCGCCGGCCGCAGCAGCGCGCGGCCGATGGCGCGGTTGATCTTCGGCAGCGCCTCGGCGAGACCGGCGAGGCGCCGGGCCTTCATCGCCTCGCGGGCCTGCGACCAGTCGGGGTGATAGCGGTATTGCAGCCGCCCGGCCGCGTCCTCGCCCACCGCCTGCAGATGGGCGCGGGGATCGGCGGCGAAGCGGACATTGGCATAGGCCGGCGGCACCGCGAGGCTGCGGAACCGCGCCAGTGTCTCCGCGTCGCTGATCGCCTCGCCGGCCGCGGTTTCGTAGGAAAAACCGCGGCCGCGGCGCCGGCGGCGGATCGTGAGATCGGCGGGCGAGACGATGGTGAGATTGAAGCGGCGGGCGACGCGCTTCGGGGTCATCTTCTCGCTCATGGCGGGACCTGGCCTGGTGCTGTGATCTCCCGTTCCAACGTTGCCCCGCACCGGCCCGTTCCAAGGCCCGCCCGATGGTGCGCCACGAGACCGGGCGCCGTGGGTCGCAAGTCAGGTACAGGGCACGGAGTTCAGATCACCAGTCAGACCGCCGGTTCAGGCGGCAGCTGCGGGCGCACCGACCTGCCCGGCGAGCCATCCTGGCGAGCCGAACGCGCCGGATTTCGAGAAGCACAGCGTTCCAGCCCAGCGTCCGGACGTCATGCGGGAGGCCGGAACGCCGGGCTCGCTGTCGCCTTCCACCGTCAGGATCGAGGCGCCGAGGCTCGCGCAGAGCGCCGCGAACGTCTCCCCGCCGACGACGCTCAACACCGCCGGGGGCGGCAGCAGGCGGCAGAGGCCGTCCATCCAGGCCGCGATCAGCTCCGCCGCCCGGTCGGGCGCCATGCCGGGCGCGAGGTCCGGCAGCGCCACGCACCGGCCATGACGCTCAAGCACGGCGGCGACCCGCGCCGCGCTCGCCGCATGATCGGCATCGAAGCGCACGATCCAGCCGGGCTGCGCGGTGGCGAGAACCTCGATCTGCGCCTTCGTGACCGGGTGGTGGGAGCCGACGAGCACGAGATGCGGCAGGCCGGCGGGCCGCACGACCGGGGCGGCCTGGCCGGCGAGCGCCCGCGCCAGCCCCGCCGCGCCGCACCAGAGCGTCGACGGCCGGCCGCGATACCGCGCGACGATGGCGTCGAGATCGGCGTCCGTCGACGCGTCGAGGATAAGCACGGCCGTGCCCTCGCCGCCTTCGGCCCTCTCGTCGCGCGCGAGGATGCCCTCCCGCGCCAGATCGGCCACCGGCTCCGCGACGAACGACAGGCCGTCGGCGCCGGCGAGCATCTGCCGCCCACCCGTCGTGATGCGGCGCTGCGCCGGAAAGGCGGGCGCCAGCACGATGCGCTCGAACACGCCTGCGCGCACGATCTCGGCGATCTCAGCCGCCCAGTGGCCGCGCAGCAGGCTGTCGATCTTCTTGAAGGCGAGGTCGGCACCGGCGAAGACGGGAATCGTGTCGCGCGTCGCCGCCACGGCCCGCTCCCGGGCGCCGTCGCGGCAGGAGAGGTCGAGCGCGAACGAACCGCCCGGCGCGGGCCCGGCGGGATCGAGCAGCACAGGCAGCGGCCCGGCGAGCGCGGTGAACTGCGCGGCGCTGTCGAGGGCGCCGGTGAGGTCGTCGGCAACGAGGCGCAGCATCCTCATGCCGCGCTGGCCGCCGCGCCGCCGGCCTTCACCACGGTCACCGCGATCCCGAGCGAGCGCAGCCGCTCGATCTCGGCCGGATCGGCGCGGTCGTCGGTGATCATCTCGTCGATCTCGCCGAGCTCGCAGATCTGGCAGAACGCCGCCTCGCGGAACTTCGAGGCATCGGCGAGCAGCACCACCCGGCGCGCGGCGGCGATCATCGCCCGCTTCATCGCGGCGGCCTCCATCGAGGTTTCGGTCAGGGCCGTGCCGCTGATCGCATGGGTGCCGAGGAAGGCGACGTCCGCGTTCAGCTTGCCGAGCAGGCCCTCGCCCGGTTCGCCCACCATCGTCAGCGACCCCGGCCGCAGCGAGCCGCCGAGGATGACGACGCGGATATTGCCGGCGCCGGCGAGCGCCTGCCCGATGCCGAGATCGTTGGTCACCGCCGTCAGCGCCAGGCCGCGCTCGACGGCGGCCCGGGCGGCGGCGAGCACGGTGGAACTGCTGTCGAACAGCACGCTCGCGCCGGAATGCAGCGTGGCCGCTGCGGCAAGGCCGATCGCCTCCTTCTCCGCCCGGTCGAACTCCGCGGTGATGGCGGCCTCGGGCTCGAAGGTCGACTGCAACTGCTTGGGGATCACGGCGCCGCCGTGGGAGCGCTCCAGATAGCCCCGTTCCTCCAGGTGTTCGAGATCGCGCCGGACGGTCGACATCGAGATGCCCGTCGCCTCGGCCAGTTCCTGGATGGAGGCGGCGCCACGCTTGCGGATGTGTTCGAGCACATAGGCGCGTCGCTGAGCTGGGATGAGTTCGGGACGACGGTTCGTTGCCATGGATGATCCGGTGAACGTCCGGGTTGGGGCTCGCCGCGCGGTGCACGCGGCAGACGCAGAGTGCCACAGAACGGGCGCCGCCGGACAGCGTCCCCGCCGCGGCCACCGCGCTCGCCTTTGGTAAAAAATGGAAGCTTTCGCGGCAAGTCAAGCGCCCGGCTTTGCTGCGATGCAGCGCAATGGCCGACATTTCATGCTGCTTTGCGGCGTGATTTGGAATATTTTGCAACGATGTGGAATTTTATGGCTTCACAATCTTCCACGTCGCCGGTACGTTCGCCGCACATCGAAACCGGAGGCGCTTCGTGTCTCGTCCAAGGATTGCCATCACCTCGGGGGATCCGGCCGGCATCGGCCCGGAGATCATGGCGCGCGCCGCCTCCGTGCTCGCCCCGCGGATCGCCGCCGGCGACCTGTCCCTCGTGCTCATCGGCTCCGCCGCGAAGCACCGGGCTGCCGTCGCCCTGCTCGGTCTCGACGATGTGGCGGTCACGGTCACGCCCGACGCCATCGGCCCTGACACCGCCGGCATCTCCTTCGTCGATGTCGATCCCGACCGTCTGCACGTACCCGTCGGCCAGTCCACGGCGGAAGGCGGGCGCATCGCCTACGATGCCATCGACACCGCCGTGCGGCTGGCGATGGACGGCAAGGTCGGCGCGATCTGCACCGGCCCGATCAGCAAGGAAGCGCTGAACTTCGCCGGCCATCACTATAGCGGCCACACCGAGCTTCTGGCCGATCTCACCGGCGCGCGCGACAGCGTCATGCTGCTGGTTCACGGCAACATGCGCGTTAGCCACGTCACCACCCATGTCGCGCTGCAGGACGTGCCGCGCCGCGTCACGCCCGAGCGCATCGGCCGCGTCGTGACGCTCACCGACGAAGCGCTCCGCGCCCTCGGCGTCGAGCGGCGCAAGATCGCGGTGGCCGCGCTCAACCCCCACGCCGGCGAGGGCGGCCTGTTCGGCCGGCAGGACATCGACGTCACCGAGCCGACCATCGGCGCGCTGCGCGACCAGGGTTTCAATGTCGAGGGCCCCGTGCCCGGCGACACCGTGTTCGTCAAGCTGCGCGCGAAGCAGTTCGACGCCGTCGTCGCGATGTACCACGACCAGGGCCATATCCCGGTGAAGCTGCTCGGCTTCTCGGTCGACGAGGCGACCGGCCGCTGGGAGGCGCTCAGCGGCGTCAACGTCACCCTCGGCCTGCCGATCGTCCGCACCTCGGTCGATCACGGCACCGCCTTCGACATCGCCGGCAAGGGCATCGCCAGCGAGACGAGCCTGATCGAGGCCATCGACCTCGCGGTCGCGTTCGCCCGCGCCCGCAAGGGCTGAAGCTGAAGCGGGGCGGGAAAGGTCGAACACGACCGCCCGTCCCCTGTCAAAACGCCGATCGGAACGGGCCGGCCCGATCGTCACAACGCCAAAGCCGGCCCTCGGGAGGAAGCCATGATTTCCAGAAAGATCCGCAATGCGCTTCTGGCGCTGGCCATGCCGCTGGTGCTCGGCGCGATGCCGGCCTCGGCGGCAAGCGACAAGCCGACCATCGGCGTCGTGGTGCCGACCCTCGCCGCGCAGTTCTGGAACAACTATGTCGACTTCATGAAGAAGGGGGCCGACGAACTCGGCGTCAATCTCGTCGTGCTCAATGCCGACAACAAGCCCGACCAGATGGTGAAGTCGCTCGAGGATCTCGTGGCGCAGCCCGCCGACGGCATCATCTTCACACCCTACTGGGCGACCGCGGCGCGCGGCCTGACGCTGGCGAAGGACGCCAACATCCCGGTGATCCTCACCGACAGCTATCCGGACTTCTCGCCCCAGTCGGAGCGCTTCCCGAACTATCTCGCCTTCGTCGGGCCGAGCGACCAGGACGCCGGCCGCCAGATGGCCGAGGCGCTGTTCGCGGCCATGACGCCCGACGCCAACGGCAAGAAGGTCATCGGCGTGGTGAACGGCACCGCCGGCACCTCGGTGGCGATCGACCGCCGCAAGGGCCTGGAGGACGCGCTGAAGGATCATCCCGAGGTGGTCGTGGCCGGCGAGGTCGACGGCAACTTCGTGCGCGACACCTCCCAGACCGTGTTCGAGTCGCTCTATCAGGGCCACCCGGACATCAAGGGCGTGTGGGCGGCGAACGGCGGCACCGCGACGGGCGTCCTGACCGCGCTCAAGAATGCCGGCAAGCAGCCGGGCAAGGACGTCATGGTCGTCGCCATGGACCTCAACCCGGAGAACGTCCAGGCGGTGAAGGACGGCGACCTCCTGTTCGACATCGGCGGCCACTGGCTGCAGGGCGGCTTCGCGCTCGTGATGATGTACGACGCCATCAAGGGCCACGCGATCCCGAAGGACCAGGACAACGTCAAGCTGAAGCTCCTGCCGCTCACCAAGGCGCTGGTGCCGCAGTTCGAAGCCGACTTCCCGGGCGGCGTGCCTCCCTATGACTTCAAGGCCCATTCGCAGGTCTACAACCCGAACGCGGGCGCGGCCTCCTTCGAGCTGAAATACTCGAAGTAACCGCCGGGCGCCTCGCCCTCCCCGATCAACAGGCCGCGCGGCCGGGCCCTCTTTGAAGTCCGGCCGCGCTCCCTCAATCCGCAGGGACGCCCGTGCAGATCGTCGCCAAGGACATCGCCAGAACGTTCGGCAGCACCCGCGCCCTCTCGGGCGTGTCGATCACGCTCGATCCCGGCAAGGTGCATGCGCTGGTCGGGGAAAACGGCGCCGGCAAGTCGACGCTTTTGAAGATTCTCGCCGGGGCGGAACAGCCCGATACCGGCAGCATGACCCTCGCCGGCGAGCCCTATGCACCGCGCTCGCTCGCCGAGGCGACGCGCCGCGGCGTGCGCCTGGTGTTCCAGGAAATCACCATCAATCCGTCGCTCTCGGTCGCGGAGAACATCTTCGCCGGCCAACTCGCCCGCTTCCGCCGTGGCGGCCTTCTCAGCCAGTCGGCGCTGCGCCGCGAGGCGCAGGCGCTGCTCGACACGCTCTCCGCCGACATCTCCGTGTCGCAGCCCCTCGCCCGGCTCGATCTCGGCCAGTGGAAGTGCATCGAGGTGGCCCGCGCGCTTTCAACCGGGCCGCGCGCGGTGCTGTTCGACGAATCCACCGCCTTCCTCAACCACCGCGAGGTCGACCGGCTGCTGGCGGCGATGCAGGCGCTGAAGGCGCAGGGGCTCGTGGTGGCGTTCGTGTCCCACCACCTCGCCGAGATCGGGGCCGTCGCCGACCGCCTGACCATCCTGAAGGACGGCCGCAAGGTCGGCGACTTCGAGGCCGGCGAACTCGACCGCGACGGCATCCAGAGCCGCATGGTGGGCCGGGATCTGTCGAAGGGGCTGTTTCCGCCGCGCGCCTCCCGCGTCGCCGGCGAGCCGGTGATCCGCTTCGACGCGGTCGCCTGCGACGGCCTGCTGCCGAGTTCGCTGTCGGTGCGCGCCGGCGAGATCCTCGGCATCGCCGGGCTCAAGGGCGCCGGCGGCGAGCGCATCCTGGAGGTCGCGGCCGGCGCGGTGCAGCCGCGCGCGGGCACCCTCGACCTCGGCGGCGCGCCGATGCGCGCCCGCTTGCCGGCCGACGCCTGGAACCGCGGCGTCGCCTATGTGCCGGGCGAGCGCAACACCGAGGGGCTGATCGTCGACGCCAGCGTGCTCGACAATCTCGTGATGGCGCGTCCGCCCCGGCGCGGGCCGTTCTTCGACCGCCAGGGCGCGCGGGATCTCGCCAACGCGCTGATCCGGCGGCTCCTGATCAAGACCAGCTCCGAGAAGGCGCGCACCGGTTCGCTCAGCGGCGGCAACCTTCAGAAGGTCGTGCTCGGCAAGTGCCTCGCGACGGACCCGCGGGTGCTGCTGCTCAACAATCCGACCCGCGGCGTCGATGTCGGCGCGCGGGCGGAAATCTACCGCTCGCTGCGGGAGGCCGCCGAAGCGGGACTCGCGATCCTGCTCGCGAGCGAGGACCTCAACGAACTCATCGGCCTGAGCGACCGGATCGTCGTCATGCGCGAGCGGCGGGTCGCTGCCGTCATCGACGACCCGGCCGGGACGACCGAAGACATCATCATCCGGCATATGACCTGAGGAGAGCGCGTCATGACCACCACCAGACCCCAGGTCGGCGCAGCCCAACCCCAGGTCGGCGCAGCCCAGCCCCAGACCGGCGCAGCCCAGCCCCAGACCGGCGCGGCCCAGCCCCAGACCGGCGTAGCCCAGCCGGAGCCCCGCCGCTTCCGGCGCGAGGACGTGCGGCGCTTCTTCCCGATCCTGCTGCTCGTGGTTCTGGTCGCGATCTTCTCGCTCGCCTCGCCGCGCTTCCTCCAGTTCAACAACCTGATGATCGTCGCCCAGCAGGCCGTTGTGCTGCTGGTGGCCGCGCTCGGCATGACGTTCGTGATCATCGCCGGCTCCATCGACCTGTCGGTCGGGGCGATCGTCGCGCTCGCCGCGCTGGTGGCGGCGGCGACCTCGGCGAGCCTCGGCGTGTTCGCCATCGTGCCGGCCTGCGCCATCGGCCTCGCCTGCGGCCTCATCAACGGCCTCGTGGTGGCGAAGGGCAAGGTGCCCTCGTTCATCGTCACCCTCGGCGCCATGGTGGTCTATCGCGGCATCGTGCTCTATTTCACCCGTGGCGCCCCGATCTCCATCGAGGACGAGGGCTTCCTCGACGTCTATTCCGGACGCACCGCCGGCATTCCCCATTCGGTGCTGATCGCGCTCGCCCTCATCGTCGTCGCCGCGGTGATCCTGAACTTCACCGTTTTCGGCCGCGAGGTCCGCGCCATCGGCGGCGGCGAGCGCATCGCGCACCTCACGGGCATCCGCGTCGATCGGGTCAAGATCGCGATCTTCGCGCTACTCGGCCTCTTGTGCGGCATGGCCGGACTGCTGCAGGGTGCGCGCTCCATGGCCGCGACCGCGCAGCTCGGCGAGGGTCTCGAACTCGACGCCATCGCCGCGGTCGTGGTGGGCGGCACGCCGCTCACCGGCGGCATCGGCAGCATTCAGGGCACCATCCTAGGCGCCCTGATCATCACCATCCTGTCGAACGGGATGAACATCATCGGCCTGGATCCGTATTTCCAGAACATCGTCAAGGGCCTCGTGCTGGTTCTCTCCGTCTTCGTGACGATCGATCGCAAGAAGATCGGCATCATCAAATAAGAGAATCCGTCGGTAAGCCCGGGACGAAACGAGACAAATCCGAACATCGGGAGGCAGACATGACTGTCCAGACCATGCGCGACTTCGGCATCGCCGAAAACCAGGTCTATATCGGCGGCCGCTGGGTCGATTCGGCGGGCCGGGAGCGCCGCGAGATCGAGAACCCCAAGGACGGCAGCATCGTCGCGGCGGTTCCCGCCGCCACCATCGAGGATGCCGACCGCGCCGTGGCGGCGGCACGCAAGGCCCAGCCCGACTGGAACGCGGCGACGTCGCTGGAGCGCGGCGCGCTGCTCCACAAGCTCGCCAACCTGATCGAGGAGAACAGCGAGACGCTGGCGCACCTCCTCACCGCAGAGGGCGGCAAGATCCTGCCGGAATCCCGCATCGACGTCGGGTTCTCGGCGCTGCTCCTGCGCTATGCCGCCGAGAGCGCCCGCCACCTGCAGGGCGAGATCTTCCCGGGCGAGCACCGCGACGAACAGATCTGGATCCAGCGCGTGCCCTATGGCGTCGTCGCCGGCATCACCGCGTGGAACTTCCCGGCGGCGCTGTTCGCCCGCAAGGTCGGCCCGGCCCTCGTCACCGGCAACACCATCGTGGTGAAGCCCCACGAGCTGACGCCGCTCACCACCCTGGTGCTGGCCGAGCTCTGCCGCCGTGCAGGCATCCCCGATGGCGTCGTCAATGTCGTGGTCGGCGATGGCCGCACCGTCGGCGCGCATCTGGTGTCCCACAAGGGCACCGACCTGATCTCCATGACCGGAAGCGTCCGCGCGGGCGGCGAGATCTACGCGCTGGGCGCCGAGCGCCTGAAGCCGGTGCGCCTCGAACTCGGCGGCAAGGCTCCCTTCATCGTCATGGAGGACGCCGATCTCGACAAGGCTGTGGAGGCGGCCGTCGTCTCCAAGTTCTTCGCGGGCGGCTCGGTGTGTACCTGCAACGACCGCATGTACCTGCACCGCTCGATCCACGATGCCTTCCTCGAGAAGTTCCTGGCGAAGGTGAAGACGCTGACCGTCGGCGACCCGGAGACCAACGTGAACATCGGCCCGCGCATCAGCGCCGGCGAGGTGGAGAAGCTCAAGGCCATGGTCGCCCGGGCGCTGGAGCAGAACGCCACCAAGCTCGCCGACACCACGCCCGCCGACGGTCCGGCCGGGCGCGGCAACTGGTTCTACCCGACCGTGTTCTCGGTGAAGTCGAACGACCTCGACATCATGCGTCAGGAGACCTTCGGCCCGGTGATCGCCGCGATGCCGGTCGACGACTTCGACCAGGCGCTCGCCTACGCCAACGATTCGGAGTACGGCCTCTCGGCCTATGTGTTCACGCGCGACCATCGCAAGATCATGCGCAGCGTCAACGAGCTGGAATTCGGCGAGATCTACGTCAACCGCGCCTCCGGCGAGAGCCCGCATGGCCACCATGTCGGCTACCGCAAGAGCGGCCTCGGCGGCGAGGACGGCAAGCACGGCATCGAGGGCTTCATGCGCAAGAAGACCCTCTACAACAGCTACGCCTGACGACATCCCTCCCCGGCGGGCGCTGCCACGCCGGGGAGGCCGACCTGAAGACGAAACGGCCGCGCGGCGAAACCCGCGCGGCCGTTTTCGTTCAGTGCCGGCCTTCGTTCAGTGTCGACCTCGGTTCAGTGTCGACCTTGCCGGGCGAGCCACTGGGCAAGCTCGACCTCCGCCTGCTCCAGCGCGGTGCGGTTCACGAGCCGGCGCAGGAAGGCGATGCAGAGCGCGCGGGTGCGCAGGTTGAACGCCTCCTCCGCCTGATCCACGGCCGAATCGTAGACGCCGAGCTTGTCGTAGAGCTGCTGCAGGCGGTTCTGGACGCTGCGCAGCGACAGATTGCGGCGGCGGGCGATGAGCCGGTCGGTGAGGCCGAGCGCGACGTCGAGCAGCACCTCGTATTCGGCATCCGTGACGCCCTGGGAGCGGTCCGACGCCTTCTGCTGCACGGTGCGGATTTCGCGGTCGATGACGCACTGGTTCTCGATGAAGATCGAGCGCAGCGCCAGACGCAGCCGGTCCTCGGACGCGGATTTCAGGATGTAGCCGTAGGCCGCGCCCTCCGGCACGATGCGCGAGACGCCCCTGACATAGGCCTCGTCGGCATAGTTCGACCAGAACAGGATCGCGGTTTCCGGCCGCTCGCTCCAGATCACCCGCGCGGCTTCGACGCCGGTGCGGCGCGGCATCTGCAGGTCCATCACGAGGTGAAGGCAGTTGTGCTCGCGGGACAGCCGTTCGCCGTCGTGGCCGTGGGCGGCCTCGATCACCATCTCGCATTCCGGAAGGGCCGCCTCGATCGCCTCCTTGAGATAGGAGCGATGGACGGAATCGTCCTCCACGATCAGGACTTTCATTCGGCTTCCTCCGATCCCGCCCGTCCGCGTGCCGTCAGGCCCCGGTCGCGGACGACAGGCTGGCGACGGGAGCGGCGCCGGCCGGCAGTTCCACGATGACGGTCGTGCCGCCGCGGTCGCTTTCCTCGATGCGGAACGAGGCCGAAACGAGGCGCGCGCGCGTGCGCATGTTGTTGATGCCGCTCACCCTCTTGCCGACGCCGACGGAGAGGCCGATGCCGTTGTCGCGCACCGCGATGCGGATGCGGTCGCCGACGAGCGAGAGTTCGACGAGGATTTCCGACGGCCGCCCGTGATGCACCGCGTTGTTGACGGCCTCCTGCACGATGCGGAACAGCGCCACCTTGAGCGGCTCGCCGAGCCGGTCGATCCGCCCGCCCGTTGTATCGCGGATTCGCGTGGCGATGGCCAGCCCGCCGTCGCGTGCGCTGTTCTCCAGCAGGTTCTCGATGCCTTCGACGAAGCCGAACAGCTGCAGCACGTTCGGCCGGGCGTCGTCGATGATCCGCCGGAGGCCGCGAATCGAACTGTGCAGGTCGCCGGCAAGCTGCTTCATCGCCTCGCCCGACACCGTCTCACGCTCGCCGAGCCGCTCCAGCCGGCGGGCGAATCGGGTGAGGTCGGCGAGCGTCTCGTCGTGCAGGTCCATGCCGATGCGCTGGCGCTCGCGCTCCAGCGCCTCGGTCAGCTTCTGCGCGCTCTCGCGCAGCCCCTCCTCGCGCGCCCGCGCCTCGGCCTCGATGACGGCGGAGCGGTGGGCCTGCTCGCTGATGCGCAGCGCGTGGAAATAGGGCGCCAGCAGGTCGGCGACATGCTGGGCCACGCCGATATCGGCCATGGTGTAGAAGCCGGCGACATGGGTCGAGGCCGACAGCGCGCCGAACACCGTGCCCTGCACGCGCAGCGGCACGTGGAGGCGGGAGCGCAGGCGCTCGTCGAAGATGGGATGATTGAACGCGCCCTCGAACTGGAAGCGCTTGTCGGTCAGGGCGTCCTCGGCGAGGATGTACGGCACGTCGCCCCACAGCACCGAGCGGATCGGGCTGAAGCGGGCTGCGACCGGCTGCTCGTGCCAGGCGCCCCAGCGGGTGTGGAGGCCGGTTTCGTAGGCGGCGACCGCCTCGTTGTCGACCACCAGCACGCACACGTCGAGATGGTCGTGGGGCAGGATCTGGGCGATCTCGCGCGACACGGCGTGAATGACAGGCTGGAATTCGGTCTGGCCGGCGATGGCGCGCGAAATCGCCAGCACGTGGTGCAGCATGTCTTCGGGCTTGATCGAAGGGCGATCGATCATCGCCATGTCCTCCCGGGCCGGCCACGCGGCCCCGCTTCCTCCGAGGCGGCATTCACGCCGCCATCGCACCGCAGCGGGGCGGTTTTTTCCAGGCCCTCTCGTCGGCGACGACACCTAGCATCGTCGACCCGGGGAGGCCATCCTGACTTGCGGGAACCCGCAAGATGAGCGCGGACCGCCGCAGGTTTCATGCGCAGACCGCCCCTGACGCCGCGCCATCTTGCCGTCAGTCTTCACGCCAAGCACCCGACGAGGTGCACGGGATCGGTCGGCCGGATATTGGGCGGCCCGCCGAGAACAGAACGTCGATCCCGAGCGGGAACGATCAGTGGGAAGGAAACCATGACGATGAAGAAAGCCTCGATTCTGGCGTCCGTCGCCGTGCTGTCGCTGATGGCGGCGCAGGGCGCGTCTGCGGAAACCGCCGACAAGCGCATCGCCCTCTCCAACAACTATGCCGGCAATTCCTGGCGTCAGGCGATGCTGGAGAGCTGGCAGAAGGTCACGTCCGCGGCGGTCAAGAGCGGTGTCGTCGCCGCTGCCGACGCCTACACGACGGCCGAGAACCAGGCGACCGAGCAGGCCGCCCAGATCCAGAACCTCGTGCTCCAGGGCTACAACGCCATCGTCATCAACGCCGCTTCGCCGACCGCCCTCAACGGCGCCGTCAAGGAAGCCTGCGATGCGGGCGTGGTGGTGGTGTCGTTCGACGGCATCGTGACCGAGCCGTGCGCGTGGCGCGTCGCCGTCGACTTCAAGCGCATGGGCGGCATCCAGGTCGACTATCTCGCCAAGCGGCTGCCGGATGGCGGCAAGCTCCTGGAGATCCGCGGCCTGCCGGGCACCTCGGTCGACGAGGAAATCCACGCCGGCATCGACGCGGGCGTGAAGGCCCATCCGAATTTCTCGATCGCCTCGTCGGTTCAGGGCGACTGGACCCAGACCGTGGCCCAGAAGGCCGTGGCCGGCGTGCTGCCGAGCCTGCCGCCGATCGTCGGCGTCGTCACCCAGGGCGGCGACGGCTACGGCGCGGCCGAGGCCTTCAAGGCCGCTGGCCGTCCGACCCCCATCATCGTTCTCGGCAACCGCCAGGACGAGCTGCAGTGGTGGAAGGAACAGCGCGACGCCAACGGCTACGAGACCATGTCGGTCTCCATCGCGCCGGGCGTGTCCACCCTCGCGTTCTGGGTCGCCCAGCAGATCCTCGACGGCAAGCAGGTTCCGAAGGACCTGACGGTGCCGTTCCTGCAGATCGATCAGGCCGACCTCGACAACGCGCTGAAGACCACGCCCGCGGGCGGCGTCGCCAACGTCGAATATTCGCAGGCCGACGCCGAGAAGGTGATCGGCGGCGCGCACTGAGCCGCTTCGGACGATTTGTCCGCGCGCTCCTGACGGCACGCCGCGCCGGTCCTTGCGACCGGTTCGGCGACCGGCCCGGTGGCCGGCATGTTTCCTCCCAGCAGACTGCGGATCCGCGCCTTCGGGCGCGGGTCCGTCTTTTCCGCGACGATCCGACATCCGGGATCCGGCTTTCCGGGAGAATGATGGATGACTGAAACGCAGCCCGACCTCATCCGGCTCGCCGGCATCCGCAAGTCGTTCGGGGCCGTGATGGCGCTGCGCGGCGTCGATCTCACCATCCGCCGGGGCGAGTGCATCGGCCTCGTCGGCCACAACGGCGCCGGCAAGTCGACGCTGATGCAGGTGCTCGCCGGCACGCTGAAGCCCGACGAGGGCACGATCACCGTCTCCGGCCACGAGCCGGTGCGGGGCTACAGCGTCAGCGAGGCGCAGGGCTGGGGCGTGCGCTGCGTGTTTCAGGAGCTGTCGCTCTGCCCCAACCTGACGGTGGCGGAGAACGCCCGCATCCGCCACCCGTCCCTGAAGGGTCCGGGCTGGCGCCGGCGCGCCGCGAACCTCATCATCAGCGAACTCGACCGCATCTTCCCCGGCCACGGCATCCGGCCCGGCGATCTCGTCGGCGACCTGACCCTGGGGCGGCGGCAGATGGTGGAAATCGCCTCCACCTTCGCGGTTTCCTCCGGCCATCTCGATCTCATCATTCTCGACGAGCCGACCTCTTCCCTCGATCAGGTCGTCGCCCGCCAGCTTCTCGATCATGTCCGCCGCGCCACCGCCGGCGGGTGCAGCGTGATCCTGATCTCGCACATCCTCGGGGAGATCCTCTCCACCGCCGACCGCATGGTGGTGATGAAGGACGGCGGCGTGGTGGAGGCGAAGCCGGCGAGCGCCTACACGCGCGACTCGCTCGTGGCCGCGATGGGCACCATCGCCCACGACACCAGCCATCGCGCCGGCGATGCCCACGCGCCCGCCCCGGCCGCGGCCGGCAAGGCGGAGCGCAGCGGACCCGTCGTCGTCGAGGCTCGCCCGCCCCGCCAGCGCGGCGACCGCAAGCTCGTCGCCCGCAAGGGCGAGATCATCGGCCTCGGCGGCCTCGCCGGCCATGGCCAGACTTCGATGCTCGTTCTGGTGCACGATGCCGCCGGCCGCAGCGGCCGGGTCGCGACCGTCACCGGCAAGGTCGCCTTCGTGGCCGGCGACCGCCAGACCGACGGCGTGTTCCCGCTGTGGTCCATCGGCCGCAACGTCACCATCCGCTCGCTCGGCGCCATGCGCCGCTTCGGCCTGATCGATCCGCGCAAGGAACGCGAGATGGAGCAGCGCTGGAAGGACCGCATGGCGATCCGCACGCCGGACATGGACAACGGCATCCTCACGCTTTCCGGCGGCAACCAGCAGAAGGCGCTGTTCGCCCGCGCGCTCGCCTCCGACGCCGACATCATCCTGATGGACGATCCGATGCGCGGCGTCGACATCGGCACCAAGGAAGAAGTCTACCGCACCATCAAGGAGGAGGCGGCGCGCGGCCGCACCTTCCTCTGGTACACGACCGAATTCGAGGAACTGGAACACTGCGACCACGTCTACGTGTTCCGTACCGGCACCCTGGTCGCCGACCTGCCGCGCAGCGAGCTCAGCGAGGAACGGGTGCTGCAATCGTCGTTCGAGGAGGACGCGGCATGAGCACGCAGACCGGCGGGCACATCTCTTCCCCGGCCATCCGCATGCCGGCGCCCCGCGCGCTGCTGCCGATCGCCTCTCTCCTGATCCTGATCGCCGCCATCGCCTTCGTGCAGCCGAACGCCATCAGCTATTTCGGCTTCAACCTGATGCTGAACCTGGCGCTGCCGATCGCGTTCGCGACCATCGCGCAGCTCTGCGTCATCACGGTCAACGATCTCGATCTGTCCATCGGCAGCTTCGTCAGCTTCGTCGCCTGCATCGCGGCCACGGTGCTGAAGGACGAGCCGGCCCTCGGCGTCCTGATCCTCGCCGGCTGCATCGCCGTC
This sequence comes from Pseudoxanthobacter soli DSM 19599, assembly GCF_900148505.1. Taxonomy (NCBI): domain Bacteria; kingdom Pseudomonadati; phylum Pseudomonadota; class Alphaproteobacteria; order Hyphomicrobiales; family Segnochrobactraceae; genus Pseudoxanthobacter; species Pseudoxanthobacter soli. The sequence goes on along the minus strand of NZ_FRXO01000006.1, from coordinate 55,341 downwards.
TATGCGGCGGTCGGCGCGCTGGTGCACCTGCGCAACCTGCCCTCCATCGTCGTCACGCTGGGCATGTCGTTCGTGTGGCTAGGCGCTTCCGTGATGGTGCTGCCGATGCCCGGCGGCAGCGCGCCGGACTGGCTGCGCTTCATCATGAAGCTCAAGACCCCGGTGGTGCCGTTCGCCATCATCGCCGGCATCGTGCTCGCCCTCGTCGTGCATGTGGTGCTGATGCGCTCGGCCGCCGGCGCGGTGCTGCGCGGCACCGGCGGCAATCCGGCCGCCATCGCCCGGGCCGGCTGGTCGCTGCTGAAGGCCAAGATGACCATGTTCGCGCTCGCCGGCTTCTTCGGCGTGCTGAGCGGGCTGTCGCTGGTCGGCCTCACAACCTCGGCCGACGCCAACATCGCCCTGCGCTACACCCTGCTTTCCATCGCCGGCGTCATCCTCGGCGGCGGCGAGTTCGTCGGCGGCCGCGTCTCGCCCATCGGTGCCGTGATCGGCGCGATGACGCTGACGCTCGCCGGTTCGCTGCTTTCGTTCCTTCGCATCTCCCCGGACTGGCAGATCGGCGCCCAGGGCGCGATCCTGATCGTGGTACTGGCGCTGCGCGCCGTCGCCAACCGGCTCGAAGGAGCGCGCTGATGACGACCCATCCCACCGAAGCCCGGCAGACCGGCCTCCGGCCGGCGGGCTTCGCTCGCCAGGCCCCGGACCTGCCCCCCGACATGCGCACCCGTCTCGCCGCTTTCGCCCAACGCTCGCCGTGGGCGCTGTCGTTCGTCGCCGCGTTCCTGATCTTCGTGGCGACGACCACCTTCACCGCCGGCGTCGGTGCCGGCCAGATCGCGGCCACCGCCGCGACCTTCGCCGCCTTCTACGTGATCGCCGGCATCGGCCAGATGTTCGTGATCACGATGGGGCCGGGCAATGTCGATCTGTCGATCCCCTCGACCATCGCGCTCGCCGGCGCGGTCGCCATGAAGGTGATGGCGGGTTCCGACGCCATGATCCCGGTCGGCCTCGCCGCGGCGCTCGGAACCGGCATCGCGGTCGGCTGCTTCAACTACGCGCTGATACGCCTGCTCTCGATCCCGCCGATCATCGCCACGCTCTCCGGCAGCTTCATCGTCCAGTCGACGGCGATCTCCTACGGCCGCGGGCTCAACATCAAGCCGCCCCCGGCGTTCGCGAACTTCGCCACCGGCAACATCGCCGGCGTGCCGCTCATCGCCATCGCCACCGTTCTCGTCTGCCTCGTGATGACCGTGGTGCTGCATCGCACGGTGTTCGGCCGCTCGGTCACGGCCATCGGCCAGAACACCCGCGCCGCCAAGCTCGCGGGAATCCGGGTCGATTTCGTGCGCTTCGCGACCTACGTGCTCTCGGCGACACTCGCCGCGCTGTGCGGCGCCCTGCTCGCGGGCTTCTCCGGCGGCGCGTCGCTCAATATGGGCGAGGAATATCTGCTCGCCTCCATCGCGGTGGTGGTGATCGGCGGCACCTCGGTCTCCGGCGGGTTCTCGAACGTCGCCGGCCTGTGGGGCGCCGCGCTGTTCCTCTACCTGCTGGTGACGATGCTGAACACGTTCGGCGTCGGGTCTGGGCCGCGCCTGATCCTCACCGGCCTCATCATCATCGCCGCCATCACCCTCGCCGGAAATCGCAAAGCCGGCCGCGGCTGATCGCCGGCCGCGCATCCTCCGGCGGGACAGCCGCCGCGCAACCGCGCGGCCGGCACCGCTGCGTCCCCTCCCCGCGCCAGACACGAAGTGCCGCCATGCAAGCGTCCCCCATGCAAGCGTTTCCGTCTTCCACGCCCGCCCTGAAGGATCCGTTCGAGGTCATCGACCCGCGCTTCAGGCCGCTCACGCTGCTGCACACCCATCTCGACCTGCTGCACACCGGATGCCGGTGGGCCGAGGGGCCGGTGTGGTTCGGCGACCACAACTGCCTCGTCTGGAGCGACATTCCCGAGAACCGGATGCTGCGCTGGCATCCTGAAACCGGCGTCAGCGTGTTCCGCGCCGATTCCAACCACTCGAACGGCAACACCCGCGACCGGCAGGGCCGGCTCGTGACCTGCGAGCATGGCAAGCGCCGCGTCACCCGCACCGAACACGACGGCAGCATCACCGTCATCGCCGATTCCTATGGCGGGCGGCCGCTGAACGCCCCGAACGACGTCATCGTCCATTCCGACGGCGGCATCTGGTTCTCTGATCCGACCTACGGGATCATGGGCCACTACGAGGGCTTCCCGGCCGCGCAGGAACAGCCGACCCGCAACGTCTACCGCGTCGATCCGGCGACCGGCGAGATCGCGATCGTGGTCGACGATTTCACCCAGCCGAACGGGCTCGCCTTCTCCCCCGACGAGCGCACGCTCTATGTCGCGGATTCGAGCCGCAGCCACGATCCCGATGCCGGCCACCACATCCGCGCCTTCGACGTGGTCGACGGTCGCCGGCTCACCAACGGCCGCGTGTTCGCCGCCATCGAGCCTGGCCAGCCGGACGGAATGCGCGTCGACGTCGAGGGCAATGTCTGGACGAGCGCGCTCGACGGCGTTCACGTCTACGCGCCCGACGGAACGCTCCTCGGCAAGGTGCGCGTGCCGGAGACGGTCGCGAACCTCACCTTCGGCGGCCGCAAGCGCAACCGCCTGTTCATCGCCGCGACCACGTCGCTCTACGCCGTCTATGTTGGGACGCAGGGCGCCGTCTGACCGGCTGCCCACCGTCCACGCGGTCTCTCCGCGCCCGCCCTGCGGCGGGCCTTCGCGAGAGGTGAGGCCTGTTGCGAAAAAAAAGCAACAGAGATGGGAACCGGGCCGCTGGCCGCGCGTTTTGGCGTGTTGGCGGATGTGGGGAACGCACGCGATTCCAGCGGTCGAATGCGGCCGGCGGTGCCTGAGGCAGCGCCGCCGTTCCCGACACTCGCCTTTGAGTTGGCTGGCTGGCGCGGGGCGAGATGCACGACAACGCGAACGAGAGTAGAGAGTTCGCCCTCTACGTGGTTTTGATCGCCCTGACGGGCGCGATCTTCGTCGTCGATCTTCTGGTGCCGTTCGGAACGGCGGTTTGGATCGTCTATCTGCTGCCGCCGGTGCTCGCCTATCTGGCGTGGCGGCCGATCGTGCCGCCGCTGGCGGCCCTGGTGTCGACCATCGCGATCGCCATCGGCTTCCTCGCCGACCTGCCCTCGATCAGCAATGTCGGCATGGCGCAGATCAACCGGGCGATGGGCGTCTCGACGGTCTGGATTCTGGCGCTCATCGGCTATCACTTCGTGCGCAACAAGGTCGCGGTGCGCCGGGAGGAGTGGCTCCAGACTGCCCAGTCGGATCTTGCCCGCCGCATGATGGGCGACGTGCCGCCGGAAGTCCTGGCGGAGCGCATCTGCGCCTTTCTCGCGGAGCGGCTGGGTGCCCAGGCCGTGGCGTTCTTCGCCCGCGAGGACGACAGCTTCGTGCGGATCGCCGGCTACGGCATCCCCTCGGCGGCCCCCGTCCCGGTGCAGATCCGCCGTGGCGACGGCCTGATCGGCCAGGCCGCGATCGACAACCGCATCCTCACGCTCAGGAATGTGCCGGACAACTATCTCTATTTCGGCTCCTCGTTCGGCTTCGCCAAACCCGCCTCGCTGCTGATCGCGCCGACGCGCAAGGACAACGAGGCGAACGCCGTGATCGAACTCGGCTTCCCGAGACCCGTGTCGAAGGACGCGGCCGAGTTGCTGGAGCGGGTCGCCGGCAAGATGGGCATCGCGCTGCGCTCGGCGCAATACCGAACCCGCCTCGAAGACCTGCTGGAGGAGACCCGGCGGCAGTCGGAAGAGCTGCGCCGGCACGGCGAGGAACTCGCCGCCACCAACGAGGAACTGCAGGAGCAGAGCCGCGCGCTTCAGGATTCGCAGCAGCGGCTGGAGCGGCAGCAGGCCGAACTCGAGGAAGTGAACGCGCATCTGGAAGAGCAGACCCAGTTGCTCGAAGCCCAGCGCGACGACCTGACCCGCGCCCAGACCGCCCTTCGCGAGCACGCCCGGGACCTCGCGTCGGCAAGCCGGTACAAGTCCGAATTCCTCGCCAACATGTCCCACGAACTCAGGACCCCGCTCAACGCCCTCCTGATCATGGCGCGGCTTCTGGCGGAGAACCGCGGTGGCAACCTCAACGACGAACAGGTCGGTTACGCCCAGTTGATCGAGTCTTCAGGCAACGACCTGCTGACGCTGATCAACGATATCCTCGACCTGTCGAAGATCGAGGCGGGCAAGCTCGATCTCCAGCCGGGCGACGTCGCGCTGGGGCCGCTCGCCGAGAAGCTCGTCAGGGCGTTCCAGCCGCTCGGCGACGAGAAGGGGGTCGCCGTCAGGCTTGAACTCGCGCCGGACCTGCCGCCGACGCTCGAAAGCGACGGGCAGCGGCTCGAACAGGTGCTGAAGAACTTCCTGTCTAACGCGGTGAAGTTCACCGAGCGCGGCGAGGTGGTGCTGCGCATCGGCCAGGAGAACGACGGCCGCATCGCCTTCGCCGTCGAGGATTCCGGCATCGGCATCGCCGAGGAGGAACAGGCGGCGATCTTCGACGCCTTCCATCAGGCCGACGGCACCATCGACCGTCGTTATGGCGGCACCGGCCTCGGCCTGTCGATTTCCCGCGAACTCGCCAACCTGCTCGGAGGCGAGATCCGTCTGCGCAGCGCGCCGGGCGAAGGCAGCACCTTCACGATCGTGCTGCCGCGCCGGTTCGCCGGCCAGTCCGGCGGCGGCGGGCAGAGCACCGTCGTGGTGCAACCCCGCCCCGCCCGGACGCGCGAGGGCGGCGACCGGGGCGTCCCGGCCGGCGATCTGGCGGCCCAGCCGCCGCGGCCCGGCGTCGAGGACGACCGCCTGCAGCTCACCGCCGGCCGCCGCGTCATTCTCGTGGTGGAAGACGATCTCGCCTTCGCGCGCATCCTGCTCGACCTCGCCCACGAACTCGGTTTCCAGTGCATCGTCACCTCGACGGCCGATGACGGCGTGCTGGCCGCGCGGCAATATCTGCCGGATGCCGTCATCCTGGACATGGCGCTGCCCGACCACAGCGGTATGACCGTGCTGGAGCGGATGAAGCGCGACCTGCGCACGCGCCACATCCCGGTCCACGTCGTCTCCGTCGACGATTATACCGATACCGCCATGTCGCTCGGCGCGGTCGGCTACATGCTGAAGCCGGTCAAGCGGGAGGAACTGGCGCAGGCGCTTGAGCGGCTCGAAAGCCGGCTGACGCAGCCGTTGCGGCGCGTGCTGATCGTGGAGGACGACCCGGCGCAGCGGCAGGGCCTCGGCGAACTCCTGGCCGCCAAGGACGTCGAGACCATCGGCTCGGCGACCGCCGCCGAGGCGCTGGACCGGCTGCGGCGCGAGACCTTCGACTGCATGGTGCTCGACATGACGCTGCCCGATGCATCGGGCTTCGACCTGCTGGACCGGCTGAACGAGGACGAGGAAGCCGCCTTCCCGCCGGTGATCGTCTACACCGCCCGCGAGCTTTCGCCGGACGAGGAGCTGCGGCTGCGCCGCTATTCGAAATCGATCATCATCAAGGGCGCAAAGTCGCCCGAGCGGCTGATCGACGAGGTCACGCTGTTCCTGCACCAGGTCGTCGCCGACCTGCCGGAGCGCCAGCGGCGGATGCTGGCGACCTCCCTCAACCGCGACGCCCTGCTCGACGGCCGCCGCATCCTCGTGGTGGAGGACGACGTGCGCAACGTCTTCGCGATCACCAGCATCTTCGAGCCCCACGGCGCCAGGGTGCAGATCGCGCGCAACGGCCGCGAGGCGCTGGAGGCGCTGGACCGCGCCGGCAGCGGCGTCGCGCCGGCCATCGACCTCGTGCTGATGGACGTGATGATGCCGGAGATGGACGGGCTGACCGCCGTGCGGGAGATCCGCGCGCGCCCGGCGTGGAAGTCGCTTCCCGTGATCATGCTCACCGCCAAGGCCATGGCCGACGATCACGAGCGGTGCCTCGCGGCGGGCGCGAACGACTATCTCGCCAAGCCGCTCGACGTCGACAAGCTGCTGTCGCTCACCCGCGTGTGGATGCCGCGATGACCGTCCCCCTGCCGATGTCCTCCCCCAGGCCGAACGCCCCCGACCCGGTCGAAGCCATCGAACTCGACCTGCTGCTGGAGGCGATCCACCGGCGTTATCATTATGATTTCCGCTCCTATTCCCGCCCGTCCTTGCGCCGCCGTGCCGACCTGCTGCGGCGCAGGCTCGATTGCGCGACCCTGTCGGACGTGCAGTCGCGGCTCTTGCGCGAGCCCGAGCTGCTGCCGGTCATGACCGATTGCATGACCGTGCAGGTGAGCGAGATGTTCCGCGATCCCCGCTATTTCCGTACCCTGCGGGAGAAGGTCATCCCGCATCTGCGCACCTTTCCGTCCCTGAAGGTCTGGGTCGCCGGGTGCAGCGCCGGAGAGGAACTCTATTCGCTGGCGATCCTGTTCCGCGAGGAGGGCCTGGAGTCCCGCACCCTGTTCTACGCGACCGAGATCAACCCGTCGGCGCTCGCCCGCGCCGAAGCCGGCATCTTCGACCTCGACCGCATTCCCCTGTTCACGTCCAACCACCAGAAGTCCGGCGGGCGCTCCTCCCTCTCCGACTATTACACCGCCGCCTACGGCGCCGCCGTGTTCGACAAGTCGCTCAGGGCGCGCACCGTGTTCGCCGAGCACAGCCTTGCCTGCGACGCGGTGTTCTCCGAGGTGCACCTCGTCTCCTGCCGCAACGTGCTGATCTATTTCGACCAGCCGCTTCAGGATCGCGCCGTCGCGCTGTTCAGGGAATCGCTCGCCCACGGCGGTTTCCTCGGGCTCGGCATGAACGAGAGCCTGCGCTTCTCCGGTCATGCCGATGCCTTCACCCCCTTCGCCAGCGAGGATCGCATCTATCGCCGCTCAGCGATGGTGCCGAACCGGGAGGCCCGCCATGTCGCCGCCTGACCCCATCAAGTTCCTGCTGGTCGACGACATCGAGGAAAATCTCCGCGCCCTCGAAGCCCTGCTGCGGCGCGACGGCCTCATCCTCATCAAGGCGCGTTCGGGCATGGAAGCCCTTGAGCTGCTGCTCGAGCACGAGTTCGCGCTGGCGCTGCTCGACGTGCAGATGCCGGGGATGGACGGCTTCGAACTCGCCGAGCTGATGCGCGGCACGGAGCGCACGCGGGGCGTGCCGATCATCTTCGTCACCGCCGCGGCGACCGACGAGGGCCGGCGTTTCCGCGGCTACGAGGCGGGCGCGGTCGATTTCATCTACAAGCCGATCGATCCGCTGATCCTCAAGACGAAGGCGCAGGTTTTCTTCGACATCGCCCGCCAGCATCGCCTGCTGGCGCGGCAGAAGGAGGAGATCGCCCGAGGCGCGGCTGAGTTGCGCACGGCGCTCGACCGCCTTCAGGCCCACACCGACAATTCCCCCCTCGCCATCGTGGAATTCGACGACGGGCTGCGCCTGACGGCGTGGTCCAAGGGCGCGGAGCGGATGTTCGGTTGGACATCGGCGAACATGATCGGGCACCGGCTCGACGAACTGGGCTGGGTGCCCGAAGCCTGCGTCGGCCGGCTGACGGAGATGTTCCGCGCCACCTTGGCCGATGCCTCGCACAGCCGTGGCCACGACGAGGTCCGCTGCCGCACCCGCGACGGCGCGATGCTGGACTGCGAGTGGTACAGCTCCGTGCTGCGCCGTCCGGACGGTTCGGCGATCTCGCTCAGCGTGCAGATCCTCGACGTCACCGCCCGCCACAAGGCGGAGGCGACGCAGAAGCTGCTGATCGGCGAACTGAACCACCGCGTGAAGAACACGCTCGCCAACGTTCAGGCCATCGCGACGCAGACGCTGCGCTACACCCGCAGCCCGGAGCAGTTCTCGGCCACCTTCACCGGCCGCATCCAGGCGCTGTCGCGCGTGCACTCCATGTTGAGCAGCACCACGTGGCAGGGCGCCAGCCTGGCCGAACTCGTGCACGACCAGCTCGACCTCGGCGTCATCGATGCCGACCGGCTCTCGGTCTCCGGGCCGGAGGTCAAGCTCTCGCCGCAGACGGCGCTGCGGCTGGCGCTCATCCTGCACGAGCTGTTCACCAACGCCGTCAAGTACGGCGCGTTCTCCACCGCCGCCGGCAATGTCGCGCTCCTCTGGACGGTGGAGGGCGACAGGCTCGCGCTGCGCTGGCAGGAGACCGGGGGGCCGCGTGTGCAGGCGCCGACCAAGCGGGGCTTCGGCTCCACCCTGATCGAGAACAGCCTGAAGTCGGACGGCGGCGCGGCCACGGCGAGCTATCGCGGCGACGGCGTGGTCTGGGATCTCACCATGCCGCTCGATTCCCCGGAGGCCATCAACATGCGTGACCCTGACAATGCCTCCGACAGCACCCGCCACGGAGCGCCCGCCCAGACGGCGGCGACGGGCATCGAGGGCCGCTCCTTTCTCGTGGTGGAGGACGAGCCCCTGGTCGCGCTCGACCTCGTCTGCGTCCTGGAGGATGCCGGCGCTTCCGTCTGCGGCCCGGCCGGCACGGTCGCCGAGGCGCTGGAGCTGATCGAGAGCGCGACCTTCGATGCCGCCTTCCTCGACGGCAACCTGCACGGCGCGGCGGTCGACGAGGTGGCCGCGGCGCTGACGCGGCGCGGCATCCGCTTCGCCTTCGTCAGCGGCTACGGCCGGCAGAACCTGCCCCAGGCGTTCGCCAGCGCCCCGGTGGTCGGCAAGCCGTTTACGCCGCGGCAGATCATGGAGGAAGCCGCGCGGCTGACCGCGGCGCCGGGCAACGTGGTGCGGCTGCGCGCGGGCGAGCAGGGCTGAGGAACTTCTCGCCCCTCCCCTTCCCTTGCCCCTCCCCTTGCCCCTCCCCGTCCGCCGCGCGGGATCAGCCCGGCCGGCCGACGAAGCGCCGGATCGCCGCGAAGGCCTCCTCGCCTTCGGGCAGGAGCCGGGGGAAGAAATAGAAGCCGTGCGGCATGCGCGGGCCGACCGTCAGGTGCACCTCGCGCCCCGCCGCGGCCAGTTTGTCGGCGAAGGCCCTGTTGTCGTCGATGACGGGATCGACCTCGCCGGCGACGATCAGCGTGCGCGGATAGGCGCCGAGGTCGCCGAGCGCGGGACTCACGTGCGGATGCGACCACAGGGCGTGGCGCACCACATAGGCGCCGCGGATGTACCCGACGAACGCGGTGTCGTAGACGATGCCGAGCGGCGCCAGCCGTTCGAACGAGGCGTAGCGCTCGACGTTGAAATCCGTGATCGGGCACAGCAGGATCACGCCTTCCGGCGGTGCCGCGCCTTCGTCCCGGGCCTTGTGCGGCAGGGCCGCGGCGAGATTGGCGCCTGCGGAATCGCCCCCTGCCAGGATGCGGGATGCATCGCCGCCGATCTCGTTTGCGTTGGCCCGAAGCCACGAGAATACGGCGAAGACATCCTCCAGCCCGCTCGGGAACGGCCATTCCGGTGCCAGCCGGTAATTGACGCTGACGACGATAAGGCCGGTCTCGTCGGCGATGCGGCTGGTGATGTAGGCCGTGTCCTCCGAGGCACCGACCGTGAAGCCGCCGCCGTGCAGATAGACCAGCACCGGCCGGTCGCGGCGTGGGCCGGGCGCGGCGAACAGCTGGCAGCGGATGGGGCCGGCCGGCGACGGCACCACCAGCGGCTCGACGGCGACATGCGGGTAAAGCTCCGCCGCGCCGGGCGGCGGCAGGTCCGGATCGAGCGGCTCGCCCTGACCGATATAGCCGCTGCGGACCGAGCCGATCATCAGCTGGCGCAAGGTCAGCGGCGAGCGCAGGTGCGACAGCAGGCGGAAATAGGGCGCCGCCGGGTCGGCGCCGTCGATGGTCGAGAGGCCCGGTCCGCCGGGCAGCTGGTCGACGAAGGGCACGTCGGCAGTCGGTTCGTCGGTCAAGGCGTCTCTCCCCGTGAGATTTTTCCGCCATCGAACGCCGCCAAAGCAGGGTCCGGGCGCCTTTGCTCGTGCGCCGCCGACCGCCCCCGGCCGGGAAAATCAGTTCAGCATGAAGCTGATGGTGATGGCGTTGGCGATGTCGATGAAGAAGGCCGATACCAGCGGCAGAATGATGAACGCCGTCGGCGCCGGCCCGTTGGCCTTCGTCACGGCGGTCATGTTGGCGATGGCGGTCGGCGTCGCGCCGAGGCTGATGCCGGTGAAGCCGGCCGAGAGCACGGCGGCCTGATAATTGCGACCCATCAGCGGGAACACCACCAGCAGGATGAAGGCGACCGCCCCCACCGTCTGGATCGCCAGCACCGCGACGAGCGCGGGGCCGAGGCCGCCCAGCGTCCAGAGCTGCATGCTCATCAGCGACATCGCCAGGAACACGTTCAGCGACAGGTCCGAGATCAGCGCCAGCGCGCGGGTCCGCGTCGGCCAGGCGAGGCGCGGAAAGATCCGCGGCAGGGTGTTGGTGAGCACGATCGCCACCAGCAGGCAGACCACGAACAGCGGCAGCTTGATGCTGGTCTCCGCGAGCACCAGCGTGTCGAGCGCGTAGCCGATCAGGATCGCGACATTGAGCACGAGCACCGTGCTGAGAATGTCGACGTGGGTGACCTTGTCGTTGCGCGACGTGCCGTCCTGCGCGTCGAGGCCGATGACGGGTTCCGGGTCAGTGGCAGGCCCGGTCAGCCTGAAGCGCTTCAGCAGGAAGCCGGCGATGGGGCCGCCGGCAAGGCTCGCCAGCACGAGGCCCAGGGTGGCGGAGGCGATGCCGATCTCCAGCGCATTGGGCAGGCCGAAGCGCTCGGCGATCAGCGGCGCCCAGGCGATGGTGGTGCCGTGGCCGCCGACGAGCGACACCGAGCCGAGCAGCGGCGCCACGCCCTCCGGCAGGCCGAGCAGCGCCGAGGAGCCGATCGCGATGACGTTCTGCAGCACGAGATAGACCAGCGTCAGCAGCAGCAGCGTCACCAGCGGCCACCCTCCCGCGACGAGATCGCCGAGCCGCGCATTGAGGCCGATGCCGGTGAAGAAATAGAGCAGCAGCACGTCGCGGGCGCCGAGGTCGAACGACACTGCGCGGCCGAACGCCTCATAGATCACAAGCGTCGCGACCGCGGCGATCAGGCCGCCGGTCACCGCCTCGGGAATGTTCCAGCGCCGCAGTGGCGCGAAGGCGCGGTTGAGGCCGGAGCCCAGAAAGAACACCACGATCGAGATGGTGAAGGTGAGAAAGCCCGGAACGGCGAGGGCGGCCGGTATCATGCGCGTCTTTCTTCAAGGCAGGGAACCCGGCGCCAGCATGACGGCACACGGCTGCGGTCGCAAGGCCGCGCGCCGTGCGTCCGCTCCCCGTCGCGAAGAGGCGGTCAGAAAGCAGCCGGCAGCGACACGCCCCAGGTCCGGATCCGCTCATACACGTCGTTGTAGCGCCGTGCCGACTGAAGCCAGTTGATCTGCCTGCTCATGGCGTTGCGCCGCATCGCGAGCAGCGTCTTCTTGACCGAGAAGCTGTCGAAGGCGCGCGACACCGCCTCCATCAGGCCGCTGCAGGACAGCTCGGAAAACAGGAACCCGGTCACGCCGTCCTCGATGGTGTCCACGAGCCCGCCGGTGCGATAGGCGATGGGAAGCGAGCCGTAGCGCTGCGCGAACATCTGGCTGAGACCGCAGGGTTCGAAGCGCGACGGCATCAGCAGGAAGTCGCTGCCGGCGAACAGCCGCCGCGCCTCCGCCTCGTCGAAGCCGATCCTGACGCCGACCTGCCCGGGATGGCGCTCGGCGAGCCGCCTGAGCGCGTCTTCCAGCAACGGCTCTCCCTGCCCGGTCACGGCGATCTGGCCGCCCTGCTCGACGATCTTCTCGGCGGCCTCGATCGCGAGATCGATGCCCTTCTGCTGCACGAGCCGGGAGATGATCGCGAACAGGGGCCCCTGGGACACGCCGAGGCGGAAGGCCTCGCGGGTTTCCACCGCATTGAGCCTCCTGCCCTGGAGGTTGCGGCGGTCGAAATGCCCGGCGAGCGAGGGATCCCGGCTGGCATCCCAGCTCTCGTCGACGCCGTTGAGGATGCCGCTCAGGCGGTTCTGGCTTTCCCGCACGCGCAACAGACCCTCGAAGCCGCAGCCGAACTCGGGCGTGGTGATCTCCCGGGCATAGGTCGCGCTGACGGTGGTGACGTGCGAGGCATAGTAGATGCCGGCCTTGAGGAACGACATCTTGCCGTAGAACTCGATGCCCTCCATCCGGAAGGCCTGTTCCGGCACGCCGATGGAGGCCATGCGCGCGGCGTCGAACAGCCCCTGATAGGCCAGATTGTGGACGGTGAACACGGTCGGCACCGGCGTCCGGTGCCATGCGAGGTAGCCCGCGGTGAGGCCCGCCGGCCAGTCGTTCAGGTGCAGAACGTCCGGCCGCCAGCCGATATCGGCCACACCGCGGGCGATCTCGGCCGCCGCCAGACTGAGCCGTGCGAAGCGGATGTGGTTGTCGTCCCAGTCGGTGCCCCGGCCGTCGCCGTAGGGCGTTCCGTCCCGCTCGAAGAGTTCCGAGCACAGCACGACATAGACCACCAGGCCGTCCGCCATGTCCATCCGGCCGATCGTGCAGCCGGGCAGATCCCAGGCCGGCGGGAGGCGTGCGACCTCGGTGATCCGGCGTCCGGCGACGACCTGGCGATAGCCGGGGATGAGGACGCGGATGTCGTTGGTCTGGCGCAGTGCGCGGGGAAGCGCCGTCGAGACCTCGCCGAGGCCCCCGACCTTCACGAAGTCCGCCATCTCGGGCGTGACGAAAAGGAGCTTCGGAACGCGCTCCTCGAGATCGATGCGGCGCGCGCTCGCGGCGGGAACGGCGGTCGACTTCCAGTAATGCGGGCGCGAGGCGCCCGCGTCCGCGACTTGGGACGGCAAAGCCTGGGGCTGCAGAGCCTGTGGGCGCAAGGCCTGGTGCCGCAAGGCTTGGGGCTGCAAGGCCTCAGATTGCAAGGCTTGGGGCTGCAAGGCATGGGGGCGCAAGTGCAACACGGGATCCGCGAGCCTCCGGACGATCGATGCGAGGATACGACTTGCGTTCCGCAAGCTGCCGGAACCGGCCCGCTGCGCGAGATGCGTGTGGCCGAAGGTTCATGCGGCTGAGGATGCTGCGCCCTACCAACAAGGCGGGGCATCCCAGGTTCCCCGTTCGTCTTCCGTCGACCGAATTCGTCCTCGCTCCGGCGACGGGGTGAGCGCGCAACGGCCGCGCCTGATCTCGTCCCGAGACTACCGCCCGTTGAAGGCAGCATTCGGACCGTCGCGGAACAATCGCAGCAAAGCGCCCGTTCGTCGGTCGGGTCCCCGATCCGCCGTCAGCAGACGGTTCTGACCATCACAACGGCACGTCCGTCGCGACACGTCGGCCGGCGTCTGCCGCATGGGAGGTTTTGATGTTCTACACCGACGGAAAACTGCAATATCCGGTCCGCGTCGACAAGCCGAACGCCGTCTTTGCCCGGGCCCTGCAACAGGCGATCGGTGGCGTCGAGGGTGAAATTCGCGTCGCCATGCAATACATGTTTCAGGCATTCGGCGCGCGCGGGCCGGCAAAATACCGCGACATGCTGCTGAATACCGCGACGGAAGAGCTCGGCCACATCGAAATGCTGGCCACGGCCGTCGCGCTCAATCTGGAGACCGCGCCGCTGTCCCTGCAGGAGGAGGTCGCCGCCGATCCCATGGGCGGCGCCGTGCTGAACGGCATGGACTTCCGCCACCTGCTGTCGACCGGCCTCGCAGCGCTTCCCGCCGATGCGAACGGCGTGCCGTTCAACGCCTCTCATGTCTATGCGTCGGGCAACATCGCCGCCGACATGTATGCCAACGTCACGGCGGAAGCGTCCGGCCGCGTTCTTGCGGTGCGGCTCTACAACATGACGGACGATCCCGGCATGAAGGACATGCTGTCGTTCCTGATCGCTCGCGATACCATGCACCAGCAGCAATGGCTTGCGGCCATCGAGGAACTCGGCGGTTCGGCGGCGCTGCCGATCCCGGACAGTTTTCCGCAGGAGAAGGAGAACGGCGAGTTCTCCTATGTCTATCTCGGCCACATGGCCGATGGATCGATCCCTGAGGGCCGCTGGTCGTCGGGCTCCACCATCGACGGCCGCGCGGAGTTCACGAGCGAGGTCTCGAAGCCCCTCGGCGGCAAGCCCGACCTCGCGCCGCCCCGGCCGGACAGCGGCGCCCAGTCCGACCAGATCGCCAAGGGCTGACGAGATCGCGAAGGGCTGACCAGATCGTCAGGAACTGACGGAACCGGCAGGATCCGCGTGGAACGTAAAGCGTCGAGGCCCGGGCTCCGGCCCGGGCCTCTTTTTTTAAGTCCCGTCGGAAGATCATCAGCCGCAATCTGGCTTGGCGGCCTCTTCATTCGTGAGCCTGTCGGTTCTATGCGTTTAGTTCTGGGCGCGCCGGCTTATCTTTCCGCACGCCGTCTTGACAGTTTCGATGACATCGCCCCGACTTTGTATTTAAAGTAATTACAATATATTCTGATTGACAGTCTTTTTAATCGCGCCCAATCATCCTGAATTGAAGAGATGGGGCTCTTTTACAGAGATTAATGTATGTCCAGCAATGATTATTCGCCTTCCTCCGGCGGAACGGCCTCCGTGCGTCTGACCCGCCGGTCCGCCCTGATGGCCTATCTCGCCATCATGGGACCGGGCCTCGTGGTCATGCTCGCCGACACCGACGCCGGCAGCCTGATCACGGCGGCGCAGAGCGGCGCGCAGTGGGGCTACACGCTGCTGTCGGCGCAGGTTATCCTGATTCCGATCGTCTTCATGGTGCAGGAGCTGACGATCCGGCTCGGCGTCGTCACCGGCAAGGGCCACGGCGAACTCATCGAATCCCATTTCGGCCGCGGCTGGGCGTGGCTGTCGGTCTCGACGCTGGTCGTCGCGTGCGCCGGCGCCATCGTCTGCGAGATGAGCGGCATCGCCGGGGTCGGGTTGATGTGGGGCATCCCGATGTGGGCCTCGACCGGGGCCGTCACGCTGTTTCTCGTCATCATGGTGCTGACGGGGTCCTATCTCCGCGTGGAGCGCATCGCCATCGGCGTCGGGCTGTTCGAGCTCGTGTTCCTCGTCACCATGTTCATGTCGAGCCCGGATCCGAGCCAGGTGATGGCGGGGCTGAAGAACTTCCCCGTGTCGGATTCCAACTATCTTTTCCTGGTCGCCGCCAATATCGGCGCGGTCGTCATGCCCTGGATGATCTTCTACCAGCAGTCGGCGGTGGTGGACAAAGGTCTCACGGTCGAACATCTGCGCCACTCCCGCATCGATACCGCGGTGGGCTCCGTCATCACCCAGCTCGTGATGATCGCGATGCTGGTCACCACCGCGGCCACGCTCTGGGCGAACCAGGAGGGTGGCGTCGACCTCAACACCGTCGAGCAGATCAGCGACGCCATCACGCCCCATCTCGGCTACGATGCCGGGCGCATCCTGTTCTCGCTCGGTATCGTCGGGGCGTCGCTGGTCGCCGCCATCGTCGTCAGCCTGACCGCCGCGTGGGGCATGGGCGAGATCACCGGCTACCGCCGCAGCCTCGGCGACGGGGTGAAGCAGGCGCCCTGGTTCTACGTGGTCTATGCCGTGGTGCTGGTGATCGGCGTCTCGGTCGTGCTGTCCGGCGCCAACCTGATCGACGTCAACATCTTCGTCCAGGTGCTGAATGCGCTGCTGCTGCCGGTGGTGCTCGGCTTCCTCGTGCTGCTGTCGCAGCGCGCGCTGCCGGAGCCCTATCGCCTGAAGGGACGCTATGCGGTCGTCGTCTGGAGCGTGACGGGCGTGATGTGCGCGCTCGGCGTCTATTCCGGCATCGCCGGCCTGTTCCAGTCCTGAACGGCATCCGCCTGAATCCGGCGTAAAGGCAATGGCGGGGAGCGGTCCCCGCCGTTTCCAGCGGATCGGAACGCTCTATCGCACGAGGGCGTCCGGACCCGTGAGCACGCGCTCGACCCAGGCCGGAACCGCCTCGGTCGCGGCGCCGTAATAGCGCTCGTCGAACAGGCCGGCATTGTCCGAGGGCTCCAGGTTGATCTCGCAGGTGCGGATGCCCATGTGGCGCGCCTGCCCCACGAAGCCCGCCGCCGGATAGACCGAGCCCGACGTTCCGATGGCGACGAACAGGTCCGCCTCCTCGAGCGCGTCCTGGATTTCGGCCATGTAGAGCGGCATCTCGCCGAACCAGACGATGTGCGGGCGCAGGCCGCCGGTCTCCCCGCAGGCGGGGCATGTGTCGTTCCGGCCGAGATCGTCGTCCCACGCCGTCACCGCGCCGCAGGCGAGGCAGCGCGCCTTGCGCAGCTCGCCATGCATGTGGGCGACGCTCCGCGACCCCGCGCGCTCGTGGAGGTCGTCGATGTTCTGGGTGCAGAGAAACAGCGCGCCGCCGCGGGCCGCGAGCTCGGCCTCCAGCCGCGCCAGTGCCCTGTGCGCCTCGTTCGGCATGGCCGTCAGCAGGTTGCCGCGGCGGGCATTGTAGAACGCGTGCACCAGATCGGGATCGTCTGCGAACCCCTCCGGCGTCGCGAGCTTCATCGGGTCGAACCGCGCCCATGCGCCTTCCTTGTCGCGGAAGGTGCCGAGCCCGCTTTCGGCCGAGCAGCCGGCGCCCGTCAGAACGAACAGTTTCATCGCGTCGTGCCCTTTCGCGGCGAGGTCCGGTCCGCGCCCAATGAACCACGCCCGCCCGCGCCGTTCCACCCGCCGCCCGGCGTTCGTCCGCGCCGTCATCCCGCTCTCCCCATCGAAAATTCTTGACGTGGGAATTTTTCCCACGCTATGTAGAAGCCACGATGCAAGCCGTGGCCGCTGCCGCCGCCGTCGGCACGGCCCCGGTCGGAGACGAGCTTCTCCCGCTCCTCTCCGCCGCGCCGGGAGAAGACGACGGACCAACCTTTGCGCCTGTTCCCCCCGGGAACCGGAAGCCCGCAGGACGCTTCTACGATGATGACAGCGATCTTCCTCTTCATCGGCAGCTGGGCCGGGCTTGTGGCGATGTCCGCCATGGCGCTGAACCGGCCGGCCGCGCGGACCGCCGGATCCCGCACCCCGGCGGGCGCAAAGCAGAAGGCCGTTTCATGAGCACTCCATTCGCCGGCGCCGCCAAGTCCTCCTTCCAAGGGGTGTCCCCCTTCCGACGGGTGTCTCTCCTCCGACCGGGGCCCCTCCTCCGATCGGCACGGACGGCGCTTCCCGGCGCGGCGCTGATCCTGGCGCTGGCGAGCTGCGTCGCCGCGCCCGTGCTCGCCGAAGACGGTCTCGTCCGCGTCGCCTCGAATGCGCGCGATGTCGCGTCCGGCCCCGTCGTGCACGCCATGGAGTGGTTCGGTGCGTGGTCGGCCCCCCCGGTGCCGCCCCAGCCGGTCGTCGAAAAGGGCCGTCTCGAAAAGCTCAAGACCCTCCTGATCGGCGAGCACGAGGCCCTGCCGGAGGACTCGACGGTCCGCTCCATCGTCACGCTGACCGCGGGCGGCAATGTCCTGCGCGTCCGTCTCACCAACTATTACGGCACGGTTCCCCTCGAGATCGGTGGCGCCAGCGTCGCGCCGGGCGCGAACCCGATGAAGCTCGCACCCGGATCGCTGCGGCGGATCACGTTCGGCGGCTCCCCCAGCGTCACCATTCCGCCGGGGGCGAGCATCCTCAGCGATCCCGTGGCGATGACGCTCGGCGCGGATGCGCCGGTCGCGATCTCGCTCTATCTGCCCGGCAAGCTGCCGCCGGTTCCCAGCCGCCACAGCCCCACCACCAAGCCGAGTGTCGTCGTCCCCGGCAACGCCATCGGCATGACGGAGATCGCCGACGTCGAGACGCGGCCCTGGGTGTTCTTCATCAGCGGCGTCGACGTCGCCGGCGGCTCGACGCATCAGTCCATCGCCGTGCTCGGCGATTCCCTCACCGACGGCGGCGATGGCCGCTGGCCTTTCCTGCTGGCGCGGCGCCTCGAGGCAGCGGGCATCCCGACCGGGGTGCTCAATCAGGGCATCGCCGGCAACCGCATCGCCAGCGACGGCGGTGCCATCTTCCCGGCGAGCGGCCCGCCCGCGCTGTCGCGCTTCGACCGCGATGTGCTCGGCCAGTCCGGCGTCCGCCACCTGATCGTGTTCGAGGGCATCAACGACCTCGGCGGTTCGCAGGACGGGGACATGACGGCGGCCGAGTTGATCTCCTATTACGAGCAGATCATCGCGCGGGCCCACGAGAACAACATCAAGGTCCACTTCATGACCATCACGCCGTTCCTGAACGCGGCCTATCCGGGCTACGGCTCGCCCGCCAAGGAGAAGGTGCGTCAGGACGTCAACGCCTGGATCCGCTCCGATCCGCGCATCGACAGCGTGATCGACACCGCGCGCATCGTCGCCGATCCGTCCGATCCGACCCGGCTCAATCCGGTCTATGACGTCGGGGACCACCTCCACCTGAACGGCGACGGCCAGGCGGCCGTGGCCGACGCCATCCCGCTCGCGCCCTTCGAGGGCGGCGGGCAGAGCAACGTGGTGCGCTCCGACGGCGAATGACGCGGCGTCCCCGCGCCCATCGCGGCGGCCTCAGGCCAGATGCTGCCTGAACCACGCCATGGTCCGATCCCACGCGAGGATGGCGGCGGCCTCGTCGTAGCGCGGTGTGGTGTCGTTGTGGAAGCCGTGGTTCACGCCCGGATAGATGAACGCCTCGTAGGTCTTGCCCGCGCCCTTCAGGGCCGCTTCGTAGGCCGGCCAGCCCTGGTTGATGTTGGGGTCGTTCTCCGCGTAGTGCAGCAGCAGCGGCGCCTCGATGCGGGCGACGTCGTCCGCCTTCGGCTGCCGGCCGTAGAACGGCACGGCGGCGCCGAGCTGCGGAAAGGCGACAGCCGCCGCGTTGGCGACCCCGCCCCCATAGCAGAAGCCGGTGATGCCGACCTTGGTCACCATGTCGTCGCGCGCCATCAGGTAGTCGACCGCCGCCAGGAAGTCGTTCATCAGCTTGACCGGATCGACCGTCTGCTGGAGTTCGCGGCCCTTGTCGTCGTTGCCCGGATAGCCGCCGACCGAGGTCAGCCCGTCCGGCGCGAGCGCCACCATGCCCGCCTTCGCCACGCGGCGGGCGACATCCTCGATATAGGGATTGAGGCCGCGATTCTCGTGCACGACCACCACGCCGGGTACCGGCCCGGTCACGCCCGCCGGCCGGACGAGATAGGCGCGCACCTCGCCATTTCCCTCCGGCGAGGAATAGGTGATGTCGTCGGCGACGATGCCGGGATCGCTCGCTTCCACCTGCGCGGCAAGCGCGTAGTTCGGGCTCATAGAGGCGAGGATCGCACCCGCGGTCAGCCCGCCGACCGCAAACGCGGCCGCACGGTCCAGAAACTCCCGCTTCGTAATCCTGCCATGGGCGTAATAGTCGTAGAGTTCGATGAGCTCAGGCGGAAAATCCTTCGCCGTCAGACGGGTCATGGCCGTCGTCTCCCTCGCTTCGGTGCTCCACCCGCCAGCCGCGTTCGAGCATAGGCCAGGCCGGGCCGTCCCCTGCCTCACGATTTCGCAAGCGGCGATAGCGTGCCCCGGCAGGGAACTCGACGATCGGCAGGCCGTTGAATGCGCAGGCTGGTCTACCCGGCCGGGTGCGTTGTCAGCGACCGCAGGGAGGTGCGCCATGAAAGCGGGAGAGATCACCGCCATCCTCGGCCCGGTCGACGAAGACCTGATCGCCGAGATCATCCGCATCGGAGCCACACCCGAGGAACTCGCCGAGGCCTGGACCTGGGCGAACGCGGACGAGGCCATGATCAACGAGGGCCGGGCCATGGCATCCGGCCGGGTTCTCGCCCTGATCGCCCTGCTCGAACCTGCCGCGGACGACGAGGCCTGAGCGGGAGCGCTTTGGTGTCGGCCCGTTCCGTCGGATACGGACCCAGCGCGGCCGATGCCGGCCGCCTGCCGCTTCGCGGCGTTCTCTCCGGAACAGTGGAACGGAACCGGCGTTCGGAGACGAGCCGATCCACTTCACGCAAAGGAGATCCGCCATGGACACCCAGTCCATGCTCATGTCCCACCCGTCCGTTCAGGGCCGGCCCAGCGACGCGATCGTGAACTGCATCGAGCAATGCGCCGATTGCGCCGCGACCTGCATCCAGTGCGCCGATGCGTGCCTCGCCGAGGACATGGTGGCCGACCTGCGCCGCTGCATCAGCCTCGATCTCGACTGCGCCGACATCTGCACGGCGACCGGCCGCATCGCCAGCCGGCATGCCGGGGCGGATGCGCGCGTGCTGCATCTCGCGCTGCAGGCCTGCGCCGAAATCTGCCGCTCCTGCGCGGAGGAATGCGAACGCCACGCCGGGATGCACGAGCACTGCCGCATCTGCGCCGAAGCCTGCCGTGCGTGCCTGCGAAGCTGCGAGGAGGCGATGGAGCGGCTGCCGGGCCTGCAGTGACCGGAAGCGGCGGCCACTGACCCGAAGCGAAGGGTTGCGGGCCGCCCCGTCAACATCCGCTCCAATGGAGGAGAGATCCGATGCCAGGCAGACTCGAAGGAAAGGTCGCCGTCGTGACCGGTGCCGGAACGGGAATCGGCGAAGCCATCGCCCACAAGTTCGCCGCCGAGGGCGCCCGGCTTCTGCTGGCCGGCCTGCCGGACGATCCGGTCGATCAGGTCGCGCGCACGCTGGCCGCGAAGGGCTGCGACGCCGACTCGTTCCTCGGCAATCTCGCCGAGGAACAATCCGCCCGCGCCTGCATCGAGCAGGCGGTCGACCGGTTCGGCCGCCTCGATATCCTGATCAACAATGCCGGCGTGTTTCTCGAAGTCGCCGAGTGCCAGGACTATTCCGTCGAAAATTTCGATCTCACCATTCTCAACAACGTGCGCTCGGTGTTCCTGATGACGAAGTTCGCCCTGCCCCACCTGCAGAAGACGCGCGGGGTCGTGCTCTCTGCCGGTTCCGAGGCCGGCGAGATGGGCGAGCCGAACAACGCGCCCTATGGCGGCACCAAGGCGTTCGTCCATGCCTTCATGCGCGGCGTCGCCTACGAGCAGGGCAAGTACGGCGTGCGGGCGAACTGCGTCTGCCCAGGCCCCATCGATACCGCCTGGACCCACAAGGAAACCGGGCCGATGAACGAGATGATGGAAGAGACCACCCTTGCCGGCACCGTGCTCGGCCGCCGGGGCACGCCGGAGGAAATGGCGAACGTCTATGCCTTTCTCGCCTCGGACGAGGCGAGCTTCGTCACCGGCGCGCTGTGGTTCGCCGACGGCGGCACGACCATCGCCAAGGGCGGGCCCGGCAAGCTTGTGCCGGCCGAATTCAAGATCCAGCCGCAGCCGACACTCGAACTGGCGCATGGCCACGACGGGCTGAAGAACAAGCAGCCGGCGAACCGGCTGAACTGACCGCGACAGCGGGATCGCGGCGCGACGGGGCGGCGCCCGCGAGGTGCCGGCTTCTCCCCGTTCCGCAGCGATGATCGGGAGGGAGATGCCATGAAGACGAAGCTGTTGGCCGAGAACGGCGGGCTGAGGACCTTCGCCGTCATTCTGGAGACCGGCGAAGAGGCCATGGCCACGCTTCAGTCGTTCGCCGAGGCCGAGCGCCTCACCGCCGCGCACTTCACCGCGATCGGTGCGTTCAGCCGCGCCGTGATCAGCTATTTCGACTGGGAGCGGAAAGCCTATCTCGGCATCCCGGTGGAGGAACAGGTCGAAGTGGCCGCCTTCACCGGCGACGTCGCGATCGATCCGGAGGGCCGTCCGGCGCTCCATGCCCATGTGGTGCTCGGCCGCCGCAGCGGCTCAGCATTGGCGGGTCACCTCGCGGAGGCTCACGTTCGCCCCACGCTGGAGGTGATTCTGACCGAGACGCCGGCCCATCTCCACAAGCAGCTCGACCCGGCAAGCGGCCTCGCGCTGATCCGCCCTTGAACCCGGCAGCCGGCATCGCCGGTGTCGGCCCCGGGCCGGCGTTCCGCCGGATATCCGAAACGGCGAGATATTCGAAACGAATGACTTCGCCGTTGCGGGCGTCGCAGCGTCTCCCCACCCTCGGGCGATGGACGGCATCGAACGACCGTCGGGCCGAGAGCATATCCCGTTCAGATCGAACCGATCTGAACGACAAGGATATGCTCAAGATTTTGAATCTGGAGCGATTTCGATCTGATGAGTCCATCAGATCGGAAAGCGCTCTGGGAGGAGACGCATCATGATCATCGACAGGTTTCGGCTGGACGGCCGCACGGCCCTCGTCACCGGCGGCGGCAGGGGCATCGGCCTTGCCATCGCCAAGGCGTTCGCCGAGGCGGGCGCCACGGTCCTGATCGCCGAACTGGACACGGAGACGGGCGCGGCCGCCACCGCCGAGATCGCCGGCAGCGGCGGCAGGGCTGTCTTCGTGCCGCTCGACGTGGCGGATCCCGTCGTGGTGCGGGCCGCCGCGGCGGGCGTGCTCGCCCAGCACGGCGCGGTCGACATCCTCGTCAACAATGCCGGCATCTGCCTCAATGCCACCGCGCTCGACACCACCGACGAGATCTGGCGCCGGCAGATGGCCGTCAATCTCGACGGGCTGTTCTTCTGCTGCCGCGAGTTCGGCCGCGCCATGGTCGAACGCGGGCGGGGCGCCATTGTCAATCTGGCCTCGATCGCCGGCGTCGTCGATATCAGGCCGCAGCATCACATCGCCTATTCCGCCTCCAAGGCGGCGGTCGCCCAGGTGTCGCGGGTGCTCGCGGCGGAATGGGCGCGCTCCGGCGTCCGGGTGAACGCCATCGCGCCTGGCTATGTCGCCACCGACATGCCGCTCGCCGCAACCCGCAGCGATCCGGGAATGGTCGAGGCGTGGATGTCGATGGTGCCGCGCGGGGATTTCATCCAGCCGGACGAGATCGCGGCCGCCGTGCTGTTCCTCGCCAGCGATGCCGCCAGCGCCGTGACCGGCCACCTGATGATGGCGGATGCGGGCTATACCGTCTGGTAGCGCATGAGAAGACGGCGCGGCCGCGGTCACACCACGGTCGCGAACCGTTCGGCGCACACCGCGAGGGTTTCCTCCACCGGGCGGAGCCACCAGTCGGCGGCGGAGAAGATCTCGACCTCCACCGCGCCGTCGTAGCCCGCCCCCTCCACCGCGGCGCGGATCGCGGGGATGTCGATCACCCCGTCGCCCATCATGCCGCGGTCGTTCAGCATGTCGCGGGTCTCCCGCCGCCAGTCGCAGACATGGAAGGCGAGCAGCCGGCGGTCCGCGCCGGCCCGGGCGATGTCGCGGAAGAGGTTCGGATCCCACCACACATGGTAGACGTCGACCGCCACGCCGAGTGTCGGCGCGCCGTCGTGCGCGGGCTCCAGCGCCGTGCAGAGGTCGAGCGCCTGTTCCAGGGTGTTCAGGCAGGCGCGGTCGGCGGCATACATCGGATGCAAGGGTTCGAGAGCAAGTCGCACGCCCGCGCCCCGGGCGTGTTCGGCGAGGACGGCAATCCCCTCACGCACCTGCTCCCGCGCGCCCGGAAGATCCCGGCTGCCCTCCGGCATGCCGCCCACCACCATCACGAAGCAGGCCGCGCCGAGGGTCGCCGCTTCGTCGATCGCCCACCGGTTGAGGTCGAGCCCGGCGCGGAAGGCGTCCGGCGTCGCCGCCGGGATGTCGGTGCTGCGGCAATAGCCGGAGACGCCGAGGCCGGCATCGCGGATGGCGCGGGCGACCGCCGTCACGTCCTCGCCGGCGAGTTCCCGCCGCCAGGGGGCGATGGCGCCGAAGCCGGCGCGGGCGATTGCCTCGATGCTGTCGCGGATGGGGGCGCGGAAGCCGAGCGTCGCGGTGTTCATTGCGCGCTCACGAGGGTCGGATAGAGCGCGCATCACCGCGCATCCACGCCGTGGAGAGCGAGCAAAGCGCGCATGCGCGTCGCCGCAAGATCGGGATCGCGCAAGAGGCCGGCGCCATCGGCGAGACGGAACACCTCGGCGAAGTAGCCGATGGAGCGTTGCGCCTGCGCACCCCCGAGCATGGTGAAATGCGATTGGAAGCCGTTGAGCCAGGCGAGGAACACGATGCCGGTCTTGTAGGCGTAGGTGGGCGCGCGGAAGATGCAGCGCGACAGCGGTACGGTCGGCGCCATCAGGCGGTCATAGCCGGCCTCGTCGCCGCGGGCGAGCGCCGAAAGCGCCAGCGACGCCGCCGGCGCGATGGCATCGAAGATGCCGAGCAGCGCATGGCTGTGGCCCCGCTCGTCGCCCTTGATGAGGGCGGGATAGTTGAAATCGTCGCCGGTATACATCTTCACGCCGTCCGGCAGGCGGCGGCGCAGGGCGATCTCGGCCTGATCATCAAGCAGCGAGATCTTGATGCCGTCGACCTTTGCGACCGAGGCGCCGATGATGCCGACGACGGTTTCGAGCGCGTCCTCGAACGTCGCCGCACCCCAGTAGCCGGCGAGCGCCGGGTCGAACGCCTCGCCGAGCCAGTGCAGGATGACCGGCGCATCCGCGGCTGCGAGCACGCGGCGATAGACCGTCTCGTAGTCGCCGGCGCCGCTGGCAATGCGGGCGAGCGCGCGGCTCGCCATCAGGATCACCCGGCCACCGAGCTTCTGCACTGCTTCGAGTTGGTGGAGATAGGCCGCGACGACACCGTCGATGTCGCGGATGTCGGCGGGGTCGACATGGTCGGTGCCGACGCCGGAGAAGACGGAGGCGCCGGGGACACCGCGCAGTTCGGCGACGCTGCGGCCGATCAGTTCCAGCGCCGCCGGCCATGGCAGCCCCATGCCGCGCTGGGCGGTATCCATCGCCTCGGCGATGCCGAGCCCGAGCCTGGCGAGATGACGGCGATAGGCGAGGGTCGCCTCCCAGTCGATGGCGACGGCCTTCGCCGGCTCCACCGTCGCCAGCGGGTCGGCGACGACGTGGGCCGCGGAAAACACCACGCGGGTGAAGGGCGCCGCGGGCGCCTCGAACGGCAGCGCCTTGCCGCTCAAGCGGTAGGGGGCGAGCGAGCCGTCGGCCTGGGGCAGGCTGAGGACCGATGTCGAGAGGGTGGCGTCGAGGAGCGTCATGATCAAGCCTTTCGGCGGAACGCGTCAGAAGCGGGGGATTGTGAGGCCGCCGTCGGCCTGGATCGTCTGGCCGGTGGCGAAGGCGAGCCGCCCGGTCGCGAGCGCGACGACGATCTCCGCGATGTCTTCCGGCTGGCCCATGCGCGGCGCCGGCGTCAGCCCCTCGGCGATGCGCCGGGTGTAGTCGTCCCGCACCACCGCGGTCATCGGCGTGTCGATGATGCCGGGCTGCACGTCGTAGGCGCCGATGCCTTCCGGCGCGAGCCGCACGGCGAACAGCTGCGAGGCCATCGCGAGGCCGGCCTTGGAGACGCAATATTCGCCGCGGGCGACCGAAACGGCCCGGGCGTTCGACGACGAGACGGTCACGATGGCGTGGTGCAGCGCGGCGGGACGCGGGCGGGCGACGAGCCGCCGGGCGAAGGCCTGCGTCAGGAAGAACGTGCCGCGGGTGTTGATGGCGTGGCAGCGATCGAAGCTTTCCGGCGTGACCGCGAGCAGATCGCCACGGCTCAGCACCGAGACCCCGGCATTGTTGACGAGGGTGGTGAGCGGGCCGACGGCCAGCTCCGCCGCATCGAGCAACCGTTCATGGCCGCCGATCGCGGCGATGTCGCCGCGCACGGCAATCGCCGGGACGCCGGTTTCGGCGACGGCTGCGACGGCGTCGTCCAGGCCATCGTCGCCATCGAGGCCGTTCAGCGCGAGCGCGAAGCCGGCCTCGGCAAGGGCGAGCGCGACGGCGCGGCCGATGCCGCCCGCCGCACCCGTGATGAGTGCCGCGGGCCGCGTCGCGCCGCCGGCCGGCGTTGAATCGCGGCCGGTCATGCCGCGACCCCGTTCTTCAGGAGATCGCGGGCGATGATGGTGCGCTGGATCTGGTTGGTGCCTTCGTAGATCTGGGTGATCTTGGCGTCGCGATAGAGCCGCTCCACCTCGACGCCGCGGATATAGCCGCTGCCGCCGAAGATCTGCACCGCGTCGGCGGTGCGGCGCACCGCGATGTCGCCGGCGAAGCACTTGGCCATGGAGCAGGCGGCGCCCGCCGGCTCGCCGTTGTCGAGGCGCACCGCGGCCTGATGGACCAGCGCGCGGGCGGCGGTCACGTCCTTCGCCATGTCGGCCAGCATCCACTGGATGCCCTGGTTCTCCGAGATGGGGGCGCCGAACTGGCGGCGGGTCTGAGCATATTCGAGCGCCGCCTCCAGCCCCGCCCGGGCAATGCCGACCGCGAGCGCCGCAATGCCGACCCGGCCCTTCTCGAGCACGCTCATCATGATGTGGAAGCCGCGCCCGGCCTCGCCCAGGAGTGCGTCAGGGCCGAGGCGCACGTCGTCGAAGGTGAGCCCGCCGACCTGCGAGGCCCGCTGGCCCATCTTGTGTTCCTTCGGGCCGCGCGTGACACCCGGGGCGTTGAGGTCGACGATGAAGATGCTCATGCCGCGCCGGCCGGCGGCGGGATCGGTCCGCGCCAGCACGAAGCCGATATCGGCCACCGGCGCGTTGTGGATCCAGAGCTTGCCGCCGTTGAGCCGCCAGCCGTCGCCGTCAGGGGTTGCCGTGGTGCGGATGCCGGAGACGTCGGAGCCGGCCTCGGCCTCTGTGATGCAGTAGGCGGCGAAGCGCTCGGCCCGGATCAGGGACGGCAGATGCCGCGCCTGCTGCTCGGGCGTGCCGTAGCGCGACAGCAGCGTGCCGGCGAGCTCAATCAGCCCGCACTGGTCGGCGACCGAGGCATAGCCGCGCGAAAGCTCTTCCATCACGATGGCGTAGGCGTAGGTGTCTAGCCCGGCGCCGCCGAGCGTGTCCGGCACGGTGAC
Organism: Pseudoxanthobacter soli DSM 19599; assembly: GCF_900148505.1. Lineage (NCBI taxonomy): Bacteria > Pseudomonadati > Pseudomonadota > Alphaproteobacteria > Hyphomicrobiales > Segnochrobactraceae > Pseudoxanthobacter > Pseudoxanthobacter soli. The sequence continues at coordinate 28,437 of NZ_FRXO01000006.1, read as the reverse complement.
GCCGAACAGGCCGATGCCGCCCATCTCGCGATAGAGCGCGGCCGGGAAGGATTCGGTGCGGTCGAGCTCTTCCGCCAGCGGCCGGATCGAGCCGTCGGCGAAGCGCCGCGCCAGTGTCTGGATCTCGGCGTAGGTCTCCGCATCCAGCCTTGGAATGGGAAGCATGATCGGTCTCCTCCGGGCGCCGCGCAGTGGGCGTTCGGCGCCCTATCGACACGCGGTCATAAACTAACTATTTAGTTGGTAATGCCGTCCGGCAGAGAGGTCAAGCGGCCTTGCTGCAATCGGTTTTCGCGGCCGGAAGACGGACGGCTTCCAACGAACCACAGACGAGCGGCCACTCGAGAGGCGCCTCAGGAGGAACCCATGGACCGACCGATTTTCCCCGCCGGCTGGCGCGACGTGGCCGCGCTGGTGCCCGACGGGGCCACGCTCGCCATTGCCGGATCGGGCGGCGGACTGATCGAACCGGACGCGGTGCTGGCCGCGCTGGAGACGAGCTTCCTCGAAACCGGCCACCCCCGCGATCTCACGGTGGTCCACGCCCTCGGCATCGGTGACGGCCGCGAGAGCGGTCTGACGCGGCTCGCCCACGCGGGCATGGTGAAGCGGGTGATCGGCGGGCACTGGAGCTGGTCGCCGGCCATGCAGAAACTCGCCCGCGAAAACCTGATCGAGGCCTACAGCCTGCCGGCGGGCATCATCTCCACGCTGTTCCGCGAGAGCGGCGCCGGCCGGCCGGGCGTGATCACCCGCACCGGCCTCGGCACCTTCGTCGATCCGCTGCTAGATGGCGGCCGGTGCAACGAGGCGGCACAGGAGGCGCTGGTCGAGCGCATCCGCCTCGATGGCCGGGATTATCTCCGCTACAAGCCGCTGAAGATCGATGTTGGCATCATCCGCGGCTCGACGGTCGATGCGCGCGGCTCGCTGTCGCTGGCGGAAGAAGCCGCCGATCTCGACGTCTATGCGGTCGCGCTCGCCGCCCACAACAGCGGCGGTATCGTCATCGCTCAGGCACGTGCCCGCCGCGACGAACGCACGACGCCGATCCGTCTCGCGCGCATTCCCGGCGTTCTGGTCGATGCCGTGCTGCTCGCCCCTGAACAGCGCCAGACCGCGCTCGGGGTCCACGATCCGCGCTTGTCCGGCGAGGTCGCGCCGCCGGCGGGCGTCGCCTCATCTCCGCCCGTGCTGCCGGTCGGCCTGCGCCGCATCATCGCCGAGCGCGCGGTGGAAGAGATCGGTGATGCCCGGTCGGTCAATTTCGGTTTCGGCATTCCCGGCGGCATCCCCGCGATCGCCCGCGCCACCGGACGCCCCGTGCGCTGGTGCACCGTGGAACAGGGCATCCACAACGGCGAACTGCTGGACGGCCCGCTGTTCGGCACGGCGCGCGATGCCGACGCCATCGTCTCGTCGGTGGATCAGTTCGATTTCTACGGCGGCGGCGGCATCGACGTCGCCTTCCTCGGCATGGGCGAGATGGACGCGGCGGGGAACGTCAACGTTTCGCGGCTCGGCGGCGACATCGTGGGGCCGGGCGGCTTCATCGACATCACCCAGTCCGCGCGCAAGGTGGTGTTCTGCGGCGCGTTCGAGGCGCGCGGCCTCGATGTGGAGATGGTCGACGGCCGCCTTGTCATCCGCACCCCGGGTAGCCAGCCGAAGCTGGTGGAGCGCGTCCGCCACGTCACCTTCTCCGGTGGGCAGGCGATCGAGAACGGACAGGAGGTGCTCTACGTCACCGAGCGCGCGGTCTTCCGCCTCACGCCTCAGGGCGTGGCGCTTGCCGAGGTCGCGCCGGGGATCGACCTTCGCCGCGACGTGCTCGACCGGATGCAGTTCGCGCCGATCCTGCCGCAGGCGCTCGATAACGCGGATGTCCTGAAGAAGGCCGTCTGAGCCGCGTCATGGTGGCCGGCGGGATCAGCCCGTCGGCGCCGTCATTTCCGCACCAGCCTGAGGATGGTGTCGATATTGAAGGCGAGCCGTTCCTGCAGGCGTTCCTTGCTGGTCAGGTCCGTCTCGAAGATGACCGAACCGGTGAAGCGGTTGGTCAGATAATAGTAGCCGATCGCCGCGATGGTGATGTTGAGGTTGATGGCGTCGATGCCGGGGCGGAACACGCCGGCCTCCACCCCGCGGTCGAGGATCAACTGCACGAGGCCGACGAACGGACGGTGCATTTCGCGGATCGATTCGGACGCAGCGATGTGGCGGCCCTTGTGCAGGTTCTCGCTGTTGACGAGCGTCAGGAATTCGGGGTTCGCGAGGTAATATTTCCAGGTGAATTCCACGAGGCGCGTCATCGCTTCCTCGGGGTCGAGCTTGTCGAGGTCGAGCTTGCGTTCGGCGTTGCGGATGTCGGCGTAGGCTTCCTCCAGCACGATCCGGAACAAGTCCTCCTTGTTTCCGAAATAGTGGTAGATCATGCCCTTGTTGGCCTTCGCCTTGGCGGCGATGGTGTCGATGCGCGCGCCGCCAAGGCCGCGGCGGGCGAATTCGTCCTTCGCCGCCTTGAGGATGCGCTTGCGGGTGGCATCCGGATTGCGGGTGCGCCCCTCCTTGGCCGGCGTCTCCAGCGCGAGGTCCGTCGTCATCGCGTTCCTCCCGCGGCCCGCTCCGGGCCGGTGAGCCGGCGCCGCCGGTGGAAATGCTCTCGCCGCAACTCGCGTTCTCCTGTTCCGGCTCCGCCGGTTCCGCTCGCCCCGCTTCGCTCCGGACGCCGCCGCCACATCCGGTTCGGGTGTTTCCGGGGCGTACGGAAAGCCACGCGAAGGTCCGGGCGGGACCGCCTTCCGGCCGGTGTTCCGAGCAAGGCGGGAGGGAGCCTGAAGCCGCTCCAGCCTCTCACGGCAGGCAGGGTGAAACAAGACTTTTAACGATCTGGTTAATTGCGGTCTGGCTGGCCGAGGCCCCGCCTCGGCCTTGGGCCGCCGAGTGAACCGCCCCTCGGGAGAATGGGTTGTCAAACCGGATCGCGAAAGTTATAACCAACTAGTCAGTTAATAAAACGGCGAACGAGAGGCCCCGTGGGCGCCCTCACCGGCATGGTGACCGGCGCAGGCGGCCCCGGTGAACCCGCCGCGTCGGCCAATGGAGGAACCATGGCAATCCCCATGAAGATCGTCGTGCCCGTCAAGCGGGTGGTCGATCCCAACGTCTCGATCCGCGTGAAGGCGGACGGCTCGGGCGTGGAACTCGCCAATCTCAAGATGGCGATGAACCCGTTCGACGAGATCGCGATCGAGGAAGCTCTGCGGTTGCGCGAGGCCGGCCGGGCCGGCGAAATCGTCGCGGTCTCGGTCGGTCCGGCCCAGGCGCAGGAGACGCTGCGCTCGGCGCTGGCCATGGGTGCCGATCGCGCGGTGCTGGTGGAGACAGGCGAGGCGGTCGAGCCGCTCGGCGTGGCGCGGCTGCTTGCGCGGATCGCCACCGACGAGGCCGCGGATCTCGTGCTGCTCGGCAAGCAGGCCATCGACGACGACTGTAACCAGACCGGCCAGATGCTGGCGGCGCTGCTCGATTGGCCACAGGCGACGTTCGCCTCCCGGGTCGTGCCCGAGGAGGGTGGGCTTCTGGTGACCTGCGAGGTCGACGGCGGGCTGGAGACGGTGCGCCTCGGTCTGCCGGCGGTCGTGACCACCGACCTGCGGCTCAACACGCCCCGCTACGCCGCGCTGCCGGCGATCATGAAGGCCAAGAAGAAGCCGCTCCAGATCGTCACCCCGGCCGATCTCGGCGTCGACGTCCGCCCGCGCCTCGCGGTCGTCGAAACCCGCGCGCCGGCCGGACGCAGCGCCGGCATCCGCCTCGCTTCGGTGGACGAACTCGCGTCCCGCCTCGCGGCGGACGGCCTGGTGCGCTGAGGAGGACCGAAATGACAACGCTCATCGTTGCCGAACACGACAATAGCCGCCTGAACGAGGCGACCGGCCGGGCGCTGACGGCCGCGCTGGCCCTCGGCGCGCCGGTCGACGTTCTCGTCGCGGGCGAAGGCGTCGCGGCGGTGGCGGCCGAGGCGGCCGCGCTCGCGGGTGTCCGTGAGGTGCTCGTCGCCGACGACCCGGCGCTCGCCGGCGGACTGGCCGAGCCGCTGGCCGCGCTCGTGCTGGCGCTCGCCGGTGATTATCAGGCCATCGTCGCGCCCGCGACATCGCGCGGCAAGGCGGCGCTGCCCCGGGTGGCGGCCAGGCTCGACGTGATGCAGGTGTCCGACGTCGTCGCGGTGATCGCGCCGGACACCTTCGAGCGCACCATCCATGCCGGCGGCGCGGTTCAGCGCGTGCGCAGCGAACAGGCCCATCTGGTGCTGACGGTGCGCCCCGCCGCCTTCGCCCCCGCCGCCCGCGGCGACGGGCAGGCGCCCGTCCGCAGCGTGGCGATGCCGGCTTTGCCCGGCCGGGCCGCGGAACTGGTTGGCCGGGAGGTCGCCGCGAGCGACCGGCCGGACCTCGCCGCCGCCCGGGTGGTCGTCTCCGGCGGCCGCGGCCTCGGCTCTTCGGAGGCCTTCGAGAGCGTGGTGATGCCGCTGGCCGATACGCTCGGCGCGGCGGTGGGCGCCTCTCGCGCGGCGGTCGATTCGGGCTTCGCGCCGAACGACTGGCAGGTCGGCCAGACCGGCCGCATCGTCGCGCCCGAACTCTATGTCGCGCTCGGCATTTCCGGTGCGATCCAGCATCTCGCCGGCATGAAGGATTCGAAGGTTATCGTCGCCATCAACAAGGACGAGGAGGCCCCGATCTTCCAGGTCGCCGATTACGGGCTCGTCGCCGACCTGTTCGAGGCCGCACCGGCGCTGACGCGCGCGCTCGCGGCAAACGCGGGACCGGAGGCATGACGCCGGCGCGCGGCTTCCGGCGCGATGGCGGAAGATCGGATATCGTGGCGCCGGCACCGGGCGGTGCCGACGCCCACGTTCTTCACGCGGCGAAGCGTGCCGCTGCAACGGAGCCCTTCCGATGACCGATCTCTCCCCCCGCCCCGCCGGCCTCCGGCACATCGTTCTCCTCGGCTTTCAGGCCGATATTCCGGCCGAGACGGTTCGGGAGATCGAACGGCGGTTCGCCGCGCTCGAAACCCTGGTGCCCTCCGTGGCGTGGTTCGAGTTCGGGCCGAACGTGAGCCCGGAAGGACTTAACGCCGGGCACACGCACGCCTTCGTGCTCGGGTTCGCCACCGACGCCGACCGCGACGCCTATCTCGTCCACCCCGATCACGTCGCCTTCGCCGACTGGGTGAAGCCCCACGTCGCGGCCCTCACCGTGTTCGATTACCGGCCCCAAGGGGCATGACGCGGAAAGCCCGAGGAACAGAATGAACGCACTTGCCCCCTCCGCCGGTGCCGACCGCCATGTCGTGGCGCGCGCGACCGTGACCTCGGCGGCCGCCGCCGCGCTCGGGGGCCTCGCCCTCGATCATGCGCAAGCCATGGGCGTCGCCGTCTGCGTCGCGGTGGTCGATGCGGCCGGAACGCCCCTGTTCCTGCGGCGGATGGATGGCGTCGCGGCGCCCATCGTGGAGTTCGCCCTCGACAAGGCCTTCACCGCCGCCACGATGGCAAAGTCCACCCGCGATTTCGGCGTGCGCATGACCGGCGACGCAGCGCTCGGCGTGGCGCTCGCCGGGCGGCGGCGGATGATCACCTGGCAGGGCGGGCTGCCGATCGTGGCCGGCGGCGAGATCGTCGGCGGCATCGGCGTCTCCGGCGCGACCGGCGAGGAGGACGAGGCCTGTGCCGCCGCCGCGCTCGCCGCACTCGGGCTCGGCGGCGTCCCGCCCGCGTCCGGAGGCTGAACATGGCGGGCCGCGTCCTTTCCGAGCGCCGTGGGGCGACGCTGGTGCTGACGCTGGACAATCCGGCGCGTGGCAATGCGCTCGACGGCGACATGCTCGCCGCGCTCGCCACGGCGGCCGACGACGTGGCTGGTGACCGCGACCTGCGCGCCGTGGTGCTGACGGCCGGGGGTGAGCGCGCGTTCTGCACCGGCGCCGACATCGGCGCGTGGGGCTCCCTCGATCCGGTGGCGTTCGGCCGGCAGTGGATCGGCGACGGCCACCGCCTGTTCGACCGGCTGGCGGCCCTGCCCGTGCCGCTGATCGGCGCCCTGAACGGGGCCACGTTCGGCGGCGGGCTGGAGCTTGCCGCGGTCTGCGATGTGCGCATCGCCGCGCCCCACGCGCTGTTCGCGCTGCCTGAAACCGGGCTCGGGGTGACCGCAGGCTGGTCCGGCCTGCAGCGGCTCGGCCGGCTGGTGCCGCAGGCGCTGTTGCGGGAAATGGCCCTGACCGGCGCGCGCCTCACCGCCGCGCGCCTCGAAGCCGTCGGCTTCCTCAACGCGGTCGCAGAGGATCCGCTCGCCCACGCGCTCGCCATCGCCCAGCGCTGCGCCGGGCTGGCTCCCCGTGCGGTGGAGGCGACGCGGCTCGTGCTCAATGCTGCCGCCGGGGAAGGCCGCGAGGCCGCGATCGACGGTCTCGCCGGCATGATGGTGGCGATGACTGAGGACAGCCGCGCCGGCCGGGAAGCCTTCGCCGCGAAGCGGCCGCCGCGCTTCACCGGAGACTGAACGGACGGTCCGCACGGCCGCAAGGGCGCCGCCGAACGCGCTTGATGAATACCAACTGGTTAGTTAGCTTCGCAAAAAACGATCTGGGAGGATCGCATGACACTCCATTTCCGCGACATCGTCGCGCCCGCGGTCGATGCGCGCCGCTTCCGCATGTTCATCGACGGCGCGTGGGTGAATGCGTCCGACGGGGCGGTGAACGAGCGCCGCTCTCCCGCCCACGACGTGCCGGTGACGCTGGTGCCGCGCGGCACGGCCGCCGATGCCGACCGCGCGGTGGCCGCCGCCCGTGCCGCGTTCGACGACGGCCGCTGGAGCGGGCTCTCCGGCGAGGCCCGCGCCCGCGTGCTGCTCGATGCCGCCCGCATCGTTCGCGAACGCCTCGAGGAGATAGCACTCGTCGAGACGCTGGAGACCGGCAAGCCGATCACGCAGTCGCGCGGCGAGGTCGGCGGCGCGGCGGGCATCTTCGAATATGCCGCCGGGCAGGCGCGCGCCCTCCACGGCGACAGCTTCAACAATCTCGGCGACGAGATGCTCGGCCTCGTCACGCGCGAGCCCATTGGTGTCGTCGGCGTCATCACGCCGTGGAATTTTCCGTTCTTCATCCTGTGCGAGCGGGTGCCGTTCATCCTGGCGGCCGGCTGCACCGTCGTGGTGAAGCCGAGCGAACTCACCTCCGCCAGCACGCTGCTGCTCGCCGACGTGCTGGCCGCCGCCGGGCTGCCGGCCGGGGTGTTCAACGTCGTCACCGGTCCGGGCGCGGTCGTCGGCCGCCGGCTCGCCGAGCACGACGATGTCGATATGATCTCCTTCACGGGCTCGACCGATGTCGGCCGCGGCACGCTGGCGGCGTCCGCCGGCAACATGAAGAAGGTCGGGCTCGAACTCGGCGGCAAGAACCCGCAGGTGGTGTTCGCCGATGCTGACCTCGACGCCGCCGCCGACGGCGTTGTGTTCGGCCTCGTCTTCAACGCCGGCCAGTGCTGCGTCTCCGGCAGCCGGCTCGTGGTCGAGCGGTCGATCGCCGACGCGTTTGCGGCCCGGGTGGTGGAGAAGATCGGCCGCCTGCGCATCGGCGACCCGCTGGACGAGGCGACCCAGGTGGGCGCGATCGTCGACGAGCGCCAGCACACCCGCATCCTCGCGCTGATCGACGAGGGCAAGCGCGACGGCGCGCGGCTGCTGTGCGGCGGCGAAGCGTTCGAGACGAGCCGGGGCCGGTTCATCCAGCCGACGGTGTTCGCCGGTGCCGACCGCGGCATGTCGATCGCCCAGGAAGAGATCTTCGGCCCGGTGCTGACCATTCTGCCGTTCGACGGCCTTGCCGATGCCATCCGCATCGCCAACGACACCTGCTTCGGCCTCGCCGGCAGCATCTGGACCAGCGATCTCAACAAGGCGCTGAAGACCATGCGCGGCCTGAAGGCCGGGCGCGTCTGGATCAACTGCACCATCGCCGGCGGGCCGGAGCTTCCGATCGGCGGCTTCAAGCAGTCCGGCACCGGGCGGGAGACCGGCGCTTACGGCGTCGAGGAATATACCGAGATCAAATCGACCCACATTGCGCTCGGCGAACGCACGCGCTGGGTGGCGCCATGAGCGGGCGGGCGAGCGACGCGGCGGGGACCGCGGACTATATCGTCGTCGGCGGCGGTTCGGCCGGCTGCGCGCTTGCCGCGCGGCTGAGCGAGGACCCGGATGTGCGCGTGCTGCTTCTCGAAGCCGGGCCGCGCGACACCAATCCCTACATCCACATGCCGGTCGGCTTCTCGAAGATGACCTCCGGCCGGCTGACCTGGGGCCTGCGCACGGCGCCCCAGCGCCACGCCAACAACCGCGAGATCCTCTATGCGCAGGCGCGCGTGCTCGGCGGCGGCGGCTCGATCAATGCCGAGATCTTCACCCGCGGCGTGCCCTCCGACTATGACGCCTGGGTCAGCGAGTTCGGCTGCGACGGCTGGTCGTTCGACGATCTGCTGCCCCTCTTCCTGCGCATGGAGGACAACGACACCCTCAGCGGCCACTGGCACGGCATCGGCGGTCCGCTCGGGGTCTCCACCATGGCCGCCCACCCTCTCACCCGGGCATTCGTGCAGGCGTGCCAGCAGATCGGCATGCCCTACAATCCCGATTTCAACGGGCCGCGCCAGGAAGGCACCGGCCCCTACCAGACCACCATCCGCAACGGCCGCCGCTGCTCGGCCGCTGTCGGCTATCTCGGCCCGGCCGCCGGCAGGCGGAACCTCACCGTCCGCACCGGCGTCCAGGTCAATCGCGTGGTGGTGGAGCGCGGCATCGCGACCGGCGTGGAGATCGTGGAGCACGGCCGCGCCGTCGTGCTGCGCGCCGAGCGCGAGGTGATCGTCACCTCCGGCGCCATCGGCAGCCCGAAGCTGCTCCTGCTCTCGGGCATTGGCTCGGCCGACGAGCTGAAGGCGGCCGGCGTCAGTGCCGTGCACGATCTGCCCGGCGTCGGGAGGAACCTGCACGATCATTTCGGCATCGACCTCGTCTACGAACTCAACGGGCCGCACAGCCTCGACAAGTACAACAAGCCGCACTGGATGCTGTGGGCGGGGCTCGAATACGCGCTGTTCCGCAAGGGGCCGGTTGCCTCCAACATCGTCGAGGGCGGCGCGTTCTGGTATGCGGACGAGGCGGCGCCGACGCCCGATCTCCAGTTCCACTTCCTCATCGGCGCGGGCGTCGAGGCGGGCGTGCCGAAGATCCCGTCGGGCTCGGGCGTCACGCTCAATTCCTATACGCTGCGGCCGAAGGCGCGCGGCAGCGTCCGCCTCGCGAGCGCCGATCCTCGGGCGATGCCGATCGTCGACCCGAACTTCCTCGGCGATCCCGACGATCTGCGCACCTCGGTCGAAGGCGTGAAGATGAGCCGGGAGATCATGAACCAGCAGGCCTTCGCCCGCTATATCCGCAAGGAGCACTTCCCCGGAGACGGCGTGCGCACCGATGCCGACTTCGCCGAGTATGCCCGCAGCTACGGCCGCACCTCGTACCACCCCGTCGGCACCTGCCGGATGGGCGTGGATTCCGAGGCCGTGGTCGACCCGCAACTGCGCGTGCGCGGCATCGAGCGGCTTCGTGTGTGCGATTCCTCGGTGATGCCAAGCCTGATCGGCTCCAACACCAATGCGCCCTCGATCGTGATCGCCGAGAAGGCGTCGGATCTGATCGCCGGCAATCGGGCGCGGGGCCGTGCGGCCTCGTTCACGGCCGTCGCCGCCCAGTGACGCCGCCGAACCGCGACAGGCGGCACCGCGAACACGGGAAGCGCCCTCAAAGGGCGCTTTCGACGTCCGTGCGGGCGAAGTCGTCGCCGACAAAGAGCAGCGGGCAGCCGTGCGCCTTCGCCACCTCGTAGGCGAAGCAGTCGCCGAAGTTCAGGCCAGCCGGATGGATGCCCTTTCCCCAGCGCTCGTAGGCCTCCGCGATGCGCACGGCGGACGCAGCGGTCACGCTGACGACCTCGCAGCCGAGCCCGTCGAGCAGCCGCGCCATCTCCGCCCCGATATTGCGGCGCCCGGCGACGATCAGCGCTTCGGCGGCCGTGCCGGCGGACACCACCAGGCGGTCGGCCGCGGCAAGCGCGGCGGCGCAGGCGTCCGCGCCGGGTTCGTTCAGGACGATGGCCATCAGGGCCGAGGTATCGACCGCGATCATCCGGGAAGGCCGTCCTCGCCATAGAGGACATCCTGGCTGCGGGCCGCATCCGGCCCGGCCGTCGCCTTGGCGGCCGCCGCGGCGCGCACGGCCTCGATCACCGCCTTGCGGGTCTTTGCGTCCGCAGCCGCGTGCACCGGCACCAGCCGCACGGCCGCATGGCCATGGCGGGTGAGGATGACCTCGTCGCCGGCCTCGGCGCGCCGCACCAGTTCCGTAAGTTGGCCCTTCGCTTCTGAGACGGAAATCCGCATGGTTCGATATCCCGGATCGTTCGATCCCGGATATTAGACCAATCTATGGTCCATCTCAAAGGCCAAGTTGGTTCTGCGGCGCAGTCCGTTGTGGGCGTGGTTCAGGCCGCGATCTGCACCTTGAAGGCGGTGCGGTCGCCGGCGAAGGCGCGGATCGCCGCATCGAGGTCCGTGAGCGGATAGGTCACGCGGGTAAACGGCGCTGTTCGGATGCGGCCGAGGGCGAGCAGGTGGAGCGCGGTGTGCATGTCCTCGCCCATGCCGGCGACGGAGCCCTGCACGCCGATCTCGCGCAGCACGATATCGAGCGGCGGCACGGACCAGACGGCATCGGCGGGCGTGAGCCCGAAGGCGGCGATGCGGCCTCCCGGGCGAACGAGCGACAGCGCCTCGCCATAGAGCCGGGCGGAGCCGACGCTCTCGATCACCACGTCGGCGCCGCGTCCGCCGGTCAGGCCGCGCACGGTGTCGGCGAGCGCGGCGGGGTCGCTCACCACGGCATCGGCGCCGCACTCCTTCGCGAGCGCGGCGCGGGCGCGGTCGAGATCGGCGGCGATCACCGGGCCGGCGCCCATCAACCGGGCGAGCTGGACGTGGAGGTTGCCGATCGGCCCGGCTCCGAGCACCAGTACGCTTTCGGCGAGCTGCAGCCGGCTGCGCCGCGCGGTGCGCACCACGCAGGAGAGCGGTTCGGTCAGGGCTGCGATCTCGAACGGCATGTCGTCCGGCAGCGGGATCACCAGCCGGGCGGGCACGCGGACATAGTCGGCGAACGCGCCGTCGCGGTGGATGCCGAGCTGCTCGACCGCGGCGCAGCTCAGGATCTCGTTGCGGCGGCAATAGAAGCAGTGGCCGCAGCCGATATTGATGTCGGCGATGACCTTCTGGCCCTCCGCCAGACCGGCGACGCCGGCGCCGAGGGAGGCGATGCGGCCGGCGAACTCGTGGCCGGGCACCAGAGGCAGCCTGTCGGCCGAATAGTGCCCATTATAGATGTGAAGGTCGGTGCCGCAGATGCCGCAGCGCTCGACGCGGATCACCACCTCTCCGGGGCCGGGCGCCGGGATCGGGCGTTGCTCGATCTCGATGCGATGCGGCGCGACGAGCACGGCCGCGCGCATGGTGGGCATCGTGGCGACCATCGGGTCGTCTCCTCTCTCGGCGTGCGGGGTCGTCGAAGGGGCAGCTATTTGATGATCCGCACCTGGGAGCGGTCGATGGTGGCGGCGATGGCCACGATCAGCATCAGGCCGAAGAAGATCTGCTGGGCCGCGGCCGGCACTTCCAGGTAGACCATCGAGGTGCGGATGACGGCGACGATGAGCGCGCCAACGAGCGTGTTGAGCACGCCGCCGACCCCGCCGGTGAGCGGCGTGCCGCCGACCAGCACGGCGACGATCGCCGGCAGCAGGAACTGGTTCGCCGCCGTGGGCGAGCCGCCGGAGAGCCGGGCCGCCAGGATGAGGCCGGAAGCGGCCGACAGCGTGCCGGCGATGGCGAAGGCGGCGACCTTGTAGCGCTCCACGCGGATGCCGGAACCGATGGCTGCCGCCTCCCCTGCCCCGATCGCCTTCAGCACGCGGCCGAGCACGGTGCGTCGCTCGACGAACAGCGCGGCGAGCAGCAGACCGCCGGCGACGAACAGTTCGCGCGGGATGCCCCAGGCATAGCCGATCATCCACCCCATCACGCTCGCGCGCTGGGCCGCATCCATGGCGAGTGACTTCTCGCCGGAGACGTACTGGGCGACGGAATAGGCGATGCCGCCGACCGCAAGCGTGGTGATGAAGCTCGGGATGCGCAGCCGCACCGAGACGATGCCGGAGAGCGCGCCGCCGGCGGCGCCCGCCGCCAGCACCGCCACGAGCGCGAGCGGCCCGAGCGAGGGCATCAGCGCGGTGACGAGCACGGTCGTCATGCTCGCGATCGACTGCGCCGAGAGGTCGATGCTGCCGATATAGATGACGAAGGTGATGCCGAGCGCCATGACGAACAGCGCCGAGACGTCGGCGGCGAGTTCCAGAAGGCTCGCCGGCCGCAGGAAGGAACTGTCGAGCAGCCCGACCAGCCCGACGAGAACGGCGAGCGTGATCAGCGGGAAGAACGCCTTGTAGGCCATCAGGCCGCGCGGCGCGCCTGAGAACTGCGACGCGGCGGATCCCTTCGCCACCTGTCCGGGCGCCATTTCCTTGGAGGCCATCTCCTTGGAGGCCGTTGCCTTGAGCGAGACCATGGACTGACCCTCAAACCATGTGGTGGACGAGATCGTAGAGCCCCGGCTTGCTGCCGGGCGCGCAGTCGAAGCGCTTGCGCACGTCGCCGTCCTTGATGACGAGGATGGTGTGGGAGAGGCCGATGGCTTCCTCCAGCGTGTCGGCGATCAGCACGATGCCGCAGCCGTCGGCGCACATCGCCCGCACCATGTCGTAGACGTCTTCCTTGGCGCCGATGTCGAGGCCCCGGGTCGGGTGGTCGAGCAGGATGATGTCCGAGCCGGCGCTGCGCCATTTGGCCAGCACCACCTTCTGCTGGTTGCCGCCGGAGAGGTTGCCGCAATCGGCGTTCTCCGAGGGCGTCTTGATCGAGAGGGTGCCGATCCAGTCGCGGGCAAGCCTGCGTTCGTCCGCGCTCTTCAGCACGCCGCCGCGGCTGTAGCGGGCGAGCTGCGGCAGCGTCATGTTCTCCGACACCGACATGCCGGCGACGATGCCCTCGATCTTGCGCTCGCGCGGCACATAGGCGAGCCCGCGGGCGACGCTGTCCGGGGCGCTGTGGCGGTCGACCGGCTTGCCCTTCACGGTGATGTGGCCGAGGTGGGGGCGCTCCAGGCCGAACAGCGTGCGCATGATCGCCTCGCGGCCGGAGCCTTCCGTGCCGACCAGCGTCAGCACCTCGCCGGGATGCAGCGCGAACGACACGTTGCGGTAGTGCCCGGCGCGCGATAGCCCCTCGACCTCGATCAGGGTGCGGCTGTCGTCGTAGGGCTTCTGCAGATGCTCGCGGTAATATTCCTTGTTGATGTCGCGGCCGACCATGCGGTGCTGGATGGTCTCGACATCCGCCTCGGCCTTGGTCATCTCGCCGACGACCTCGCCGTCCTTGAAGACGTAGATGCGGTCGGAGATGTCGATCACCTCGTCGAGGCGGTGGGAGACGAAGATGAACGAGGCGCGGGAGCGCAGGTCGCGCACGAGCGCGAACAGCATCTGCACCTCGTCCTTCGACAGCACCGAGGTCGGTTCGTCGAGCAGGATCACGAGGTCGCCGTCGACGCGCTCTTCCAGCGTCAGCACCTTGGCGAGTTCCACGAGCTGGCGCTCGGCGAAGGAGAGCGTTCCGGTGATCGTCGCCGGGTCGATGTCGAGGCGCACCTTGGCGAGCTGGTGGCGGGCGGCGGCGGCCATCGCCTTCCAGTCGATCACGCCGCGCCGCGTGAACTGCTTCTCGAAGCCGAGGAAGATGTTTTCCATCACCGACAGGTTGGAGATGGTCGACTGTTCCTGGAACACCATGCCGATGCCGCGTTCCATGGCCTGGCGCGGGCTTTCGAACCGCACCGGCTCGCCATGGATCAACACTTCGCCCTCGTCGGGACGATAGGCGCCGTAGATGATCTTCATCAGCGTCGACTTGCCGGCGCCGTTCTCGCCGACGAGGCCGACGATCTCGCCGTGGCCCACGTGGAAGTCGATGCCGCGCAGCGCGCGCACCCCGGGAAAGCTCTTCGCCACCTGGCGCAGTTCGAACATGGCGCCCGCCTCACTTCACGAGAAGGTTCGCGGCGCGGTTGGTGGAAAGGCCCACCGCGACGATGACGATGACGCCGAGCACGCCGCTCTGCACGTAGCTCGGCAGGCCGGCCACGATCATGCCGTTGGTGATGGCGGCGACGATCAGCACGCCGACCAGCGTGTTGAGCACGCCGCCGCTGCCGCCCATCAGCGACGTGCCGCCGACCACCACGGCGGTGATCGCGGTGAACATCTGGTTGGAGCCGGAGTCGCCGTCGGCGATGCCGATGCGGGCGACCGAGAGCAGCGCGCCCAGGCCGTAGAACAGGCCGGCGAGGCCGAACGCCGCGATGCGGACGCGCCCGACATTGAGGCCGCTCGCCTTCGCCAGTTCCTCGCCGCCGCCGATGGCGTAGATGTTGCGGCCGAGCACGGTGCGGGTCTCGATGAACCACGCGAACGCGAGCCCGGCGAGCGCCACATAGACCATCAGCGGCATTTCCAGCACGCGCACGGTGAGGAGCGAGCGGAATGTCGGGTCCTGCACGGTGATGCGGTAGCCGCCGGAGAGGATGTAGGTCGCGCCGAGGCCGACGAAGCCGATGCTGAGGCTCGCCATGAACGACGGGATCTTGAGCTTCACGTGGATGAGGCCGTTGACGAGGCCGACCAGGGTGCCGACCACGAGGGCGAGCGGGATCGCGGCCCATCCCGTCGCGAGCGTGCCGCCGAGGGCGAGGAAGGCGGTGGCGAACACCACCGCGCAGAACGCCACCGTGCCCTCCATCGACAGGTCGATGGACCCCATGATGATGATGAAGCTGACGCCGATGGCGATCAGCAGCGAGGGCGCGGCGATGATGCCGATGCGCGCGATGTTGCGCACGGACATGAAGTTCGGGTTGATCAGCGTGAAGACGATGCAGATCGCCAAGAGCACCAGCAGCGGCGCCCATTTTCGCAGGTTCGGTCCGGCAAGCGGACGCCTTTCGGTGAGAATGAACGCCACGGCTGTTTCCCCGGCCTGTACCGGCTTGCGCGAGACTGCGCGCGCCGGCATCGGCTCCGTTGGGCAGACCGGGCCTCGTTTGAGGGCCGGACTGCCGGGTTTCTGCTGGTGTGTGTCGAGTATCCCGAGCGGCGGCCGTCGCAAGCGCGCAACGCAAGCCTACAACGCAAGCCCGCATGGCCCGTGGCCATGCGGATGTGCGGCGCGCCAGCCTCTCCGCCGGCGGACGGATCAGTAGCGGTTGTACTTGATCTCGCCCTTGGTCGGTCCGAAGAAGTCCTTCCAGTCATATTTCGGATTGGACTCGATATACTGGGCGCGGAAGGCCAGCGCGTCCTTGGGCGTGACGAGGATGGTCGGCCCGTAGAACTCGCGATGGCTGTGCGGTTCCTTGCTCGGGTCGAAGGCGCCGATCGCCGCATAATAAGCGAGCGAGAGCGCGATGCCGCCGCCCCAGTAGGGATTGGTGTAGACGGTGGCGAGCAGATCGCCGCTGAGGAGATAGTCGATCGCCTGCGCGGCGCCGTCATAGGCGACAACCGGGATCTTGCCGGCGAGGCCCTCGGCCCGCAGCGCCTCGATGGCGCCGAACGCCATGGTGTCGTTGGCGCAGAACACACCGGTGATCTCGTCGCCGTAGGTCGTGAGATAGCTCGACATGATCTCGTTGGCGCGGGTCGTGTTCCAGTCCGCGGCCTGATAGTCGAGCAGCTTGATGTCCGGGAACTTCTTCAGGGCGTTCATCATGCCCTGGTGGCGCTCGATGGCCGGGATGTTGGCCGCGATGCCGCCGAGCCCGACGATGGCGCCCTTGCCGCCCATCGCCTTGAACAGGATCGTGGCGGTCTCCTCGGCCGGCTCCAGATCAGACCACGACATGTGGCCGACCCAGCTGTTGCCGATGTCCCAGGGGTGCAGGTCGTCGGTCTTGTTCCAGATGGTGAAGATGTGGCCGTTGCCGGCCTTCACCGCTTCCACCACGGGCCGGCAGTTGGGCGAGTCGTTCGGATCGCAGGCGATGGCGCAGTTGCCGCCGGTCTTCGACACGAGCGCCTTGATGTCGGCGAGCGACTTCTCGCTCGAACCTTCGTTGATCAGGTGCACGAGGTCGCTCTTCGGCTTGCCGAGGCTTTCGACGAACGCCTCGCCGCCGGATGCGATCGAATTCCAGTAGGGGTTGGTGCGGTCGCGGTAGCTCCAGGCGAGCGTCGGATCGGAGGCCGCGAGCGCCCGACCGCCGCCGAGCAGCGGGCCGGCGGCCACGGCGCCGAGGCCGAACGCCGACGCCAGCAGGAAGTCGCGGCGACGCAGCTTCTCCTGCTCGATGAAGGTCTTGATGAACGACATGCAGCCTCCTCCCCGGTCGCGGCGCTCGTGCGCGGACCCTTGCGTTTCCTGGCGCTTCCTTGGCGGAAGTCGTCACGTTATCAACTAACCAGTTACCTAATATCGTCGGCTTTTCGCCTTGGCAAGTGGCGTTCGCGTTTTTTGGCGCGGGGGGGTTGATAGGGCGGGAGCCGTCTGGTCAAATCGCCTTGACAGAAAAGGCGTTTTTTCTGCCGGAACGACCGACTTGTAACTAACCATATAGTCGATTAGCGTGCGCCTTAACCCCGGCCGGAGCGACGATCCGGGGACTGGCTGGGCGGCCGGATGTATCCGGCGAGGCGGGAGGAATACGGCAGTGGGCATCTATTTCCGCAACAGCTACGAGCGCGGGTTCGGCACCTATCCCCTGACGGGGACAGTGCTCGCCGAGGCGATCGCAGCGGCGCTCGAGACGGGCTATCGCGCGTTCGACACCGCGCAGATGTATGAGAACGAGGCGGATGTCGGCGCGGCGCTCGCCGCCGGTCCGATTCCGCGCGACGAACTTCTGATCACCACCAAGGTGCATCCGGACAATTTCGACGAGGCGCGGTTCCTGCCGTCGGTCGAGGAGAGCCTGAAGGCGCTGCGCGTCGACCAGGTCGACGTTCTGCTGCTGCACTGGCCGGCGCTCGACGGCGTGGTACCGTCGGTGCGGCTTCTCGAACGCGCCCGGGAGGCGGGCCTGACGCGGGAGATCGGCGTCTCCAACTTCACCGCCCGGCAGATGCGCGAGGCGCGCGATGCCGTGTCGGCGCCGATCGTGACCAATCAGGTCGAGTTTCATCCCCTTCTCGACCAGAGCGTCCTCCTCGCAGCGGCGGCGGAGACCGGTATCCCGCTTTCCTCCTATTGTTCGGTCGCGCGCGGCGAGGTGTTCAAATATCCGCTGTTCGGCGAGATCGGTGCGGCCTACGGCAAAACGGCCGCGCAGGTGGTGCTGCGCTGGATCCTGCAGAAGGGCGTCAGCCTCAACACCATGTCGACCAAACCGGCCAACATCGCCGCCAATTTCGACGTGATGGACTTCACCCTGTCCTCGATCGACATGGCCGCGATCGACCGGTTGCAGGCGACGGGCTACCGCATCGTCGACCGCTCGCTGGTGCCGTGGGCGCCGGAGTGGGATTGAGCGGGACGCTTCCCGCCATACCCTCTGCCTCCGCCTGCGGGCACGCACCGTTACGGACGCGGTCCCAGAGACCGATCCGCTTCACAGAACGAGATCATCGAGAGATCCGGGAGAGAAACAATGAAGCCAGATGAGCGCCGGCCCTTCGGCCGCAGCGGGTTGCCGGTGACGGCCTTCGCCTTCGGCACCGCGCCGGTCGGCAACATCTTCCGCCCCGTGCCGGAGCGCGAATCCGAGGCGATGTTCGACGCCGCCTGGGATGCCGGGGTGCGCCACTACGACACCGCGCCGATGTACGGCCATGGGCTCGCCGAATACCGAACCGGCTACAGCCTGCGCTGGAAGGAGCGCGATTCCTTCGTGCTCTCGACCAAGGTCGGCCGCCGGCTCGCGCCCGCCCCGCGCGCCAGCATCGATTTTACGCCATGGGCGAACGCCGCGCCGTTCAATCTCGTGTTCGACTACAGCTACGACGGCACCATGCGCGCCTTCGAGGATTCGCTGCAGCGCCTCGGGCTGGAGCGGATCGACATCTGCTACATCCACGACATCGACGTGTTCACCCGCGGCGCCGACCAGCCGGAGGTCTTCCGGCAGGCGATGGACGGGTCGTGGCGCGCGCTGGAATCGCTGCGCAGCCAGGGTGTCGTCAAAGCGATCGGCGTCGGCGTCAACGAATGGGAAGTCTGCTACGAGGCGCTGAAGCAACGCGATTTCGACTGCTTCCTGCTCGCCGGCCGCTACACCCTGCTCGAACAGGACGCGCTCGACCACTTCCTGCCGCTCTGTGTCGAGCGCGGCGCGGCGGTCGCCGTCGGCGGCGGCTTCAATTCCGGCATTCTGGCGACCGGCGCGCGCCCGGGCGCCAAATACAACTACGCCCCCGCGCCGCAGCCGATCCTCGACAAGGTCGCGAAGATCGAGGCGGTGTGTCGCGAGCACGGCGTGCCGCTCGCCGCCGCCGCGCTGCAGTTCGTCGTCGCGCACCCCGCGGTGCCCTGCTTCGTTGCCGGAACGCGCACGGTCGAGCAGCTGCAGCAGAACCTCGCCTGGTTCAGCCACCCGATTCCGCCGGCATTCTGGCAGCAGCTGAAGCACGAGGGCCTGCTGCGCGAGGATGCGCCCACGCCGGCATGACGAGGCCGCTCGCCTCCCGTCGAACCGCGCGGCCGGCAGGCGGCCGCGCCTTTACTCCGGACGGACGGAAAGCGCCCGTCCGGTCTGGAGCAGCAGCGCGATGAGTTCCTTCGTGCGCGCTTCGGGCGTCTCCTTCGGAACGACGAAGCAGATGGTCGCCTCCACCTTTCCGCTCGCGCCGTAGATCGGCGCCGCGATGCACATGGTGAAGGCATCGATCAGTCCGACCGTGGTGCAGTAGCCGTTCCGGCGCGCCTCGGCGACGGAGGACAGGAATTCCTCCGTCTCCACCTCGCGGCCGTCCGGCAGCACCCGGTCCTCGTCGCGGATCAGCGTGCGGATCTCGTCGGCGTCGAGATGGGCCAGCAGCAGGCGGCCCGAGGCCGTCCACGGAATCGGAATCTGCAGCCCGATCGCCGAGCTGATGCGGAACGTGCGGTCGCCCTGGCACATGTGGATGATGGTGTAGCGCCCGTTCTGCAGCATGCAGAGCTCGGCCGTCTCCCCGGTCTCGCGCGACAGGCGGTCGACCGCCTCGCGGCCGCGGCGCACCAGCTCGTTCTCCCGCATGTAGTGCGAGCCGTAGAGATAGATCGTCTTGCCGAAGAAGACGCGGCCCTCGTCGTCGACGATCTCCAGAAGACCGCCCTCCACCAGCGCGTTCACCAGATTGTAGATGGTGGAACGGGGCGCATTCAGGCCCTTCGCGAGCGCGCCGATGCGGATCGGCTGGCGGTGGTGGTGCAGATATTCGAACAACTGCAGGACGCGGTCTATGCCGCGCTCGCGCTCACCGGCTTTGGCAGGTGGCGTGCCGGCGGCGTCCTTCGTCATCACTTTCGTCAACGGAATGGTCCCCCGCACCTTGCGAGCCGGTGAATCGGTGCTATCATCTGTCCAACACAAGAAACGAATGTCTCATATAATAGACACTTGTGGGTTTGGATAGCGCTAATTCACGGCGCGGTCCTTCCGGTCGGGAAACAGCCGGTCAACGGGAACGGTTACCAGCACGGGGAACGTCATGGACGAGATCACGGACGAGATTTCCAAAGGCGAGCGAATGAAGGACGGGCGTTCGGATGCGGCGCTCGCCAAGCGGCGCGACTTCCTGAAGTTCGGCGCTGCCGGCCTCGCGACGGCCGGCCTCGTGGCCGGTGCGGCGACGACGCTCACGCCGCAGGAGGCCAAGGCCCAGGCGGCGAGCGACAGCCTGCTGCACACGGTGCTCGACCGCGGCAAGCTTCTCGTCGGCACCGGCAGCACCAATGCGCCGTGGCACTTCGAGAACGAGGCGGGCCAGCTCGTCGGCATGGACATCACCATGGGGCGCATCCTGGCCAAGGGGCTGTTCGACGACGAGAACAAGGTCGAATTCGTCCTCCAGGATCCGGCCCAGCGTATTCCGAACGTCGTGACCGGAAAAGTCGATATTTCGATCCAGTTCATGACGATCACCGCCCAGCGGGCGCAGCTCATCAACTTCTCCCGCCCCTATTATGTCGAGGGCGTCGCGCTGCTGACGCGGCCGGATGCGGAGAACCGCACCTTCGACAAACTGCTCGCCGGCGGCTCGTCGACCCGGGTCTCGATCCTGCAGAACGTCGACGCCGAGCAGTCGGTCCACACCGTGCTGCCCCAGGCCGAGGTGATGCAGCTCGATACCCAGGCGAACGTGCTCCAGGCGCTCGATTCCAAGCGCGTGGACGCGGCGGCGGTCGACCTGTCCACCGTGCGCTGGCTCGCCTCGCGCAATCCGGACCGCTATTTCGACGCGGGCAAGAGCTGGTACAGCATGCTCTACGGTGCGGCGCTGCGTCAGGACGATCTCGACTGGCTGCAGTTCGTCAACACCACCTTCATGGTGGCGATGTTCGGTCACGAGACCGGGCTCTACGACAAGGCCTTCAAGGACTATTTCGGCCTGGACGCGCCCGTCCGGAAGCCGGGCTTCCCGACCATCTGATCCGCCGGTCTCGGCGCCCTGCCCTGCCGCAACGGCCGCCTTGCCGGCGCCCGTTGTGGCTCCCCGCGGATGGAGGGCGGTCTGCCTTCCGTCCGTTCCGGCGGCTTGCCCGGCTGATGGACGGACTTGATGTATCGCCTTAATTTCACGCTGATCTGGCGTCACTTCGACCGCCTGTGGGACGGCCTCCTGCTCAGCCTGGAGCTCGCCGTGCTCGCGATCGCCATCGGCGTCGTGATCGGCCTCACGCTCGCGGTCTGGTATGTTTCCGGCGGACGCGCGGTCAGAACCGCGATCTCGGCCTATGTCGAGTTCATCCGCAACGTGCCGTTGATCCTGCTCGTCTACCTCGTGTTCTATGGCCTGCCGACCGTGGTCGACATCCGCTACAGCGCGACGACGTCGTTCGTCGCGACGCTCGCGGTCTATGCCGGCGCCCACCTCGTGGAGGTGTTCCGGGCCGGGCTCGATGCCGTCCCCCGGGGGCAGCTCGACGCGGCCAAGGCGATCGGGCTCACGCCATGGCAACGGCTCGTCGATGTCCGGCTGCCGACGATGTTCCGCATATCCCTGCCCTCTCTTTCGAACACGTTCATCTCGCTGTTCAAGGACACGTCCGTCGCGTCCGTCATCTCCGTGCCGGAACTTACTTTCGGGGCGCAGTGGATTAACCTTAACACTTTCAGAATCGTCGAGGTCTACCTCGTGACGGCCGGGATGTATCTCGTCACGGGCTACGTTCTTCTGTTCGGCCTGCGGCTTCTCGAGCGGCACTTCAAGGTGGAGCGCTGACATGATCGATGCGATCGTCTACGCCGCGCCGTTCCTGGTCCAGGGCTTCCTGGTCACGCTCTATGTCTCGCTGGTGGTCGTCGTGGTGTCGCTGGCGCTCGGGCTGGTGCTCGGCATCGGCCTCGTCTACGGGCCGTGGCCGGTGCGCTGGGCGGTGCGGATCATGAGCGACACCATCCGGGGCATCCCGGTGCTGGTGCTGATCTTCTTCGTCTATTACGGCCTGCCGGCGCTGCACATCAACCTGCCGGCGCTGACGGCGGCCATCATCGCGCTCGTGCTGTTCAAGGTGGCGCAGGTGGTGGAGAACGTCCGCGGCGCGGTGCGTTCGATCCCGCGCGGTCAGGACGAGGCGGCCAAGGCCATCGGCCTCACCTTCGTCGACCGTCTGCGATATGTGATCCTGCCCCAGGCGGTGCGGCGGTTCCTGCCGCCGTGGATCAACGGCGTGACCGATGCCGTCAAGGGCAGCGCGCTGATCTCCCTGCTCGGCGTCACCGACCTGATGCACGCCATCAACCAGGTGATCGGTCGGACCTACGAGGCGCTGCCGCTCTATGTGTTCGGGGCGCTGATCTATTTCGTCGTCAACTATTCCCTGTCGCTGGCGAGCCGCCGCCTCGAAGCGCATTTCTCCTATGTCCGGGAGTGAGACCGCAATGTCCGTGTCCGTCACCGAGGCCGGTCCGCCGCCTTTGCTCGCCATCCGGGGACTGTCGAAGTCGTTCGGTTCCCACCATGTCCTGCGTTCGGTCGATCTCGACGTGAGCCGGGGCGAGGTTGTCACCGTCATCGGGCCGTCCGGCTCGGGCAAGACCACGCTGCTGCGCTGCGTCAACTTCCTGGAGACCTACGACGGCGGCTCGATCCGCATCGACGGCGCCGAGGTCGGCTTCTCCGACGGAGAGGGGCGGCGGCGGCGCGGCGAGCGCGACCTTGCCCGCATGCGCGCCGAGACCGGCATGGTGTTCCAGCAGTTCAACCTGTTCCCGCACCTGACGGCGGCCGAGAACGTGATGCTGGGCCTGCGGCGGGTGCGCGGCAAGGGCAAGGCCGAGGCCCGCTCTATCGCCGAGCACTGGCTCGGCCGCGTCGGCCTCGGCCACAAGGCCGACAGTCTGCCCGGCGAGCTTTCCGGCGGCCAGCAGCAGCGCGTCGGCATCGCCCGCGCGGTGGCGATGGACCCGAAGATCCTGCTGCTCGACGAAATCACCTCCGCGCTAGACCCCGAACTCGTCGGCGAGGTGCTCGACGTGGTGCGCAGCCTCGCGGGTGACGGCATGACCATGCTGATGGTCACCCACGAGATCGCCTTCGCTCGCGACGCCAGCCATCGCATCGTGTTCATGGCCGATGGCGCTGTCGCGGCCGAGGGTCCGCCCGCCGAACTGGTGGCGAACACCGCCGGCAACGAGCGCCTCGGCGCCTTTCTGGCGCGCTTCCGCGCCAGCCACATCTGACGCCCGACCGGACTCCTCCCGGTCGGGCGGAATGCCCTTCGCCTCCATAATATTGTTATATATCAATAGTTTATGCGCAATCTCTCGTCCTGATCGCTGCGATCCGTGCGGGGTGCGTGCAAGGCCCGGCCTCCCCCGTGAGATGAGTCGGGCGATGGCCTCCTCGCGTCGACGTGCAGAACGGAGCTTTATCCGATGTCCCCTTATGACCGGCTCGCCGCGATCGGCCTCGCCTTGCCGTCTCCGCCGGAACCGATCGGCAATTTCATGACGCACGTGCGCTGCGGACCGCTGATGTTCCTGTCCGGCCAGGGCCCGCGCGAGCACGACGGCTTCATGCACACCGGCAAGGTGGGCATCGACGTCGCGACCGAGGCGGCCTACGCCCATGCCAGACTGACGGGGCTCAACCTTCTCGCGGTGATGCACGACGCGCTCGGCGATCTCACCCGCGTGCGCCGCATCGTCAAGCTGCTCGGCTTCGTCAACGCGGCCGCCGATTTCGGCGCCCATCCGGCCGTCGTCAACGGCTGCTCGGACCTCTTCATCGACGTCTTCGGCGAGCGCGGGCGTCATGCCCGCTCCGCCATCGGCGTCGGCTCGCTGCCCGGCAATATCAGCGTCGAGATCGAGGCCGTCATCGAAGTCGACGACTGATCCGCCGCAACGCCTCCCCTGCCCTCTTTCGCGTCCTCAGGAACAACCGTGATGTCTCATCCCGACCGCTCCAACCTTCCGATCCGCGAACGCCTCGGTCTTCGCCCGATCATCAACGTGTCCGGCACCATGACGGCGCTCGGCGCGTCCATCATCGTGCCGGAGGCCATCCAGGCGATGGCGGAGATGGCGCCGCAATGGGTCGAGATGGACGACCTGCAGCGCAAGGCCTCCGCCACCATCGCGCGGCTGACCGGTGCCGAGGCCGGTTTCGTCACCGCGTCCTGCGCCAGCGGCATCGCGATGGCGATCGCCGGCGCGATGACCGGAACCCGCCTGCTCGCCATCGAGCGGCTGCCGGACGACACCACGGGCCTCAAGAACGAGGTGATCATCCAGCTCGGCCACATCGTGAACTACGGCGCGGCCGTCGATCAGTCGATCCGGCTCGCCGGTGCCAAGGTCATTCCCGCCGGCACCGTCAGTGTCGCCCAGTCCTATCACGTCGACGAGGCGATCACGCCCGCGACAGCCGCCGTGCTCTATGTCGTCGCCCACCACACGGTGCAGTACGGGATGCTGTCGCTGGAGGAGGTCTGCGAGATCGCCCACGCCAAGGGCGTTCCCGTCATCGTCGACGCGGCATCGGAATACGATCTGCGCGGCTTCCTCGCCCGCGGCGCCGACATCGTCATCTATAGCGGTCACAAGTTCCTGAGCGGGCCGACCAGCGGCCTCGTCGCCGGCCGGAAGGATCTGGTCCGTGCCGCCTATCTCCAGAATCGCGGCATCGGACGCGGCATGAAGGTGGGTAAGGAGACGGTGGCGGGCGTGATGGCGGCCCTCGACGTGTGGGAGCGCCGCGACCATGCCGGCATCCGCGCGCGCGAGACCGCCGCGCTGCACCTCTGGCTCAAGGCGCTCGAAGGGCTGCCGGGGATCGAAGCCCACATCATTCCCGACCCGACCGACAATCCCCTCGACCGCATCGAGGTGAACGTGCTGCCGGAAAGCGGCTTCAGCGCCGCGGGGCTGGCGGCGACGCTGGCGGCTGGCTCGCCGCCCATCATCGTGCGCAATCACGAGGTCGAGCGGGGACACTTCTTCCTCGACCCCTGCAATCTGCATCCCGGTGAGGCGGAGATCGTCGCAAAAGCGCTGCGCGACGTTCTGACGAGCAAAGACCGCCCGGAAGGTGCGATGCAGCCGGCGCGCAAGCCTGTGAGCGGAGCGCTGCGCTGGCCCGACTGAGCGCCAGACGTTTTCGGAAAAGGGGCCTCTTCCTTGCGGCGTCGGTGCCGGCGGGGAAGGGGCCTTTTTTATGCCCGCTCGGTGGGGGCGAGCCTGCGCCGCGATCTGTCCTGCCGCGCCGGGGCGTGGCGCTAGCCTCCGCGGATCTCGTCCGCTAAGATCCGATGCGAGGCCTTTGAGTGATTCGCCCGCCTGCCGTTCTCAGCTGAGAACAAGACAGCGCCGCAGCCGGAACGTTACCGGCCGTGCCCGGATCTCGGGATTCGCACAGCCGCGGGCATCGTTCAGCTTTCATTAACGCATAATCGCTTGACCGACTCAGGCATTGGCCTGAATTTACGCTGAGAAAGCGAAATTCCGGCGTCGAGCGTTAATATGCATCCGATGGAAATCGACGCGCCTCGGCGCGAGGCTCAAGGTGGCGAGGGTCCGGGCGGCGAGGCTCCGGGCAGCGAGACCCGGCGCGGAAAGTCGTTGACGCGGCTGATCGAAGCCGATGCCGAGATTCTGAGCGCGCAGCTCAAGGAACTGCGCGCCCGGGCGTTCCCGCCGACCTCCGCGAAGGAACTGCGGAAGTTCACCTCCGGCGAAGCCGCAAAGCTGATCGGGGTGTCCGACGCCTATATCCGCCATCTCTCGCTGGCCGGCGAGGCGCCCGAGGCGGAGAAGACGAGCCGCGGCCGGCGGCTGTTCTCCCTCGACCAGATCCATGAACTCCGCCGCACGCTGGCGCGCTCCAAGCCGGCCTATTCGCCGGTGCGCCGGGCGGGCGAGCATCTCCAGGTCATCGCGGTCACCAACTTCAAGGGCGGATCCGGCAAGACCACGACGGCCGCGCACGTCGCGCAATATTTCGCGCTCCGCGGCTATCGCACCCTCGCCATAGACCTCGATCCCCAGGCGTCGCTTTCGGCCCTGTTCGGTCTCCAGCCCGAATTCGATCTCGAAGAGAACGAGACGCTCTACGGCGCGATCCGCTACGACGAGGCCCGCCGTCCGCTGTCGGAGGTGATCCGCAGCACCTATTTCCCGGGGCTCGACATCGTGCCGGGGAATCTGGAGCTGCAGGACTTCGAGCACGATACGCCGCGCGTGCTCGCCCAGAGCGCCAGCGCGTCCGACCGCATGTTCTTCTCTCGCGTCGCCACGGCGCTGCAGACGGTCGAAGCGGACTATGACGTCGTCATCCTCGATTGCCCGCCGTCGCTCGGCTTCCTGACGCTTTCGGCGCTCTGCGCCGCGCGCAGCGTGCTCGTCACCGTGCATCCGCAGATGCTCGACGTGGCGTCGATGAGCCAGTTCCTGCATATGACGGCGGATCTGCTCGACGTGGTCGAGCAGGCGGGCGGCGACGCCGATTACGACTTCTTCCGCTATGTCATCACCCGCTTCGAGCCGACGGACGGCCCGCAGGCCCAGATCGTGGGGCTGATGCGCAGCCTGTTCGGGTCCCGCGTCCTGACGACGCCGATGCTGAAATCGACCGCGATCTCCGACGCCGGTCTCACCAAGCAGACGCTCTACGAGATCGCGCGCGAGAATTTCATCCGCGCGACCTACGACAGGGCGATCGAATCCCTCGACGGCCTGAACGGTGAGATCGAGGCCCTGGTCCGGGAAGCCTGGGGGAGGGCGGGATGAGCAAGAGACGCGACGCGCTGCGCGCGATGATGGCCCCCATCGTGATGCCTCCGGCCGAAGACAAGACGGGCGGGGCAGGGGAGGGGGCTTCCGCAACGTCCGGTCCGGCCGGTGTTGCCCAACCCGGTGTTGCGCAGGCCACGCCCGCGTCCGCCACGCCCGCGTCCGCCAGGTCCGCGCCGGCGAAGTCCGGTTCGCTGAAGGCGATGGGCCTTTCGCTGCAAGGGCTGACGCAGGAAGTGGACGAGGCCCGTGCCCTGCGGGCGCAACTCGCAGCCGGCGGGCAGGTGATCGATCTCGATCCCGGCGTGGTCGATCCCTCGTTCATTCGCGACCGCATCGCCGACGAGCGCGGCGACGATGACGAACTGCAGGCGAGCATCGCCGAGCACGGCCAGCTGGTGCCGATTCTCGTGCGTCCGCACCCCGCCGAGGCGGGGCGCTATCAGGTCGCCTACGGTCACCGGCGTCTGGAGGCGGTGCGCCGTCTCGGCCGGCCGGTCAGGGCCGTGGTGCGTTCCCTCAGCGACGAGGAGCTGGCGGTCGCCCAGGGCAAGGAAAATATCGAGCGCCGTGACCTGTCCTTCATCGAGCGGGCGCTGTTCGCGGCACGCCTCGAAGATCGCGGCTTCTCGCGGACGGCGCTGATGGCGGCGCTCGGCCAGCACAAGGGCAATCTCTCCACCATGATCGCGGTGGCCCGCTCGGTGCCGGAGCCGCTGATTCTGGCGATCGGGCCCGCGCCCAAGGTCGGCCGGCCGCGCTGGGAGGAACTGGCGGGAAAGGTGCGCGACAGCGCCGATGCGTGGCGCTCCGTCATCGCGTCGGACGGTTTCGTCGGGCTCGACAGCGACGCCCGTTTCCTGCGTCTCCTGAAGGCGCTGACGCCGAAGGCGCCGAAATCCGCGCCGGCGCGTGTCGTCACCGACGATCGCGGCCGCCGGCTCGCCCAGGTGGAGGAAGGCCGTGCCGGCCTGCGCCTGACCCTCGATCCCCAGGCTGCCCCCGATTTCGGCGCCTATCTGGTCGAGAATCTGCCCGAGATCTATGCCGCGTTCTTGCGCCGGCAGGATGTGTGAACCCGCGTAACCCGCAACCGAACAAGGAGAGACGCGGCAAAGAAAAAGGCCCCCGAAACGTTCCCGTCCCGGAAGCCCTCTTCACGTTTGGCGACTGACAGAGAATCACTTCCGCGAATCGCAGTCAAGGCCCGTTGGGCACTGCGCCGTTTAGGCGAGCCGATTTCTTTTGCCTGGCGATAGGTGAAAGAGATGGAGAGGCATATTGCGACGACGCCGTTCGGGCGGCGGTCGCTGACGCTCGCCCATGTGGCAGCGCAGATGGCCGCGCGCGAACGCGCCCCGGACCTCGCGGTCAACAAGTGGAAGGTGTTCGACACCGTGCGTGTCGCCCGCCATCGCATCGGCGTGTCCGACAGGGCCCTCAGCGTCCTCAACGCCCTGCTCAGCTTCTTTCCGGAGGCCGAACTCTCAGGCGACGCGCTCGTCGTGTTCCCCTCGAACCGCGAGCTCATCCTGCGTGCCAACGGCATGGCGCCGGCAACGCTGCGCCGGCACCTGGCCCAGCTGGTCGATTGCGGCCTCGTCATCCGCCGCGACAGCCCAAACGGCAAGCGTTACGCCCGCAAGGCCGCCGGCGGCGCCATCGCCGAGGCCTTCGGCTTCGATCTCGCCCCCCTCGTCGTGAGGGCAGGGGAGTTCGCCGGGTGGGCCGCCGAGGTCCGCGCCCACGAACAGGCCGTCAGGCGCCAGCGCGAGCGCGT